>JAFXQD010000047.1 GCA_017527365.1 Oscillibacter sp.
CTTCACCGACCCGCTCGCAATCCACGCTATTGAGATGATACAGGCCGATTTAATCCCGTCCTACAACGGCGACATGTCCGCCCGCGACCGTATGCACAACGCGCAGTGTCTTGCGGGTATGGCGTTCTCCAACGCGCTTCTGGGCATTGTCCATTCCATGGCCCACAAGACGGGCGCGGTCTTCGCCGACTGCGGCGCGCACATCATTCACGGCGCGGCCAACGCCATGTATCTGCCCAAGGTTATCGCGTTCAACGCGAAAGACCCGGAAGCGAAAAAGCGTTACGGCGTCATTGTCGATTACATGGGCATTGCGCCGAAAGACGCGCCGGACGATGAAAAAGTCTCCGCGCTTATCGCGCATTTGCGCGGGATGAACGACGCGCTGAACATTCCGCACTGTATCAAGAACTACGGCGCGGACAGCTATCCGTGCGAACAGGGCTTTGTGCCGGAAAACGTCTTTCTGGAACGCCTCCGCGACATCGCCGTGAACGCTATCGCGGACGCCTGCACCGGCTCCAATCCGCGTCAGCCCTCCGTCGAGGAGATGGAAAAACTGCTCAAATGCTGTTACTATGACGCGGCTGTGGATTTCTAATTCCTGCTATTATATCGGGACGGGGCGCTTCCTGTCCCGATATTTTTTATGGAAACACCGCATAACAGGCTTAAAAGAACCGCCGACATAATAATTTGTCTTGCTTCTATCCCCAAATTATGCTATGCTTGTTACACGCGAACGCGGGGAGGGACAGCTTATGCCGACAGTGAGATATGAGAAAATTTATCGGGAGCTTCGCGGCGCGATTGAAGCGGGAGCCTATCCGAAAGAACTGCCGACGGAACAGCACCTGACGGAACAGTTCGGATGTTCCCGCAACACGGTGCGCCGCGCCATAGGGCGCTTGGAGGAGGACGGGTACGTGCAGAGCGCCCGCGGCAGAGGGGTGTTTGTCCTGTTTGAAAAGCCCGAACGGACGGAGTTTAAATTCAGCGACGTGGAAAGCATGAAGGAAGCGGCGGAGCGGACTCATTTGGACGTAACGACGAAAGTCGTCTACTTTACGGAACTAACCGTGGACGAGCCGACGCATTCCCTGACCGGGCTGCCCCAAGGGGAGGAAATTTATTATTTGCGGCGCGTCCGTTTCCTCGGAGGGGAGGCGCTGATTCTTGACCACAATTACTTCCTAAAAAGCGTGGCGCGGGGATTGTCGCCCAAAATCGCGGAGGCGTCCGTGTACGAATACATGGAGCGCGTCCTCAAGGAAAAAATCGTCACCACGCAGCGCAAGTATACGGTGGAGCTCGCCCAGCCGACGGACAGGGAATATCTGGACTTGGGCGACTATAATTGCCTCGTCATGGTCAGCAGCAGGACGTTTAACGCCAAAGGCGTGCAGTTTGAGTTCACGCAGTCGCGCCACAGAGCCGACCGTTTCGCGTTCTACGGGCAGGTTCGCCGACGAAAACCCGGAAAGTAAACATCCGTCTTGGAAATCCGCACAAACGAAGGCTTCCGATTTGTGCGGGTTTTTCTTTGCCCCGCTCTTGACAAAGATGTTTGCGCATAATAAAATGATTTTCGCAAGTTGTTTGAACATATTGCGAAGGAGGCATACTATGGGCAAGTTTACAGAGGATTCCAAAGAACTGCTTGCCGCAATCGGCGGGAGCGAAAACATCGCGGCGGTCTCCCACTGCATTACCCGTATGCGGTACGTGCTGATGGACCCCAAAAAGGCCGACATCAAACGCATCGAGCGCATTCCCTCCGTCAAAGGCACCTTTACGCAGGCCGGACAGTTTCAGGTGATTATCGGCAACGAGGTCGCCGACTTCTACGACGATTTCGCCGCCGTTTCGGGCGTGTCCGGCGTCTCCAAAGAGCAGGTCAAGAGCATGTCCAAGCAGAACCAGAACGTTTTGCAAAAACTCATGACTTCCCTCGCGGAGATTTTCGCGCCGCTCATCCCCGCTATCGTCACGGGCGGCTTAATCCTCGGCTTCCGCAACGTCATTGACAGCATGGAAGTCTTTAACGGCGCGACGCTTGTCAGCCAGAGCCAGTTCTGGGCGGGCGTCGACCACTTCCTGTGGCTTCTCGGCGAGGCCGTGTTCCATGTCGGCATTCCCGTCGGAATCTGCTGGACGGTCATGAAGAAAATGGGCGGCACGGAAATGCTCGGCATTATCCTCGGTCTGACCCTTGTCTCCGGACAGCTCACCAACGCCTACGGCGTCGCCGACGCCCTCGCAAACGGCACTATCAACCAGTGGGACTTCGGCTTTATCAAAGTCAACATGATTGGCTATCAGGCGCAGGTGCTCCCCGCGATTCTTGCCGCGTTTACGTTGGCGTACCTTGAACGCTTCTTTAAGAAGATTTCGCCAAAAGTCGTGTCCATGATTTTAGTGCCCTTCTGTAGCCTGCTCCTCGCGGTCATGGCGGCGCACTTCGTCCTTGGCCCTATCGGCTGGAAAATCGGCGCGGTTATCTCCGACGTGGTATACGCCGGAATCAGCGGCTCGTTCCGCGTCCTGTTCGGCGCCGTGTTCGGCTTCTTCTACGCCCCCCTCGTCATCACCGGACTGCACCACATGAGCAACGCAATCGACCTCCAGCTTATCGCCGGGTCTCAGGCGACAGCCCACCCCGGCACCATGCTCTGGCCTATGATTGCGCTTTCCAATATCGCGCAAGGCTCCGCCGTCCTCGGCATGATTGCCTTGCAGCGCAAGAGCGCCCGCGCCCAAGAATTGAACATCCCCTCCTGCATTTCCTGCTATCTGGGCGTCACGGAGCCGGCCATGTTCGGCATTAACCTGAAATACGTGTTCCCGTTCATCTGCGGCATGTGCGGCTCGTGTATCGCGGGCGTCGTAAGCACGGCGACAAGCGTCACCGCAACCGCGATTGGCGTCGGCGGCCTGCCCGGAATTTTGTCCATCCGCCCGGAATACATGGGTTCTTTCGCGCTGTGCATGTTAATCGCAATCGCCGTGCCGTTCGCGCTGACTTACGTCGTCGGACATCGCAAGGGGCTTGACGCGGAGGCCGCCGCCGAAGCGGAGGCGGAGCGTTTGGACGCGGAAGCCGCCCTCACGGACGCGCAAGCCAAAGCCGCCCACGCCCCCTTTGAGTTCAAAGCCTTCCTGACGGGCAAAACCGTCGCCATTGAGGAAGTCCCCGACGCGACGTTTGCCGAGAAGGTTCTGGGCGACGGAATCGCCATTGACCCGACAAGCTCCGTACTGCTCGCGCCCGTTGACGCGACCGTTTCCCAAACTATGGACGGAAGCAACCACGCCCTTGGGCTCACGCTCCCGAACGGCGTTGAAATCCTCCTGCACATCGGGCTCGACACCGTGGGCATGAACGGCGACGGGTTCAAAATCCACGTCCGGCGCGGACAGCGCGTCAAGGCGGGAGACCAGTTAATCACGTTCGACCCCGTGAAAATCAGAGCCGCCGGGCACCCGCTCATTACCATGATGGTGGTCACGGACGACGGCGGCTACGACAAGTTCCAGTTCGACGCCGGGAAGGACGCGCAAGCCGGAAGCGACGTTATCGGACACGCGGAGTGACGCAAGCGGATTCCGATTTATTTCGGCACGCTTTGGACGGGGGGAACGGCGTTTCCCCCTGTCCTAAATATGGGAGGATTTGCAATGGAGAATAAAAACAGCGTAGTCTATCAGATTTACGTCAAGTCGTTCTGCGACAGCAACGGCGACGGAATCGGCGACTTGAATGGAATCCGCTCCAAACTGCCCTATATTAAGAGCTTGGGCGTAGATTACATTTGGGTGACGCCCTTCTACCCGTCCCCCATGTTCGATAACGGCTACGACGTGGCGGACTACTGCGCCGTCAATCCCATGTTCGGCACAATGGCGGACTGCGAAGCCATGATTGCCGAGGCCGACGCGCTGGGCATGGGCTTCATGTTCGACATGGTGTTTAATCACACCTCTTGGAACCACGAATGGTTCAAAAAAGCCCTGACGGGCGACCCGGAGTATATGGACTACTACATCTTCCGCGACGGCGTAAACGGCGGCCCCCCGCTCGACTGGACGGCGAGTTTCGGGACGCCCGCTTGGGAGTACGTCCCCGCGCTGGATAAGTGGTACCTGCACCTGTTCGACAAGTCCCAGCCCGATTTAAACTGGGAAAACCCGAAAGTCCGGGAGGCGTTGAAAAACGTCATCCGCTTCTGGAAGGGCAAGGGCGTCAAGGGCTTCCGTTTCGACGTGCTGAACCTTATTTCCAAGCCCGCCCGTCTGGAGGACTGCGGCCCCGGCAGCGGCACAAGCTATTGCAAGGACGGACACCGTATCCATGAGTTCATCCGGGAAATGGTCACGGAGACCGGAATTGAAAATATGATAACGGTCGGGGAAATGGCGTCCACGACGCTGGAAAACTGCGTTAAGTATTCCCATCCCGAAAGCCGCGAACTTGCCATGTGCTTCAACTTTCATCATCTCAAGGTGGACTACAAGAACGGCGACAAGTGGGCGCTCATGGAGCCGGATTTAGCCCGTTTGCGCCAGCTTTTCCAAGAGTGGCAGGAAACGATGTCCCAACGCGGCGGATGGTGCGCCGTGTTCTGGTGCAACCACGACCAGCCCCGCGTTGTCTCCCGCTTCGGCGACGAGGGCGCCTACTGGAAGCAGTCGGCGAAAATGCTGGGCACGTTTATCCACCTTCTGCGCGGCACCCCCTACATCTATCAGGGCGAGGAACTCGGCATGACCAACGCGCATTATACGAGCATTGAGCAGTACAACGACGTGGAGAGCGTCAACTACTACAAGATACTCTTGGAGCGCGGCGTCTCCGAGGCGGACGCGCTGGAAGTCCTGCGCCAGCGTTCCCGCGACAACGCCCGCACGCCCATGCAGTGGAGCGCAAAGCCCGGCGTCGGATTCACCGACGGCAAGCCGTGGCTGGAAAGCCCCGATAATTACCAGTCTATCAACGTCGAGGCGGAGGAGCAAGACCCCGATTCCATCCTGAACTATTACCGCAAACTGGCGAAACTGCGCAAGGACTACCCCGTGATTGCGGACGGGGGCATCCGGTTTCTGGACGCGGGCAACGGGAAAGTATTCGCCTATGAGCGGAGCCTTGGCGGACAGCGGCTGACGGTGGTATGCAATTTCAGCGGGGACGCGGAAACCGTCGCGCTTGATTCGGATTTGAGCGCGGGGCGCGTTCTCATTTCCAACGGCGGGGAAAACCTGCTCGACAGGCTCGCTTCGTCCCGCTTGACGCTGAATCCTTTCGAGGCGTTCGCCATTCTGACTTAAAACTTTAAGCAAGCGCGGCATTCCTAACATTGGACGAAAACCTGTCCCGCAAGACATGCCGGGGAACTGATTCCCCGGCGCGTTACTTTGCGCCGTACCGCTTACGGCGTAAACGGTTGATTTCTGGATTTCTCAACGAGCCGCCCTCCCCCGGATTCGCAGGGGAGGGCTTTTTTGATACGCAAGGCGGCGCTTTTGCGCGATTCCGCGCATAAAGTCCGCCCGGACAGGGAAAACTTTTCCTGATTCCGGCGGCGCGGACGGTTTTCGCGCCCCATGACAGGAGGCTTCCCAATGGATACGACGTTTCCCGAAAGCGGAACCTTGAAAAATCTCATGCTGGCGTTCGCCGGGGAGAGCCAAGCCCGCAACCGCTACGCGTTCGCCGCCGCGCTCTGCCGAAAGCAGGGCTTCCACGTTATTGACGCCGTTTTCACCTTCACCGCCAATCAGGAGCAGGCGCACGCCCACGTTTTTTACAACCATATGAAAGCCGTCGCGGGGCGTCAGGTTCATATCGACGGAGATTTCCCCGTGTGCTTCAGCAACGACGTTTTAGACCTGTTGCGCATGGCGCGGGACGGCGAGTTCCGGGAGGCCGCGCCGATATACCCCGATTTCGCCAAGGTTGCCCGCGAGGAGGGCTACCCGGAAATCGCAGATTCCTTCGAGCGTATCGCCGCCGTCGAACAGTCCCACGGCAACCGCTTCGCCCGGTACGCGGAACTGCTCGAACGCGGGCAGCTTTACGTTTCGGAGGCGGAATGCGGCTGGATGTGCCTGAACTGCGGGCACATCCTACAGGGCACGGAAGCCCCGAAAGCCTGCCCCGTCTGCAACCATCCGCAAGGATTCTTCATCCGTCTGGAAGCGGCGCCCTACGGCGGCGGAATCCTGCAAAACGCTCAATAACCCTGTCGGGCGCGTTCCGCGCAATGAGGCGGAACACGCCTTTTATACTGCCCGCATAGAATGGGAAAGCGAAAGGAGGGATACGGGATGAGCTATTCCGACCGTGAGCTGTTGGCGCGTCTGATACAGTGCGAGGCGGGCGGAGAGGGCGAGAACGGCATGAAGGCGGTTGCGGGCGTCGTGATGAACCGCGTCAACGCCAGAGGCGGCGAGTACGCCCGCACGGGGCGGGGGAGCATTCGCAACATCATTTTCCAGCCTTACCAGTTTGTCTGCGCCAGCGAAACGGAGGGCGGCGTGTACAACCCGCAGAACATCTACAACATGAGGCCGCAACAGATACACTACGACATCGCCGACTGGGCGATTGCGGGCAACCGACTGCCCGTCGTGGCGGAATCTATGTGGTTTTACAACCCCTACGGCCCGACCTGCCGCTCCTTTTTCCCGTCGGACGTGGGCTACTGGCAGACGCGTATCGGCGACCACTGCTTTTATAATCCCACAAACGCGTATTATCGAACCTGAATTTTTTTGAGAAAGAGGCGTTGATATGAAAAGCCAATCTACTTACCACAGGCAGTCAAACAGCCGCGCAGACTGGAGTTCGGAAGTAAAGCCGCCGTCGGGCGACAGCCGCGCCGCGTCCGAAACGGGGCTTGGCGGCATGGAGCGCGACTGGCGGGAGACCGGGCAACAGTCCGGGGGCGCGGAGCGCGGGCAACAGTCCGGCGCGGAGGGCGCCCGGCAAAACAACGGCGACTGGCTGGCAGGCGGCGCCGACGCGCTGTCGGTATGGGACGCCAACAGCGGCGCCAACGGCGGAGGCGGACAGGGGGAGTACCACGAGGAAGAGCGCGCAAACCGCAATTCGCAAACCATGAACGGAGAGGAAACGGGGCAAATCTGGCCGAACATTGAAAACCATCTGCCCAACGACGTAATAGAATCTCCCACGACTATGGAGGAAGTGTATCGCGGGTCGATGAAATCCCTGCTCCTGCGCAACGTGGGCAATTACGTCGTCGCCACGTTCCTGATAGGCACGCAGACAACCGTGTCATGGGAGGGGATTCTGTACGACGTGGGCAACGATTACCTTGCCATCTACCAGTCTGGGCGCGACCAGTATATTGTAAGCGATTTGTATTCGCTCAAATACGTGGAGTTCTACGACACGCGCCGCCGCGAACTATGCGATTCCCTCCTGACCGCGCAAGAGCCAAGCGGAAATTCCCAGAGGATGTGATTCGGAGACCGACGCAGACCCGCCATCAATGGCGGGGTTGTCAAATTGCATAAAGTCTGTTCCCTTTTTTTGCGAATTAAGAGAAAATGCCGAAAATTACAAGTTCTCCTTGAAAGCGTTCAAATATCGTGATACAATAAACAAAATATGTGCACGTGAACATCACGAAAAGGCGGGGATTGCGAAACTTTATCCCCGCGCCCGTCGCGGAAACACGGCGCCGCGCCGCCAAAATTTCAGGGGGGAACGCAGTATGAAAAAAACCGTCAGAATGACTACCGCACAGGCTATTGTCCGCTTCCTTGACAACCAGTATGTCTCCATGGACGGGGAAGAGACGAAATTCGTGGAAGGCTTCTTTACCATCTTTGGGCACGGTATCGCCGTCGGGCTGGGCGAGGCGCTCGACACCAACCCCGGAAGCCTGCGCGTCATGCAGGGACGCAACGAACAGGGGATGTGCCATGTCGCCACGGCGTTCGCCAAGCAGAACAACCGGAAACGCATCATTGCCTGCGCGTCCTCCGTGGGCCCCGGCGCCGCCAATATGGTTGTCGCCTGCGCCACCGCCACCGTCAACAATATTCCGTTGCTCGTGTTCCCGGCGGATACTTTCGCCTCCCGCCAGCCCGACCCCGTGCTTCAGCAGTTGGAGCAGAGCAACAGCCTTGCCACGACGACGAACGACGCTTTCAAGCCCGTATGCAAATACTGGGACAGGATTCTCCGCCCGGAAATGGTCATGACGGCGTTGATTAACGCCATGCGCGTGCTGACCGACCCCGCCGAGACCGGCGCCGTCTGCATTGCGTTACCGCAGGACGTGGAAGGCGAGTCGTGGGACTTCCCGGAGGACTTCTTCAATAAGCGCGTGCACCGCATTACGCGCCCCGTCGCCGTGGAGGAAGAATTGGAGGATGTCGCCGCGATTATCCGCGCCGCGAAAAAGCCGATTCTCATCGTGGGCGGCGGCGTGAAGTATTCCGGCGCGGGCGAGACCGTCGAAAACTTCTGCGAGGAGTTCGGCATTCCGTTCGGCGAGAGCCAAGCGGGCAAGAGCGCCTGCAAGTCGAGCCACCCGTACTGTCTGGGCGGTATCGGCGTCACGGGCACGCTGGCCTCCAACGTTATCGCCAAGGACGCCGACGTGGTGATTGCCGTCGGAACGCGCCTTTCCGACTTCACGACAAGCTCCAAATGGCTCTTCCGGCGCGAGGGCGCGAAAGTCGTCACGATTAACAACTGCCGCTACCACGCCTACAAGATGGACGCGGTAAAGGCTGTCGGCGACGCCAAAGCCACGCTGGAAGCCCTCTCCAAGAAACTTAAAGGCTACAAGTCCGCCTACCAGAACGAAATCACGGACGCAAAAGCGGCGTGGGATGAAGAATTGGCGCGGCTGGGCGGAATCCGCTATACCGGGGAAGGCTTCGAGCCGATTATCAAGGCCCGCGACCCGCGCACCGTGCCGGAGTTCGTGAAGCTCACCGGAGGCGAATTGACGCAGACCGCCGCCCTTGCCGCTATCAACGCCACGATTGACCCTGACGCGACCATCATCACGGCGGGCGGCTCCCTGCCGAGTTGTATGCAACGGATGTGGAAAACCGACAAGCGCGGCGGGTACCACGCCGAATACGGCTATTCCTGCATGGGCTATGAAGTCGCGGCGACGCTGGGCGTGAAGTTCGCCGAGCCGGATAACGAGGTTTACTGCGTCGTCGGCGACTCCAGTTTCCAAATGCTCCACAGCGAGATTATGACCATCCGGCAGGAGCGGAAGAAAGTCAACATCCTGATTTTCGACAACTGCGGCTTCGGCTGTATCAACAACCTTGAGATGACGCACGGAATCGGGAGCATTGCGACAGAGTTCCGTTACACGGACGGCAAGAAGCCCACGGGCGACCTGATTCCGGTGGACTACGCGAAAATCGGCGAGGGCTACGGGCTCAAAACCTATACATGCCGCACGGTGGAAGAACTCGTGGACGCGCTCAACGACGCCAAGAAGCAGACGGAAACCTGTCTGTTTGACCTGAAAGTCATTCCCAAGACCATGACGGACGGCTACGAATCTTGGTGGAACGTGGGCATTGCCACGACTTCCGTCAAGCAGAGCGTCCTTGACGCCGCCAAGGACGTGCTCGAACATCGCGCCCAAGCCCGCGCCTACTGATTCCCGCTCCGCTTCCGCCCAATCGGCAAAACCCGCCCGCGCAGGCTCTCCCGCCCGTGCGGGCGTTGTTTGGAAAAGTCAGGAAATCCCGGCGGAAAAAGTTAAGACTTTTTTAATATTTTGCGCCTTGTTCCTTAACATTCTTCCGCTATATTTACCCTTGCAAGAGACAAGAACTTCTTTTCATCCAATCTTCCAAACGTCGAACGGGGCTGGCGTCGCGCCAGCCCCGCTCGGCGTTTTACTCGATTTCCCCGTACAGCGCCGCGCCGTCGCCGGACAGAATCCGCACGGCGCGGACTTCGTTCCGCAAATTTTCGCCGTGCGCGTACACGTCCGCGTAGTTCGGCGCGTGTCCATGGAATACGCCGCCGCGCCCCTGTTCAAACAGAACGTCGTAGCGTCCGCCGACACAGCCCGCCAAGTACGCCGCCCTCATTTCCGACGCGACCGCCGCCGCCCGCGCCGCCCGTTCCTCCTTGACCGCTTTCGGGACTTGCGGCATTTCCGCCGCCGGAGCGCCCGGACGCGGCGAGTACGGGAAAATGTGCATACGGGCGAACGCGCACTTTCTGATAAAATCCAGCGTCTGCGAAAATTCGGCGTCGGTTTCGCCGGGAAAGCCCGCGATTAAGTCCGTTGTAATCGCGGGGCGGTCAAAGTATTCGCGCAACAGTCCGGCGGATTCCAGATAACGCGCCGTGTCGTAGCGCCGCCGCATACGCTTCAAGGTTTCGTCGCAACCGCTTTGCAACGACAAGTGGAACTGCGGGCAGAGGTTCGGCAAGTCCGACAGGCGGCGGCAAAAGTCCGCCGTGACCGTGCGCGGCTCAAGGCTTCCGAGGCGTATCCGCACGCCCGGAACCGCGCCGCAAACCGCCTCCGCCAAGTCTGTTAAGGTTTGCCCGTCGCGCAAGTCGCGCCCCCATGACGAAATCTCAATGCCCGTCACGACAATTTCCTTGACGCCTTCCGCCGCCAGTTCCCGCGCCTGCCGCACGGCGTCCGGCAACGGCTCCGACCGCACGGGCCCGCGGGCGTAGGGGATGACGCAGTAGGAGCAGAAATTGTCGCACCCGTCCTCGACTTTCAGCATGGCTCTTGTGCGCCCCGACATCCCCCCGGCGGGCAACAGCTCAAATTCCCGGCGTTGGCGGGCGTCGTCCAGCGCCTCCGACTTTTGGCGGCGTTCGACCGCCTGTTCCAACAGCGCGACGAATCCGGCGCGGTCGCCCGTGCCGGAGAGCACGTCCGCGCCCAGCGCCCGCGCCTCTTCTGGCGACGTTTGCGCGTAACAGCCGCACACCGCCGCGACCGCGCCCGGATGTTCCCTTTGCACGCGCCGCACAGCCTGCCGGGACTTCTGCCCGCTGGCCGCCGTCACGGAACAGGTATTGATAACGTAGGCGTCGGCGTCCTCTGAAAAACTCGTGACGGTATGCCCGCGCTCCCGCAAGAGCTTCTCTATCGCCTGCGTCTCGTATTGGTTTACCTTGCACCCCAAGGTGTAAATTGCCACTCGCATAAATTCTCCTTGCTTTTTTGTTTTCCATGGGTATAATAGGGCTTTGTCAGCATTTGAATTTTACGGAAGAAAGGCGAAGCATGAATTTTTTCCTTGTAGACTATGAAAATGTCCATGCCAACGGTCTGAACGGCATTTCCGGACTCTCCGAAGAAGACAAAGTGATTATTTTTTATTCGGAGAAGGCGGAAACGATAACATTTGGAATGCACCGCAGGCTGAACGAATCCAAGGCGGAGATTTCCTTCCAGAAAGTCCCGACAGGCGGCAAAAACGCGCTGGATTTCCAGCTTTGCACTTATCTTGGCTACCTGATTTGCCAGAACGCGCAACACCTCGCCGCCTATTACATCGTTTCCGGAGACCAAGATTACTCCGTGATTTCCGATTACTGGAGCCGCCAAAACGTCACCGTCTCTATGCTCCCGTCCATCTCCGAATTTTCCGCGCTTACAAAAGAAATGTTCCTGAAATCTCCGGAAAGCCTGAGGGCGCAGTTAAAAAATCTGCTTCCGGAAAAATACAAGGCGCATATTCCCCTTATCTCGGACATTATCCGGCGTTGCAAGACGAAACAGGGCGTAAACGGCGAACTTGTGCGGGCGTTTCACGAAGGCGCGGACAACAGCGCCCCCAGCGAAATTTACAGGTGCGTGAAGCCGCTCCTGACCGATAAAATCTAATCCCTGTCAAGGAAGGAGGCTTGACCGTCTGTGATTTACCTTGACCACGCCGCCACGACGCCGATACCGCAAGCCGTCGCCGATACGATGTGTAACGTTCTGCTGAACCAGTACGCCAACCCTAGCGCGCAGTACAAAGCCGGATTGGACATGGGCGCGCAGGTCAAACAATGGCGGGAGACCGTCGCGGCGGCTCTGGACTGCCCGCCCGGACGCCTGTTTTTCACGTCCTGCGGCACGGAGGGCGACGCGTGGGCGGTACGCGCCGCCTGTTGGCATAACCGCCGTCTTGGGCGCCATATCGTCACGACCGCCGTCGAGCACAGCGCCGTATTGGAAAGCTGTAAGCAGATGAGGGAAGAAGGCTACGAAATCAGCTGCGTTCCCCCACGTCCGGACGGCTCCATAGCCGCCGACGCCGTGCTTTCCGCCGTGCGCCCCGACACCGCGCTTGTCTCCGTCATGCTCGTGAATAACGAGTTGGGAAACCGTTACCCGGTAGAGGAAATCGCGCAAGGCTTGCGCGAAAGGAATCCCGAAACCCTGTTGCATACCGACGCCGTGCAGGGGTTTCTAAAAGTCCCGTTCTCCGCCCGGACATCCGGCGCGGATTTCGTGACGGTTTCCGCGCACAAAATCGGCGGGCCGAAAGGAATCGGGGTGCTTTATATCGGGGAGCGCGTCAAAAATCCGCGTCCGCTCTTGCCGGGGGGCGGACAGGAAAGCGGCTTGCGTTCCGGCACGGAGGCCACCGCGCAAATCGCCGGATTCGCCAAAGCGGCGGAACTGCGCACGGCGAACTTGTCCGGCGCGATTGCGCATATGGCGGACATCCGCGCCTATGCCGTCGAAAAGCTGTCGGAAATCCCGGATTTGCAAATCATCAGCCCTAACCGCGACTTCGCGCCGCATATCCTCGCCGCCGCTTTGACGGGCTGGCCAAGTCAGAACATCGTAAACGACCTGTCGGCGCAAGGGGTTTGCGTTTCCGCCGGGTCTGCTTGCCATAAGGGAAAGCCCAGCCACGTCGTAAAGGCGCTGAACCTTCCGAAACGCGTCCGGGAAAGCGTCATTCGGCTGAGCTTCGGCTATGAAACCTCCCGCGCCGACATTGACGCCGCCGCCGACGCCCTCCGCCGACATCACGACCAGCGCTTTCCCATGCTCTAACCCGCGTTTTCCAGCTTCACGACGACATAATCCCCGATAACCCTTATGGAGCCGTCGTCGGGATAGCAGGGCATGGCGCGGACGGCGTCCGTCGCGGCGAGTTCCGACGCTTGCGCGTCCGACGCCATAGGCTGGCGAAAGCCCATGTAATTTGACATATAGCTTTTCCCGGCTTTCTTATAGTTGGATTCGTCCGTATAGCCGCCGTAAATGTAGGCGCTGCGGCGGTAGACTTCGTTGGAAAACGCCCGGTCGTCAATGTCGTCGCCGATGAAGGCGAGGAAGAGGTCTTGCCGATACCCCGGCACCATGCGGATACGCGTGACCATGGAGGCGAAATAGTTTTCCGTCTGGCGGTTGGTGTAGTCGAGAACCATATAGTTTTCGTTCGACTGCCGGACATAGCTGACGGAAGCCAGAAAGAGCAGTGCGGACAGGAGGGACGCCGCGCCGTTGCGCAGAATCCGCGCCGCCGCGCCGCCGTTGCCCTCGGCGACTTCCAGCAGAACCAGCGGCAGGAAAAACGCCGTAACCGCCCCGTATGCCATGCGCCCGAAAATACTGCTATGGTAGCACATTATCACAATGCCGAACGCCGCCGCCGGGAACAGCGCGAAATACGCGGCGTTGAGCGCCTTTGCCGCCTTGTCCGCTTTCACGCGCAGTTCCAGCCATACGAACAGTATCGCGGACAGTATCATGGAGCACAGGAACGCAAAGCGGACGACGGGCGGGTCGTTGATTGCGTATTCCTCTGTAAAAGGCAACGCGAAAAATTTTTTGTAAGCCTCCGCGAACATCGCGGGCAGTTCGGGCAGGGAGACCGCCCCCATTTGGTCAATGCCCTGATAGGTATTCAAATCCTCTCCGGCGAAACGCAACATCAGGCGCAGGACGGCCATATAGAAAGCCAGTCCCAGCGCTAAAACCGCTAAAAAGCGGACGCCTTGCAGGAAAAAATCTCTGCCCGACAGCTCTTTTTCCGAAAACCCGCGCCGTAAGAGAATTAACAGGAACAACGCCGCCGCAATCGGCAAATACGCCTGATAAATCCCCAGCGACAGCGCGAGGCAGACCGCGCCCGACAGGATTCCCGCAAGCCCCCGGAAGTTTTTCGCCGCATAGACGCCGCAGAGCGCCAGCAGGAGCGAGAAGGCGTAATAGCCGACCGTGAACATGAAGAGCATGGTCATGGCGAGGCTCGGAAACGCGACGAACAGCAGGGCGATTAGGATGGAAAACGGGCGGGACTTGATTTCCAGTACGGAAACCGTCAGGCAGGCCGCCAGCGCGACGAATGCGACGGACAGCAAGCCGTTGAACAGCGGCAGGGTGTTCACGCCCCAGATTTTCCGCGTAAGCTCCGCCAAAATTTCGAGAAACCAGCGCCCCGACGCCGTGCCCGCGCCGTACCCCCCCGGCGTGTTGGAAATGTTGTCCTGATTGTTCAGGATGTTGAGCATAACAAAGCCGTAGGCGGCGAACCCGGCGCAAAGGGCGGCTAAAAACATTTCCTTGTATTTTTTCGCCGCCGTGCGGAAACGCGCTTCCCAACGCTTCCCGCACCTCTCCGCGCTTTCCAGAACCTTTAGAACGCGTTCCGACATTCGATTTTCCCCTTCCTTACGACATCGGCGCACAATTCGGGGCTTCGCGCCCGGACTGTGCGCCGATACGCTTTCCCCGCCGATTACGCCGCGCCCGCGCCCATGTCGCTTATAGCAATCCAAAACATTGTTACGAATAAGGATTGACTATTTTAGAAACAGCGTTTACAATTCTACATGGAGAAAGGGGGAAAGTTTGCGCTGAAAAGGCTAAATGCTTTTCAGTGTGTCATAATGATTGTTTTCCAGAAGCGACTTAGATTCCCAATTATTATGTGGGTTGAAATAGATAAATCAACGGGTTGATTCTTGTGCCGTTGACCGTAATCTCAAAGTGCAAGTGCGGCCCGGTGGAATGCCCCGTGGAGCCCGTCAGGCCGAGAATGTCGCCCTGCGACACCGCCTGTCCCGCCTCTACTAAGCGCGAACTCATGTGCGCGTACAGCGTGGTATTCCCGCTCCCGTGGGAGACTACGACAAAATTGCCGTAAGAGTTGGAATACTGCGAAATAATGACGGTTCCGGCTTTTGCCGCGTGCACGGGCGTCCCGTACCCCACGCCGCCGATGTCAATGCCCTTGTGGTTGGTGGAGCCGATTCCGCCCGGAGATGTCCGGTTTCCAAAAGGAGACGTAACCCGGCGGCTGTTGACAGGCCAGATATACCCGCCGCCGCCTTCCGAAAACACAAAGTCGTCAAGCTCGACGGACATTTGCTCCCGCAATGCCCGGTACGCTTCCGCCGCCTCCTCTTCGGCGCGGATACGCGCTTCTTCCTCCTCACGCGCCAGTTGTTCCGACAGCCGCAAAATCTCCGCTTGGATTCTCTCCGCTTCCTCAACGAGAATATCCCGGTCGGATTCGGCTTCCGTGCGGCTCGCTTCCAGTTCTATGATTAACTGGTTGGCGGCTTCGCGCCGGGCGTCCAGTTCGGCTTTCTTGGACAGGCATTCCGCGCTCGCCGTTTCCAGTTCCAAACGCTCCGCTTCCAATTCGCGCTGTTTCCCCGCGATTTCCGCTTGCAGCGCCCGCAGTTCGTCCATGACCCGCCGGTCGCTCTCCATAATCTCCGTGACGAAATCAAGGCGCGTCAGGAAATCGACAAAACTGGTGGCGCGGAAAAGAATCATCCAGTAATTCATGCGCCCCTCTTCCTCCATCGCCCGGACGCGCTGGCGGAACTGCTCGTACTTTTCCGTTTCGCGCTCCCTCGCGTCGCCGAGTTGGCGTTCCGTCTCCTCAATGCGCGCTTGGCAGTCGGCGATTTGCGCCTCCAGCCGCGCCACTTCCCCTTCAAGCTCCGCGATTTGCGCGTCAAGCGCGGCTTTCTGTTCCAGCGTCCGCCCGATTTCGTAGGAGTATTCGCTGATTTGCGCCTCCAGCGCGGCTTGCTGTTCCTGCACGCCGTCCGCCTCCGCCATAAGCGCGTCTATTTCCTCCCGCGTCACGGCGCGGGGCGGAACCGCCGCCGCCGTAACCAACAGTACCGCCAGCAGAGCCGACGAAACCGACTGAAAAGCCCGTTTTCCTTGCTTCATTCCGTGCATCCACCTTTTTCCTTATAAATAACGGTCAAACGACCGAATTAAACTTCCAAAAAACGCCGGATAGCGGTCAAACTTCCGCCGATTCCGACGGCCATGCCCGCGCCGAAGAAACTGCCCAGCACGGGCGCCCAGATACGCGAAAAGGGCAGAATCGAAAACAACCGTTGCGCGTCGTTGCCCGCGATAGCGTCCGTCACCGCCGCGTACAGCCCCCATTGCAACAGGAACGCGATACCCGCCGCGACGACGCCCATTAAAAAGCCCTCGTATACGAAAGGCCAGCGGATAAAGCCGTTCGTGGCGCCGACAATCTTCATAATGGCGATTTCCTCGCGGCGGTCGTAGGTCGTCAGGCGGATGGTGTTCGAGATAATGAACGTGGACACGACGAACAAGACGCCAATCAACGCCGCGCTCACAATCGCCGCCACGTTGCGAACCGTCACAATGCCGCTCGCCATTTCCTCGTAGTAGTTGACCTTCACGACGCCCGGCACGCGCTCCACCTGCCCCACGGTGTAGGCGATTTGCTCAAGGTTTTCAATCGTCAAGGCGTAGCGGTCGCGGAAAATGCCGGGGTCTAAATCTTGAAAGAGTTCCTCTTCCGGATTCTGCTCCGTGTAGGCCTGCAACGCCTCTTCCTTGCTGATGTACCGCGCCGCCGTGACGTTCGGGACTTTCAGGAGCTGTTTTTCCAGAGCCCTCGCCTGTTCGGGCGTCCAAGCCTCGTCGACATACGCCACAATTTCGTTGGAGTTCGCCAGCGCGGAGAGGTTCAGCGCCGTGTTGACCGCCACAAGCGTGAACGTGCCCATAATGAGCAGACAACCCACCGTCATGCTGATGGCCGTAAAGCTCATCAGGCGGTGGCTCGCCATGTTCTTCAAGCCCTCTTGGAAAAAGTAGGAGAAATCGTGCTTACCCATAGCGGCGCCCCCCCACATAACGCCCCACCGCGTCGTGCGTCACAAGCCCCTCGTCGAGCGTCACGACGCGCTTGCCGAAACGGTTCACGAGTTCGCGGGCGTGGGTCACTACGACAACCGTCGTGCCCATCTGGTTGATTTTGACCAGCAGGCGCATAAGCTCCACGGAGCGGTCGGGGTCAAGGTTTCCGGTCGGCTCGTCGGCGATAACCGTGGAGGGGTTGTTGACCAGCGCCCGCGCAATCGCCGCCCGCTGCTGCTCCCCTCCGGACAGTTCCGGCGGGCGGCATTGCGCCTTGTCGTCAAGGTCAAGCAGGTGCAGCACACGCGGAATGCGTTCCTTTATCTCCCTTGGGCTTGCGCCCACCGCCCGCATGACAAAGGACAGGTTGTCGTAGACGGTCTTTTTCTCAATCAGCCGGAAGTCCTGATAGACGACGCCGAGCGTCCGGCGCATGAGCGGGATTTGGCGGTCTTTGATATTCATAATGGAAAAGCCGTTAATCATCACGCGCCCGAACGTCGGCAGGATTTCGCCCGTGAGCAGTTTGACAATGGTGGATTTGCCGGAGCCGGAGGGCCCCACCAGAAACACGAACTCCCCGTCCTCTATCGTCAGCGTAATGCCCTGTATGGCTTTCGTGCCGTTCTCATATACAAGCTCCACGTCTTTCAAGCGAATCAAGCGGCTTTCACCTCGTTTCAGGGCGGGAAAATATGGAAAAACAGGGCGAATCCCCGCCGCCCGCCTATTATAGACGCTTTTTTTTGAGAATGCAACACGCTTTCGCAATTTTTTCAGAATTTACAGTTCGTTCACGAAACGCGCTTGAAAAACGCCGCTTTTTGTGCAAAAGTATGCGTAAAACTTTCCGCCCCCTCCGTTGCGCCGCGACGGAAGGGGCGAATTATGCCGACGCCAAAAATTTTTCAACCTGTGCGGTTGAAAGCCCCCCCTCTGTCGCTGCGCGACATCTCCCCCAAAGGGGGAGAACCGGGCGCGAAAGGTCAGGCGCGAAATGCGCAAACGCGCCGGAAGCCGTTCCCCCGCCCCTTTGGGGAGGGGGACAGGGGGAGGGGTTGCGCCCCGCCCGCATAGGTTAAAATTTTTTTTTAGAAAGGGCTTGCCAAACGCGGAAAGGTCTGGTACAATACAAGAGAAGCATAAAAGCGGCAGACCGTGAAGTGTCCCCACACCGCACGGTCTCATGAAGAGTGAATGGTTGAAAAAAGGCACTCAACACGGCAATTTAAAGATTGCGCCACGGCGTATTATACCCGTTTTCCGCGTTTTTACAAGCGGGACGGGCTGAAAAGTCGTGTTTCGCCGTTGATTTTATTCAGGGCGGTGTTGGGTTCCGAACTCAACGCCGCCTTTTATGCTTCCGGCGGGACTTGCGGGGCGCTCCTTTACGCCCCGCAGGGCGCCCCCGTCGGAAGTATCCGAAACTGGCAGGAAAGGAGGACTTATGACATGAAGAAACTCGCAAAACGTTCGGCGGCTCTGCTGTTTGTGATGATACTCTCATCGATTCTGGTAATCCCGACTCAGGCGTATTGGCGATGGAAGTTGCAGGTTGATGATACTGGAAAAGGAAAATACCGTTCTGAATCCGGTATGATAGCTGTGTCGTCTTCATGGAAAAAAGTCGATTTTCGACTTAAAGGAGATGGCATTGACAAAGCTACCTATGACACTTGGAATTGGGACGACAAAGACCCTTGTCCTATTGAGGTACGTAACTTTAGCGTATGCTGGGAGAGAGCCAAAGATGGTTATTGCTATGGTTCCATTGAAATCAGGTCATCAGATGGCTCTACAGGCGGTGTCACGTTATATCTAAAAGGAAGCGGTAAATCGGATTCGGTTAGAACTATTTATGTTGGATAACTCTAATTCAAATCCCGATTATATCCGTATTTCGCATGAACTCATATGCGCGGGGGCGCGGACGCCGGAACAGGGGTTCGCGCTCCGCTTTTTTTACGGCGCCGCGCTGGAAAACATTACATTTGCAATCCGGTTACAAAACGGTTACAATCTATCCATTCCTTGCAAGGATTCCTAAAGCCTTACTGGTTTGGAGGATGACATGAAAAAAGCGAAACTTTTGCCCCTGCTGGCGCTTCTTGTCCTGCTGACCGTCCCGGCGCAAGCCGCCGGAAGTTGCGCCGCCGTCCCGGACGGCGGGCAATGGCGGATAGCCCGCTACTGTCCGGGGGCGCGGGGCGGTTGGAAACTGCCCGGCTTCCTCTGCCCGGACGCGCCCGCGCCCGGCGCCCCCAACACGCCCGCGCCCGCTGTCCCCGACGCCCCCGCCAATACGGACAGCCCCGCGCCCAATGCGCCTGCGAATACGCCCGCGCAAAACGCGCCCGCGCCGTCAAGCGCCGGCATGTCGGCGTATGAGCTGGAAGTCGTGCGGCTGACCAACGCCGAACGCGCCAAATACGGGCTCGCCGCGCTCGCCGCCGACGCGCAACTGTCCGACGGGGCGCGCTTGAAGTCGCGGGACATGCGCGACAACCGCTACTTCTCCCATGAGAGCCCTACTTACGGCTCGCCGTTCCAGATGATGAAGTCCCTCGGAATCTCCTACCGCGCCGCCGGGGAGAACATCGCCTACGGCTACGCGACGCCCGAAAAGGTCGTGTCGGCGTGGATGAACTCGGAAGGGCACCGCGCCAACATCCTCAACGCCTCCTACACGCGCATTGGCGTGGGGTACGCCGCGGGCGGCGACTACTGGACGCAGTGGTTCGCCGGCTGACGAAAAAAACCTCCCCCGGCGAATCCGGGGGAGGGCGGCAAACGGCTTAAACCGTATCCACCTTGACGAACGCGCCGCCCGCCTTGCACGATTCCGTGGCGGCTTTCGCCATCAGCACGGGCATGAGCCCGTCAATGACGTTGCACGGCACGGGCGTATCGTTGGCGACGGCGTCCACGAACGCCCGCGCCTCGTCAATGAATGCCTGCGTGTAGCGCTCCAAGAAGAACCACAGCGGGCGCTCCGTGCGGCAACCGTCTACTGTCATCACGGAAGCGTTGTTGAGGAGCTCGTTTCCGTCCTGCGCCACGCCCTTGGAGCCGAAAGCCTCCACCCGCTGGTCGTAGCCGTAGACGGCTTGGCGGGAGTTGTTAATCGTGGCAATGCAACCGTTCGCCATTTTCATCGTGACAACCGCCGTGTCCACGTCGAAAATGCCAGACTGCTCTTGCAGTTTCGGGTTGACGAGGCACGCGCCCACGGCGGAAATCTCCACCGCCTCCGAGCCCGTCACATAGCGCACCATGTCGAAGTCGTGAATCATCATGTCGTAGAACAGCCCGCCGGACACCTTTACATAGTCAATCGTGGGCGGCTCCGGGTCGCGGGAGGACACCGTGACGATGTGCGGGGCGCCAATCGCGCCGCTCTTCACGGCGTCGGCGACGGCTTTGTGGTTGCGGTCGAAGCGGCGGTTGAAGCCCGGCATGAACTTCACGCCCGCCTCGTCGATAGCCTTCATCAGTTCCTTGATTTCGTCTACGTCGTAACTGATGGGCTTTTCGCAGAACGTATGCTTGCCCGCCTTCACGGCTTTCAGCGACGTGGGCGCGTGCAAAGGCGTCGTCGTGCAGACGAAAACCGCGTCCACGTCGGGGTTGTCGATGACGTTCGCCTCGTCGGTGAAAACGTTCGTAATGCCGCGGGCGGCGCACCACTCGCGCCCCCCCGCCTTGTCCATCATGGGGTCGGACACGGCGACGATTTCCGCCTCCGGGATAGAGCTGACGATGTTCGCCATGTGCAGGCGCCCCATGCGCCCCGCGCCCACAAAGCCCAGCCTTACCTTTTTAGCCATAGCGTTTGCCCTCCTGTTATGATAACCTTGTTAGGGTTTCGCGTGACAGTATGCGTGTTAGTCGTATTCCGTCACCATGTAGACATTGCCATCTCCATCATAATATACAATGCGTATGCGTTTTCCCGCGTCGTCGTATTCACACACGCGGCGCCATGTTAGCGCAAAGTTGCCGTTTCCGATGTCGTTGTAGCCGCACTGTACGCGCCAATCTCCGGAAGAAGTATATTCCATGGTTTGATAGTCCAACATTTCGCCGTCTGCGGTATAATTTTCTCTCTTTGTCCATAACCCGCTTGCGTTATTCTGATAAACCCAATAGTAATCTAACGTTCCTTCAGAATCATACTGCTCGTCGCGGATTAAGAAACCGCGTTCATCATACCGAGAAATGAAATAATTCAGCAATTCTCCGCCTAAGGAGTAATAGCTTTCTTTAACGAGTTTCCCGCTTATATCGTATTCATTTTCCACACGGAGCATTTCTAAGGTGCCAACATCGATGTCCTCGAAGTAGTCATAGTCGGTCAGTTGTTTTCCATCATCACGATACCGAAAATCAATATGACCAGTTTCAACGCCGTCCCGATTATAAGAGGTAACGGACGATTTTTGACCTTGCGGGTTATAGGCAAACTCAAACCGCCAAAGCAAATTTCCGTCTGCGTCATAAGTGCTCCTGCGGCGTGTTTTGCCGGAGGAATCTTGAATATTTCCGGATAGGATTTCCTGAATTTTCGCCTCAATCCCGTTTGTGTCCAACGCCTTTCCGAGCGCGTCTTGCAGGACGCTTTTCGCCTGTTCGTAATCGGCGCGGCGGATGTAAACGTCCGCGACGCCCAAATACGCCTCGGCAAGCGTTTTCTCCAACGCCAGCGCCGCCTCATAGTCCGCCTGCGCCGCCGCCAGATTTTCCATGACCTCCCCTAACGCTATATAGGCGTCGCCGCGCCCCACATACGACAGCGGCGCGTTGTCGCCGGCGGCGATTGCGTCCGTAAACGCGGCGATTGCCCCGGCGTAGTCGCCGCTTGCGAGGAGTTCCTTTCCGCGCTCATAGGGCGAGCCGCCTTTCAGCGTAAGGGCAAACAAGGGTTTGAAATCGGCGCCCAGCGCGAAAATCTTGACTGTCTCCGCGTTCTGCGAAAGCGCAAGGGCGGCTTTGCCGTCCTGCGCGGGCACGCGCCCCGCTTCCGGCATTTTGCCGGAAGCGTCGTAGGCGGCGTACCATAGGGACGCGTTTTCCGGGCAGGATACAGCTTTTTCTAACCATGTTCCGTCTGGAAGGAGCAATTTCACGGAGACCGTTTCCGCCGCGAACGCCGTCGCGGACAGAACCAGCGCGAGACAGGCGGAGAACAGAAGAATTTTCTTCATAAAATCCGTCTCCCCTCTGCGTTGCGGTTATTTTCCCTGAAAAATATGCTCGTTGGCGTCGGGCTTCCAGAGCCATTCGTGCTCCGCGTCGTCAATGCGGGTCTTGCGCCACGGGTCGCCGGGCAGGTGGCGGATTCCCCACGCGTAGCACTCCGCGTAGCCCGGCGCCGCGCACTGCGAGTGGAAGCCGTAGTTGATGACCGCGCAGCCGTTGTGCTCCGTCTTGTAGACTTCGCCGTTTGCGAACCCCGCGCCGAACCCGTGCGGGTAGTCGAAACGATAGAAGTAGACTTCCGGCTGGGGGTGGTGGTGGGGCGGGTACGACGACCACTTTCCGGGGTAGCTCAAGACCTCGCCCAAGACCATGTTGGAAAACGGCGCGTTGTCGTAGTCAAAGAACGTCTTGATGTCGCGGCGCATACAGCCCATGAGCTCGCCGTTTGCGCCCGCCCGCTGGGTCTGCACGGTCTCCGGCGTATACATGACGCTCTCATACTGGTTGTCGTTGCGCGTGTCCTGCAAGTACAGTTCGCTGTGGGCGTGGGCGCTCAGCGTGATTTTCGTGCCCTTGCTCGCCAGCAGGCAGTACGCCTCGTAATGGAAGCAGTCGGGGCGCTCCGCCTCGCAGGTCTTGCCGTCCCATTCATACGTCACCTTGCCCTCAAAGAGCAGAATTGCGATTTCGTTTTCCGGGTTTTCGTACTCGTAAACGTCGCCGTCCTCCATGACAAGCAAGCCCACGTTCATCATGGTTCCCATTTGGTTTGTCGATTCGTCAATATAGGCGTTGTAGCCGCGCTTGATTTCCGGTTTGAAATAAGTCATGCCGCGCCTCCTTACAGCCCCGTGTGCTCGCGGATATACTTCCGCCCCTTGATTGCGTATTCCAGCGGGTTCGCCTTGGCGGGGTCCTGCTCCGCCTCGACCAACAGCCAGCCCTCGTAATTGGCGTCGGCAAGGACTTTAAACACGGGGTCAAAGTCCACGTCGCCGTCGCCGGGGACGGTGAACGCGCCGTTGCGCACGGACTGCAAGAAACTCCAATTATTCTTCCGCGCTTCCTCCACAACGTTGAGCCGCATGTCTTTCAGGTGGACGTGCCCGACGCGGGCGACGTACTTTTTGAGCATGGCGAGCGGGTCCTCCCCGGCAAAGGTGAAATGCCCCGTGTCGTAGCAGAGGAACACATAGCGCGGGTCGGTGTTGGACATCATGCGGTCGGTCTCCTCGGAAGTCTGCACGACCGTGCCCATGTGGTGGTGGAAGCAGAGCTTGAAGCCGCGTTCGACGGCGATTTTGCCTAAGCGGTTCAAGCCGTCGCAGAAGCGTTTCCATTCCTCGTCGTTCATGACGTACTTGTGGCCGCCCGTCAGAATGGGCGTGTCCGTCTTGCCCTGAATGGAATAGCTCTGTTCGCTTACGTTAATCCGGTTCGCGCCCACAGCCGACAGGAAATCCAAATCCGCTATAAAGTCCTTTTCCTCTTCCTCCATGGGGCGCGTGAGAATGAACGACGAATGCCAGCGGCTTGCGATGCGCATTCCGCGCAGGTCAAGTTCCTTTTTAAGTTCGGCGGGGTCGGTAGGGTACTTGTTGCCGATTTCGCAACCCGTGAAGCCCGCCAGCGCCATTTCGCTGACAATCTGCCGGAACGTGTTTTCGGCGCCGAGTTCGGGCATGTCGTCGTTGCACCAGCCGATAGGGGCAATGCCAAGGGATACGCGAGAGGAATCAAACATGGGGAAAGCCTCCTTCATAACGAGCGTAAGGGCGGGGCGTTGAGGGCGCGCATTCCGTCGGGTTCGCGGCGCGTGTGCACGTGGACACGGGCGAAAACACGAGGCGTCCTTGCTAAAAACTTACCATCTTTTCCCGGAAAAATCAACCGCCTTTTCGCGGTTTGGCAAAAAAATTTTGCGTCGCGGAATGCGCGTTTGGCGAACCGCACAAATTCGCGCCCGCTTTTGGGAATATCGCCGATTTTGCGGGACGCCGGGGAAATTTCCCTTGCGCCTGTTTGGACAACGTGGTAAAGTGTTTCTTAATTACAGCAAGCGCGGCGGTTTCGCGGACGCATGGGAGATTTTCACGCAATCCGCCGCGATTCGGGCGGGACGCGTCCCGCCGGAAGAAGGGGGATTCGCCTATGAAAAAGATACGGGTAGGAATCGCGGGACTGGGGCGGCTGGGCAAAGTCCACGCCGCGAACCTTGCCTATAAGATTCCCAACGCGGAGCTTGCCGCCGCCTGTTCGATTGTCCCGGCGGAGCTGGATTACGCCAAATCCGCGCTCGGCGTCACGGAAACTTACGCCGACTATCGGGAAATGCTCGCAAAAGCGGGCTTAGACGCCGTCGCCATTGTCACAACGTCGTCGGAGCACTGCTGGCAGATTGAGGCGGCGCTGGACGCCGGGAAGCACGTCTTTTCGGAGAAGCCGCTCGGCGTGGACGTAGCGCAGTGCAGGCAGGCGGAAGCCGCCGTGGAGCACCACCCCGACCTGACGTTCATGCTCGGCTTTATGCGCCGTTACGACAAGTCCTACGCCTACGCCAAGGAAAAGATTGACGCCGGGGCGATTGGGACGCCGTACCTTGTGAAAGCGACGGGCGTCGACCCGGAAGCCCTCGTAGAGGGCGCGATACGGTTCGCCAAGACTTCCGGGGGAATCTTCCTTGACATGGCGATACACGACATTGACCTCTGCCGCTGGTTCTTGGGCTCGGAGGCCACGGAAGTGTACGCGATTGGCGCGACGTTCAAGCACCCGGAGTTCAAGGAGGCGGGGGACGACGAGACGGGAATCGCCGTCTACAAGTTCGCCAACGGCGCCATGGGCATGGTTCACGTGGGGCGCACGGCGCCGCACGGCTACCACGTCGAGACGGAAATCATAGGCACGGAAGGCAGTATCCGCATTTCCGCCATACCGGAAAAGAACCAAGCGCAGTTGTACGTGACGGGCGGCGTGGTCACGGAGTGCGTCGGCTCGTTCCCGGAACGCTTTCAGGACGCCTACCTGACGGAAATGGAGGAGTTTGTCAACTGCGTTATCACGGGGCGCAAGCCCGGCGTGAGCGTCTACGACGGCACGAACTCCACCGCCGTCGGCTACGCCACTACGGAGGCGTGGAAAACCGGGAAGATTGTGAAAATTTCGCGGGCTCCCTTCCCGGAAGCCTAAGCGCCGCGCCCGACGCGAAAGCGGAATACTTGATAACCCTGTTTCGCAGAAAGGCGGTTAAGAACTATGGACAAACGCATGAGGTCATGGGTTTTGGCGGGGTGCTTGACGCTGTCCGTGGCGGCGTCGGCGGCGGAGACGGAGAGCCCGAAAACCGCGCCCCCCGCGCCCCCGGCGGAAATCACGGTTGCGGGGCCGTCGGCCGCGGAGCCGTCCGACGCGTCGGCAAATCCCTTCGAGGACGTGAAGGCGGACAGCCCGTTCCTTCCGGGCATTCTGTACGCCGTGGACAAGGGAATCACCAAGGGCACGACGCCCAAGACCTTTTCCCCGTACATGCTCTGCACCCGCGGGCAGATTTTAACCTTCCTGTGGCGGGCGTGGGGCAGCCCGGAGCCGGCGGACGACAACCCGTTCCCGGATTTGGAGCCGGAGGCCTACTATTACAAGGCGGCGCTGTGGAGTTATCAAATGGGTCTGCTGGACGGAACGTCCTTTGACCCCTACGGCTACTGCACCCGTCTGGACGCCGTTGTCTATCTGTGGAAGCTGGCGGGCGCGCCTGCGTCCTATGACAGCCGCAAGGGCGAGTTCCCGTTCACGGACGTTTCCGACAACCCCGACGCACAAAACGCCGTTGCATGGGCGGCTTTGGAATCGTTCGTGACCAACGGCACGACCGCCACGACGTTTTCCCCCGACAAGCGTTGCACCCGCTCCCAAATCGTCACGTTTATTTACCGCGCTTTGGGCGGAAACCCGTGAAAAGGCTTGCAATGCCCGGATAAATCATGTACAATACGGCTCTGCGGAAACGACGCGTTTTCGCGGAGCCGTTTCGCGTCCCGCGGCGCGGACGGCGCGCACTGACCCTTCGCGGCAGTGACGGAAAGGAGAAAAGCACATGAAAAAACTTCTCTTGGCGCTCGTCCTGAGCGCCGCCATGCTCTGCGCCCTTCTGACGGGCTGCGGAGGCGGGGAAACTCCCGCACCCGACGCCCCGTCCGACGACGGCGCGCCCGCGCACCCCGACGAGCTTTTTGTCGGCATCGCGCAAGACCTCGACAGCCTTGACCCCCACAAGATGGTGGCGGCAGGGACTAAGGAAATTATGTTCAACGTGTTCGAGGGGCTTGTGAAGCCCGCGCCGTCCGGCGACCTTATTCCCGCGCTTGCGGAAAGCTGGACGGTTTCCGACGACGCCCGGACTTATGCGTTCGCGCTCCGTCCGAACGTCAAATTCCATAACGGCGCCATTTTCACCTCCGCCGACGCGCTCTACTCTATCCGCCGCCTCGCCGGGCTCGACGACGCCGAAAACTCGGCGGATGTCGTCGCCGTGGACGCCTTTTCCAATCTCGCCGCCATCGACGCCCCCGACGAAACGACGCTGGTTTTGCGTCTGCGGGAGCCCTCCAACGAGTTCCTGTCTTACCTGACCGCCGCCGTCATTCCCGCCGACTACGCCGAACAGGATACCGCGCCCGTCGGGACGGGGCCTTTCCGGTTCGTCTCCCGCACCGCGCAGGAATCCGTCGTGCTGGAACGCTTCGACGACTACTGGGGCGCGCCCGCCGCGATAAAAACCGTAACCTGCCGCATTATCGAGAACGCCGACAGCATTCTGATGAGCTTGCAGAGCGGCGCCGTGGACTTGTTCGCGCACTTGACCATTACGCAGGCGCAACAGCTCGGCGACGGCTTCCGCGTGGAGCAGGGCGCCATGAACCTCGTGCAGGCGCTTTACCTTAACAACGCCGTGGAGCCGTTCAATGACATCCGCGTCCGTCAGGCGCTCTGCCACGCCGTTGACAAGCAGGCTATCCTTGACCTCGCTTTCGACGGCTACGGCTTCCCGATTGGCTCCAGCATGTACCCCGCTTTCAGCAAATACTTCGACGAAACCTTGACGGACTTCTACCCGCACGACGTTGAGAAGGCGAAACAGCTTCTTGCCGACGCCGGGTACCCCGACGGCTTTTCCATGTCGATTACCGTGCCCTCCAACTACCAGCCGCACTTGGACGCGGCGCAGGTCATCGCGGAGCAGTTGAAGGAAATCGGCGTGCAGGCGAATATTCTGCCCGTGGAGTGGGAAACGTGGCTCAACGAGGCGTACCTTGGGCGGAACTTTGAATCGACCGTCATCGGCGTGGACGCGTCCGCCATGACGGCGCGGGCGTTGCTCGAACGCTTCACCTCAACGGCAAGCAACAACTTCATCAATTACAACAACGAGGAATATGACAACCTTTTCGCGGAGGCGCAGTCGCTGACCGACGACGCCGCGCAGACCGCCGCCTACCGCGCCATGGAGCGCAACCTCACGGAAAACGCCGCAAACGTCTACATTCAGGATATGGCGGATTTGCTGGCGGTGCGGAACGGGCTGGAAGGGATTCAATTCTACCCGATTTACGTGCTTGACCTCTACGGTTTGCGCTGGGAAACGGCATGAAATACGCGTTCAGACGGCTTTCGGCGTTGCTTGCGACGATGTTTTTAGTGTCGCTGTGCGCGTTCGCGGCGTTCTCCGGGATTTCCGGGAGCGCGGCGGAAGCGCGTCTGGGCACGCAGGCAACCCCGGAACGCGTCGCGGCTCTGCGGGAACAGCTCGGACTAAACCGCCCGTTCCCCGTGCGCTATGCCGACTGGCTTTCCGGGTTCGCCACGGGAGACCTCGGCGAGTCTTTGACGTATCGGCAGGGCGTCGGGGAACTGCTCCGCGAAAAAGTAGCGGTTTCTCTCTTGTTAAGCGGCATGAGCTTCGCGTTGATTGTCCTGTGCTCCGTACCGCTTTCGCTGGTTGTCGTGCGCTTTGCCGGGAGGCCGCTTGACGCCGCGCACACCGTGTTCAACCAGTTCTGCATGGCGATACCGCCCTTTTTTACGGGATTGTTGCTGTCTTGGTTCTTCGGCGTCACGCTCCGCTGGTTCACGCCGGGGGCGTTTCCGGGGCTGTCGCGCACGGCGGACGCGTTGCGCTTCCTGATTTTTCCCGCCGTCGCTATCGCCGTCCCGCGCATAGCCATGACCGTGCGCATGTTGCGCGGCACGCTCCTGCGCGAACTCAACCGCGATTACGTGCGCACGGCGATTTCTCGCGGAAGCGACCGCGACGCGGTGTTACGGCGGCACGTATTGAAAAACGCCCTCGCGCCTACCGTCGCGTTTCTGGCACAGATGATGGCGGAAATCGTGGCGGGCGTGATAGTCGTGGAACAGGTTTTCGGCGTTCCGGGGCTTGGGCGTATGCTCGTCGTGTCGATTTCCAACAGGGATTACCCCGTCGTTCAGGCGATAGTCGTCATACTGGCGTTTTGGGTCGTGGCGTCGAATACGGCGGCGGACTTGATAAACGCCCGCATTGACCCGCGCCTCGCCTTGGCTGATTCGTGAATTGCCGCCGGAAACCGCTCCGGCGGCTTCCGGCGCGTATCGGAAAAGGAAATATGAAACGGAATTACTATCTTTTCGCCGGACTGTGCTTGACCGGCATACTGGCGGTTGCGGCGTTGCTGGGCTTCTTCTGGACGCCCTACGACAGCGCCGCCATGGGCGCGGAAAAGTTCCTCCCGCCCTGCGCCGCACACCTCTTCGGCACGGATAATTTCGGGCGCGACATTTTTTCCCGCGTCATGGAGGGCGCGGGACCGTCGTTTTTAATCGCCCTGTCCACAATCGCAATCGGCGCGGCGGGCGGCGTCCTGCTCGGCGCCGTGACGGGCTATTTCGGCGGGCTTGCCGACGAAATCCTAATCCGCGTCGGCGACGCCCTGACGGCGTTTCCCAGCATTTTATTAGCGTTGGTCGTCATTAGCCTGCTCGGCCCCGGAAAGCCCGTCAATCTCGTTGTCTCGCTTGGGCTGGTCTTTATCCCCAGTTTCGCCCGCGTCACGCGGGCGGCTTACGCGGAGGCGCGAGAAGCCAATTACGTGAAAAGCGCCCGTCTCATGGGCGCGTCGCCCGCCCGCGTCATGCTCCTGCACATCCTGCCGAATACGATGCCCGTGCTCCTCAGCGCGCTGACAATCGGCTTTAACAACGCCGTGCTTGCGGAGGCGTCCATGAGCTACCTTGGAATCGGCGTCACGCCGCCCGACGCCTCGCTGGGCTACATGCTCTCGGAGGCGCAGAGCGTGTTCGGACGCGCCCCTTGGTACGCGCTTACTACGGGCGGCGTCATGATTTTGTTCCTCTTCGGCGTGGGGCTTATCGGGGAGGGGCTTCGCTTTCAGGAAGGGGGCGACGTATGAATATCGCAATGCCAATTTCCGCGCCGCTGTTGTCGATTGCGGACTTGCGCGTGAAGTTCCATAACCGCGACCGGGAAGCCGTGGCGGGCGCGTCGCTGTCCGTCGGACGCGGGGAGATTGTCGGGCTTGTGGGGGAATCCGGCTCCGGCAAGACCGTCACCGCCATGAGCGTCGCCGGACTGCTCCCCCGCAAACGTTGCGACTACTCCGGGGAAATCCTGCTTGACGGCGTGGAACTGCTCCGCGCCGACCGCAAGATTTTGCGCCGCGTGCAGGGCAAGCGAATCGGCGTCGTGTTCCAAGACCCGCTGAGTTGCATGGATCCGCTGATGAAAGTCGGGGCGCAGGTGGAGGAGACGCTTCTGCTGCATACGGACTTGTCTAAACAGGAGCGAAAGCGGCTTGCGCTGGAAGCGTTGGAAGCCGTCGAACTGCCCGACCCGGAGCGCGTTTACGCCAGCTATCCCCATGAGTTGTCGGGCGGAATGCGCCAACGCGCCTGTATCGCGGCGGCGACGGTTATCCGCCCCGAACTTCTGCTTCTGGACGAGCCGACGACCGCCCTTGACGTAACCGTACAGGCGCAAATTCTGGAACTCTTGAAGAAGCTCAACCGCGAAAGCGGCATTTCCATGCTGTTTATCTCTCATAATCTGGGCGTAGTGCGGAAGCTCTGCGGGCGGGCGGCGGTCATGCAAAAGGGCGTCATCGTGGAGGAGGGCGAGACGGAGCGGATTTTTCTCCGACCGCGCCACCCTTACACGCGCCGCCTTATTGACGCTATCCCGCGCCGCGACGGAAGAAGGGAGAGCGCATGAACGGCAAAAACGTCGCCGCGCAACAAAATGCCGAACCCGTCCTTTCGTTGCGGAACGTGACAGCCGGGTACCGGGAGGGCGGGCTGTTCGGCAAACGCGCCTTTCGCGCCGTATTGCACGACGTTTCCTTTGACGTGCGCCAAAACGAGATTTTGGGGCTTGTCGGGGAGTCCGGGACGGGCAAATCAACCTTAGCCCGCGTCATTCTGGGAATGCTGAAGCCCGAAAGCGGGGAGGTCGTGAACCGCACCGAACGCCCGCAGATGATTTTTCAAGACCCGTACAGCTCCCTGAATCCCGCTTACCCGGTTTCGCGGATACTGGAAGAGCCGTTGAAACTGCGCGGCGTCCGCGACGGCGCGGAACGGCGGCGGGAAGTCCGGGAGACGCTGGGGCGCGTCGGACTGCCCGGCGAATGCCTGACGGCGAAGCCGTCGGAGCTGTCCGGCGGACAGCGGCAACGCGTCTGTATCGCGGCGGCGCTGTTGCGGCGTCCGAAGTTCCTGATTGCCGACGAGCCTGTGTCCGCGCTGGACGTTACGATACAGGCGCAAATACTCGCGCTGTTGAAGTCCTTGCGGGCGGAGTTCGGCTTGAGCTACCTGTTCATCTCGCATGATTTGAACGTCGTCTATCAGCTTTGCGACAGGGTTCTTGTCATGAAGCAGGGGCGGGTCGTGGAGGAAGGGACGGTTGCGGAAGTGTTCGCAAATCCCCGCGCCGCGTACACCCGCGAATTGCTTGCGGCGGCGGAATAATCAAAGGCGCGGACGTTTTTCGGCGTCCGCGCCTTTGTAATGTCTCGTTTTTTGTTGCCGCAATTTGCGGCGGCGCCCGTCACAGTTCCGGGAAACGGATGTCCTTTTCCCACACGGTTCGCCCGTCGCCGCACGTTTCGCGGGGCGCAAAGCCGCAGGCGGCGAAGAACGGCGCGGCGGTGGGCGGGGCGGCGACGCTGACGGAGCCGCCGCCGTTGGCGCGTGTCCGCACGACCGCCTGTCCGATAAGCTGTATGCCCATGGCTTTTCGGCGGTATTTCTCCCGCAGATAGAGAATGAAAATCCATCCGTTTTGGGGGTCAAATTGTACCAGTCCGGCGGGTTCGTCGCCTAAGTACGCGCAAAGCGCCGCGCACCCTTCCGCGCCGGACAACAGCCGCGCCCGGTCGAACGCCCCGCCGACGGCGCGAACCGCTTCCGCGCCGAGTTCGGCGAACAGCGGGTTGTCGGGCGGCAATTCGCGGAACCATAGCCCCGTCTCCAAGGCGTTGTTGCGCTTTGCGGACGTTTCCTTCTCCAGATATTCTTTCGTTTTCAAATGCCGATTGTCGTCGCGGTAGAGCAGACGGAACGCGCCGCCGCCGTATTCCAAGAGGGACACGGCGGTGTTGTCGCCGTGCCGCACGGCGCCCGTCTCTTCCAGCGTCATGCCCTCGATTTTCGACAGCAACAGCCGCAGAATGTAGCCGTGCGACACCAGCGCGATAGTTTTGCCGTCGTTCTCCGCCGCGACGCGGTTCAAAAACTTCCAAGCCCTTTCCAGCACGGCTTGCGGCGTCTCCGCGCCCGGAACGCGCCATTGTTCCATATGCCGCCCGAAGTTTTCCAGCATTTGCGCGTCGCGGCGGGCGATTTCCCCGAAGGTCAGTTGCTCCCATTCGCCGACGCAGATTTCCCGCAAGTCCGGGACGCCCTGCACGGGCAATCCGCGAGGCTTGGCGATGGCGGTAGCGGTGGCGCGGGCGCGGTACAGGTCGCTGGAGTAAACCGCGTCGATACGGACGCCCTCAAAACGCTTTTCCAGCGCTTTGACTTGCCGCCAGCCTCTGTCCGTCAAAGCGCTGTCACGGTGTCCCTGCACAATGCGGTAAAGGTTGCCCTCCGCCTCCGCGTGGCGGATTAGATAAATCGTGGTCATGGAATCGCTCCTGTCTGTGGTGGTCATGCGGGGATTATAGCGCGTTCGCGGCGCGTTGGCAATCGGTTTTTGCCGTTCAGGCTCCGGACAAAGGCGCCGTTCCGCTTTTTCGGGGAAATCCGAACGGGTTCCGCTGGCATATGCGCCCTAAAAAGGGCGTTCGTTTCCGTCAAGTTGACGAAAAGGGCGGGGGCTTTGTCAAAAATTTAACAAAAACGCCCTGAGCGCGAAAGTTCTTATTGACGGCGGCACGAAAAGCCCTTATAATAACCCCGTAAAGCTGGCGTCGGCGGCTGTAACGCTTCGCCGCCTGTCCGCGCCGCCAAATTCCAAAAACGGAGGAATACCATGAAAGAACTCTATGTTGTCAACTGTTGCAGAACGGCTATCGGCTCTTTTGGCGGCTCCCTGAAGGACACGCCCGCCGCCGATTTGGGCGCCATCGTGGTCAAGGAAGCCCTCAAACGCGCCAACGTCGCCCCGGAGAACGTGGACGAGCTGATGTTCGGCTGCATTCTGACTTCCGCCCTCGGACAGAACGTCGCCCGTCAGGTTTCCATCAAGGCGGGGCTGCCCTATTCCGTGCCCGCCTACACGGTCGGCATGGTCTGCGGCTCCGGCATGAAGTCCGTTATCGAGGCGGCGCGCTCCATCGTCGCCGGGGACGCCGACATCGTGGTATGCGGCGGCACGGAGAACATGAGCGCCGCGCCCTACGCCCTCCCCGACGCCCGCTGGGGCGCCCGCATGGGCGACAAGAAAATGGTCGATTCCATGATTAAGGACGGCCTCTGGGACGCGTTCAACAACTACCACATGGGCACCACCGCCGAGAACATCAACGACGTGTGGGGAATCACGCGCCAAGAGCAGGACGAGTTCGCGTTCAGCTCGCAGAGCAAGACCAAGGCCGCGCAGGATTCCGGGCGGTTCGACGACGAGATTGTCCCCGTGCCCATGAAGGTCAAAAAGGAAATCGTGGAGTTCAAGAAGGACGAGTTCCCGCGCCTGACCCCGGTCGACAAGCTGGGCAAACTGCGCGGCGCGTTCCCCCTCAGCCCCGAATCCCCCAACCCCGCCGTCACCCACACCTTTGAGCCCGTCGGAATCAAGGACGCCCCCGACAAGGGCACGCAGCGCGTCACGGCGGGCAACGCCTCCGGCATTAACGACGGCGCCGCCGCCATCGTGCTGGCATCCGGCGAGGCGGTCGAGAAGTACGGCTTGAAGCCCATGGCGAAGCTCATCGGCTGGGGGCAGGGCGGCGTTGACCCCAAGATTATGGGCGTGGGCCCCGTCGTCGCCTCCCGTCAGGCTATGTCCAAGGCCGGCGTGACTATGGACGACATCGACCTTGTGGAAGCCAACGAGGCTTTCGCGGCGCAGTCTATCGCCGTCGCCCGCGAACTGGGCTTTGACATGGCGAAAGTCAACGTCAACGGCGGCGCGATTTCCCTCGGACACCCCGTCGGCGCGTCCGGCGCCCGCATTATCGTGACGCTGTTGCACGAAATGCAGAAGCGCCCCGAAGCCAAGAAAGGGCTCGCCACGCTGTGCATCGGCGGCGGGCAGGGCGTCGCCACCGTGTTTGAGAAGTGCTGATTGCCGGAAAACGCCGACTCGCCGCGAGAAACCAGTCGGAACCCGGTTTGCGCGGCGTGTCTCATATCTGCGGGTTAAGAACGCGCCGCCGGGCTCCTGCTTGGCGTTGAGACAGCCCGCGAAAAGAAATGACCGTCCCTGCTAAGGGGCGGCCATTTCCTTTTCGTTGATTTTCGGATTCAAGCCCGCGTTTTTTCCACAAACTCCACGATTTTCCGGTAGGTTTCCTCGCTCAAGTCGTGCTCGACTTTGCACGCGTCCACCTCCGCCTGTCCCGGCGAGACGCCCAGACGCTCAAACAGCCGGGTAAGCGTCTTATGGCGGTCATAGACTTGCGACGCGATTTCCATGCCCTTGTCGGTCAGCGTGATGGCGCCGTCCCCCGCCATTGTGATATAGCCGTTTTCCCGCAGTTTCTTCATGGCGATGCTCACGCTGGGCTTTGAGAACCCCAAGCGGTTCACAATGTCGATGGAGCGGACTTGCCCGTGTCCGAGGCGCTCTTCCAGCGCGAGAACGGATTCCAGATAATCTTCCGCAGACTGATGAATCACCATTTTTAGCCGCCTCCTGTGAGTGTGTTTTCGCCGGGGGTGGTTTTTCGCGTCAGTCCTCGCCGAGTTTGCGTTTGGCGGCGGCGAGGACGTTTTCCAGCAGGCGCGCCCGCGTCATGGGCCCCACGCCGCCCGGAACGGGCGTAATCCAGCCCGCCTTTCCGGAAACGTTGTCAAAGTCCACGTCGCCGCAGAGCTTGCCGTTTTCGTCGCGGTTCATGCCCACGTCGATGACCGTCGCCCCGGCTTTCACCATGTCCGCCGTGACCAGATTCCGCTTTCCGGCGGCGACAATCAGGATGTCGGCCTGACGGGTAATCATGGGCAGGCGCTCCGTGCGGGAATGGCAGAGCGTCACGGTGCCGTCGGCGGCCGTCAAGAGCATGGCCAGCGGCTTTCCGACAATATTGCTCCGCCCGATAATCACGCAATGCCGCCCGCGGATGGGGATTCCGTATTCCAACAACAACATCATGATTCCCGCCGGGGTGCAGGGCAGGAAGCCGGGTTCGCCGAGGGAAAGCTGTCCGATGTTGTAGGGGTGGAAGCAGTCCACGTCCTTTTCGGGGTGGATAGCGCGGAGGACTTCTGAGGCGTTAAGATGGGAGGGCAAGGGAAGCTGGCACAAAATGCCGTCAACGGCGTTGTCGTTGTTGAGGCGGTGGATGAGCGTCAGGAGCTGTTCCTGCGTAATGTTTTCGGGCAGGCGGCAGGGAAGGGTTTGCACGCCGCATTCGGCGCAGTCCTTCTCCTTGTTCCTTACGTAGACTTGCGACGCGGGGTCGCTTCCGACGAGTATCACCGCGAGGCAGGGCGGGCGGTGAAGTTCGGCAACCTGTTTTTTAATCCGGGCGCGGGTTTTCTCCGCCAAGGCCTTGCCGTCCATGAGTATCGCCATTTCATTTCCTCCTGAAGTCCCGCCGCTTTCCGGCGGGACGGGCTCCACAAAATTCGGGTCGTCCTCGAACCACTGCCGGCTTGCCGGCTGGTAGACGTACAAATCTTTCGGGGAACGCTTCACAATTTTCAGCTCAAACCAGAGCATGACCGCCGCGACGCCCGCAAGGCACAGGCTCAGCGCCTGCGAAACCCGCACGGGAACCCCGAAAAACTCCCAGTCGAACAGGTACAGGCTGTCGGTGCGCAAGCCCTCAATCCAAGCGCGGCCAAGGCCGTACCAAAGGAAGTAAAACCAAGCGTTTTCGCCGTCGAACCGCCGCCCCCTTGACACGACCGCCAAAAGCAGAACCAGCCCGATAAAATTCCACAGGCTTTCATAGAAGAAGGTCGGGTGCACGTCCACGGCGACGGGCTCGGCGGCGCCCTCGAACCAGAGGCGCATCCGCCACGGCAGGCTTGTCGGGACGCCGAACGCCTCCCGGTTGACGAAGTTCGCCCACCGCCCGATGACCTGCCCCAAGAGCAGACCGTAAACGAGCGTATCCATGAGCGCCCCGAAGGGGATGTAGCGGCTTCTGGCGAAGAAGTACGCGACGAGCAGTCCGGCGATGACCGTGCCGTAAATGGCGATTCCGCCGTCCCATATGGCGACGGCGCGCCCCCAGTCGAAGCCGCCTTCCGCGTCGCGGTACAGGGACTGGTTGAAGAGCACGTAGTAAGTCCGGGAGCCGAGAATACAGCAGGGCGTCGCCCAGAGCACGAAGTCAAGGACGTGGTCTTCCGTGATTCCGGCGCGTTTGGCGCGTTTCATGGACAGCCACGCGCCGCAGAGCATGGCGAAGGCTAAAATAATGCCGTACCAGTAAATGCCGTGCCCGATGTGGATTGCAACCGGGTCGGGATTCCACGACCAGTCGCCGAACAGCCCCGGAAACGAGATAGGCATATTTTTGAGCGCTTGTTCCATTAGAACACCCCCCCTTCCGCGTGACGGGCGCGGGAAACGGCGGGGCGCCGTTTCCCGTCGGCGTTCGCGCCGCGCCTCATGCCGTCTCCCCCGGCAGGATTTCGCTTAACGCGCAGCGTTCGGGCGCGATATTTTCGCGCAGGAACGCGCAAACGTCCTCCGGCGCGATGGATTCAAAGACTTCCGGGAAGCGGAACGGGTCGTAGCCATGGAAATAGCCCTCCGTCATAGAAACCGCGATAGTCTCAAAGGAATTGAAGCTCCGGATATAGGAGCCGTAGATAGTGCGCCGGGTGCGCTCGTAGAAATCGGGGTCGATTCCCCCGGCGGCGAGGCGGGCGGCTTCCTTTATAATGGCGTCGGCGACGGCGCGGCTGTCGCGGCTGTCGCCCCCGGCGTAGAAGCAGGCGTAGCCGGGCAAAAGCTCGTAGTCGCCGCCGAAAGTCGAATTAATCAGCCCGTCGCGGTAGAGTTTCAGGTACAGCGGGCTGGATTCGCCAAGGAGGATGTCGGACGCCAATTCGCCGATGAGCGCCTGACGGAACCACGTTTCGCCCTCCGCCGCCGGACGGCACTTGAACCCCGCCAAAAACTGCGGCGTGGCGACTTCCATAGTTTGCCGGAACTCGCGCCGACCGACGCCTTCCGGCTCCCGCCCGTAATCGCGGGGGATTTCTGGGCCGCCCGACGCCGGGAGAATCTCGGCGGCGATTTCCTCCACGCGCTCCGGGTCAACGTCCCCGACGACGGACAGAATCATATTCGACGGCGTGTAAAAGGCCTTGTGGCAGTCGTAAAGGGTTTCGGCGGTAATTTCCCTTATGCTATCCACGCTCCCGGCAATTTCCGTGCGGGCGGCGTTGCTCTGATAGAGGCTTTCCACCATGTTATGATAAATGCGCCAGTCGGGGTTGTCCTCAATCATGCGGATTTCCTGCGCGATAATGCCCTGCTCCTTGTCCACGCTCTCTTTGGTAAAGTAGGGCACGGAGACGAACGAAAGCAGAATGCGCAAGTTTTCCTCAAAATGCTGCGTGGAGTCGAAGTAATAGCCTGTCATGGCGTTGCCGGTGAAGGCGTTGGGCTCGGCGCCGTTCTTGGCAAGCTCCTGCAAGGCGTTGCCCTCCTCGGTGTCGAACATCTTGTGCTCAAGGTAATGCGCGATTCCGGCGGGGGTGTCCAGCCACTGCCCGTTCAGGCAAAAGCGCGTGTCCATGCCGCCGTAGCGCGTGGCGAAAAAGGCGTACTTGCGGGCGTAGTCCGGGCGCGGCACGACGCGCAGTTCCAGCCCGTTGGCGAGTTTCTTACGGAACACGCTCTCCCCGATTCTCTCGTAACGCGTAATCACGCTTCCGCCTCCTTTCCTTTCAGGAAATAAACCGTGTCAAGTCTGACCGTGCGCATGGCGTCTATAATGCGGTCAACGGTCATGTTGCGGGTCTTTTCGCTCAACGTCTCCGGGGTTTCGTCAAAGCCCGCGACGGCGCGGGACAGGTAGAAGTTTTCCAGCTTGCCCTGCGCGTCGCCCATGGACGCGTAGGAGTTCAGAAGCAGGCTTCTTGCGCTGTCAATCTCCCAATCTTCAAATTCTCCGCGCCGGACGGCGGCGAGCTGTTCCATGATTTCGTCAAAGGCGTTCTGGTAGTCGGCGAACTCAATGCCGGAAGAGACGGTAATCATCTTCTTCTGGCGGTGGAACGCGGAGGAGGCGTAATAGCACAGGGAGAGCTTTTCGCGCACGTTCATGAACAGTTTCGCGTTGCTGCTCCCGCCGAAAAGCGTGTTTCCCATGAGAAGCGCCATATAGTCGTCGCTTTCGCACGAAAAGCCGATTTCCAATTTGCCCTGCGTCACGTCCATGGAGTCCTCGACGCGCAGAACGTCGGCGCGGGGGGCGTGGGGCAGAACGCCGGGAAGCACCCGCACGTCGGCGCGGGGCAGTTCCGACAACGCGCCGCGCAGGGCGTCGGCGACGGCTTCCGGTTCGGCGCTCCCGCAATAGACGATTTCCAGCGGCGCGGCGGAAAGCATGTCCAGATACGCGCCGAACGCCGCGCCGTTTTCCAGCGCGTCGGCGTCGGATTCCTCGCCGAGACGCGAAAGCCCGTAAGGCTCCCCGGCGCACATCTCCGAAAGAAGCCTCCGCCCCGCCCACAGCCGCTTGTCGTTGCGGATACTGGCAATGGCGTCGAGCAGGTTTGTCTTTTCGCTGTCGAAGTAGGCGGGCAGGAACGCGCCGTTCTCCGCGACGGGCTTGCAGAGCAGTTCGCCGAGCAGGTCGGCGACGGGTTGCAGGAGGCGTTCGCCGCCGGGGGCAAAGCGGTCGTCGAGGAAGCTGGCGACGAATCCGGCGCACTGGCATTCGCCGATTTTGCGGACGGTATCGTCAATCCGCGCCCCGTAGAGATGGTCAAGCCGCGCCGACAACGCGCCCATGTCGGGATAATGGGCGGTTCCGCGCCGCAGTACGGAGGGAATCAAGGCGTAGGCGGCGGCGTTTTGCCGGGACAGCGGCGCGGCGAACTGCGCCGAAAGCAGGCATGTCTTGAACTTTTGCGCGGGCAGACAGGTCAAAAACACGCCGTCCGCGAGGTTTTTTCTAACGGTGTTCAATGTCTCAACTCCTTAATTCCGGGCGGCGGCGCCGTCCGGTTCCTGTCATGGACGCCTGTCCATGGAATAATCCCGGCTATTATAATACAAATTTCCCCGCTTGTCTATCAATCTTTTTCCGGATTGAGGAAAGAAATTCCGGCGCGGGCGGCGTTTTACGGGAAAAGTCTCGCGGAACGTCTTGAATTTTCCGGGACAGGCTGTTATAATACGCATGACTTTTCGCGCCGCCGGAGGCGCGGGACAGGAGAATCTTCCAGTGATTGGTTATTTGCGGAATTTGTTGGAAGCCCTTGACTTCACATCCATGGGAGCGGCGGCCATGCGCGTCGCGGCGGTGTTCCTGTGCCTAACCGTGCACGAAACCTGCCACGGGCTGGCGGCGTTCGCCCTCGGCGACCCCACGGCGCGGAATCTGCATAGGCTGTCGCTCAATCCCCTGCGCCACGTGGACTGGCTCGGACTTGCCATGATGTTTATCGCGGGGTTCGGCTGGGCGAAGCCCGTGCCCGTTGACCCGCGCTATTTCCGCAACCCGAAATGGGGCATGGCGTTCACGGCGCTGGCGGGGCCCGCGTCCAACTTCCTGCTTGCGCTGGCGTCGCTGTTTCTGGCGCGGATTCCGGCAACGTTGGCGCCGAACGGCCGGAGCGTCGTCTTTTTCGCCTACTCCGTGCCGCTGTTGTCGTTAGGCCTCGGCGTGTTCAACCTGATACCGTTCCCGCCGCTGGACGGCTCCAAAGTCCTCGCGGCGTTCCTCCCCGACCGCCTCTATATCTCATGGATGCGCTACGAGCGGTTCGGAATGCTGGTTTTGTTCGCGGTTCTCATGCTCGGCTGGGACGGCAACTTTGTCAGCCGCGCCGTCTACTGGCTCTACCTGCATATGGCGCAACTCGTATTTTAAGTTTTCCCGTTCGGGCGGAAATATCCCACGAAAGGCGGCGGACAATGGAAAGCCCCGTATTCAAACTGGAAAAGGTAGTCCGCACCCGCACGGAGGAAATGCGGGACTTTGAAGGCCCCTTGGATTTGATTCTGTTCTTACTCAGCCGGAACAAGATGGAAATTCAGGATATTTCTATTTCCATGATTTGCGACCAGTACCTTGCTTGGATTGCGCAACGGCAGAGCATGGACTTGGAAGTAGCCAGCGAGTTTATCACAATGGCGTCGCAGTTAATGTACATCAAGTCGAGAATGCTGTTGTCGATAGAGGACGAGGAAGCCAAAAACGAAATGGACGCGCTCATAGAATCGCTGGAGGAGCGCAAGCGGAACGAGAGCTACGCGGAAATCAAGGAAACGGCGGCGCGGCTCGCGCCGTTGGCGGAGTTCGGGCGCAATATCGTGACGCGCAACCCGGAGCCGTTGGAACGCCGGAAAGTGTACGAGTACAGCCAGCGCGTTTCGGATTTGGGCGCGGCGCTGGCGGAACTGCGGAGCCGTTCGGCGCGGTCGTTGCCGTCGCCGGAGGCGGCGTTCCGCGAAATCGCCCAGCACGAGCCGTACCCCGTGGAGACGAAAGCCGAGGAAATCCTGCGCCGCCTGCGGGAGGAAGGAATTTTGCGGTTCGCCCGTATCTTTTTCGGGTGCCGTAGCCGGAGCGAGATTGTCGCCACGTTTCTGGCGCTATTGGAACTCTGCCGGCGCGCAATGTTGCGCCTGTTCGGGCCTATGGCGGACTATTCCGTAGAGGCTGTCGACCCTGCGGCGCCGGAGGAAACGGCGATAGCGGTAGAGGAACGCCCGGAGGCGGTTCCGGAGTTTGGGCCGAGGCGCGGGCTACGCCGCCGTCGGCGGGAGCGCAACGCCGCCCCCGCGCCGCAATAACGTTTTATGTAAGGAGGCGGGCGCATGGAAACCGCGGACACCAAAGAGCTGGAATCCGCCGTAGAGGGCATTCTGTTCGCGTCCGGGGAGCCGATAGGGACGGACAGAATCTGCTTTGCGCTGTCCGTAGGGCGGGAGGAGGCGGAACGGGCGCTCCGCCGTCTGCGCGACTATTACGCCTTTGAGCGGCGCGGTATGCGGCTGTTGCAGTTGGAGGACAAGTGGCAGTTGTGCTCGTCGCCCGACTGCGCCGACGCCATACGCAAGGCGTTTGAAATCCGCAAGCCCGCGAAGCTCAGTCAGCCCGCCTTGGAGGCGCTTACCATTATCGCCTACTACCAGCCCACGACCCGCGCCTATGTGGACAAGTTGCGCGGCGTCGACAGCGCGTACACGGTGGGGCTGTTGCTGGAACGCGGGCTCATCGAGACCTGCGGAAACCTGCAAGCGCCGGGGCGCCCGCTGTTATACCGCACGACCGAAAAATTCCTGCGCTCGTTCCATATCAGCAGTCTGGACGAACTGCCGCCGTTGGACGGCGACGAAGTTCCGCCGCAACAGTTAAAGATAGAGGATATGGCGAAGCAGTTGACGGAGGCGCCCGAAAGCGCGTCGCCGACGGCGGAGAGCGTTCCGGACGCCGCGCTGCAAGAATCGGAAACGCCGCAAGAGCCGCAAGCGCCGGACGCCGCAGGAATCACGGAAACCGCGCAAGCCGGAGAGGAAACGGAAGTCCCGGAAAGCAAAGAAATCGCAGAAGAGCCGCAAGAAGCGGCGTCCGAAGCTCCGGAAATTTCGGAAGGCGCGGCAGAAGCGACGGAAATCCCGGCGCGGGAACTGATGGCGGCGGGGTATCCGCTCGTCCTGACGGCGCCGGGGAACGCGCCGCGCCGCGCACGTCGCAAGCCCGCGCCGCGCAAGCCAAAACGCCTCGCGGAAACGTTCCGCACGCGTCGACCGCGCAGACAGCCGCGCAAACGCCGCAAGGTTGCGCGCCCGCGCAGGGCGGCGCCGCCGACAGTTTGCGCCGCCGCGCCGGAAATTTGCGGCAACGTCCCGCCGCCTTTTGACGCCGCGCCGCTGTCCCTTGACTTCCGCGACACCGCCGCAACGGAAAGCGCGCCGGCGTCCGGAAACGGCGCCAAGCGGCGGAAATTGTCCGGAAAAACCGTAAGGAGGTGCTTTCATTGCCTGCTCTTTGGGTGCTGGCTGTCTTGGCCCTTCTTCTGACGCTCCTGCTTGCCATGCCCCTGCGCGTGCTGTTTTCCGCGAGGAACGGCGAGCTGTCCGTGCAAATCCGCGCCGGGTTCGTGCGCGTCCGGCTCTTCCCGCCGCCCGAACGCAAGCCCGAAAAGGAAAAGCCGAAAAAGCCGCCGTCGGAGAAACAGAAAAAGCCCGCGCAAAAACAAAGCGCGGAGCGGATTCTAAAGACCGTCCAAAGGCTGTGGGAGCCTGTGACGGCAGTTTTGCGCAGAATCCAAGGCGCGGTGAAGATAGACCCGCTGGAAATCCGCGTTACCTACGCCGGACGCGACGAGCCCGCCGACGCCGCCATACTCTGCGGCGATACGCTGGCTTTAGTCTGGGCGGTCATGCCCACGCTGGAACAGTTGTGCAGGATTCCGCGCCCCCGCATTACGGTTGACGTAAACTTTGACGCGTCCGCGACGCAAGTCAAGGCGGACGCGGGCTTGACTATGCGCGTCTGGGTGCTGTTGTCGTGCCTCGCGCCGCTGTTGGGCGTCCTGCGCGGCTACCGCAAAAAGCCGAAAGCAGAACGGGCGGCATAGTCGGCGCGCCGCCTTGCGCGAAAGCTCCGGCAGGGAGAAAAGCGCGTTTTCCTCTAACTGAACGCTTACGCCCCGTTTGGGAGAGCGCGGCGCGAAAACGCCGCGCAGGGGCGGGTCGGATACGAACCCGACGGAAAGGACAATCGCAATGGAAAAGAACAGCTCCTTAAACGACCTCATGCGCTCCACCCTTGACCGCGTGCGCGAAATGGCGGATGTCAATACCATTGTCGGACAGCCCATCACGACGCCCGACGGCGTGACGCTCATTCCGGTGTCCCGCGTGAGCTTCGGCTTCGGGAGCGGCGGCGGAAGCTACGGCAAAACCTCGGAGGGCTTCGCGGGCGGCGGCGCGGCGGGCGTCAAGATTGACCCCGTGGCGTTCCTGACCATCCGCGACGGCATTACCCGCGTCCTGCCCGTCGCCGCGCCGCCCCTGAACACCGTTGACCGCGTCATCGACGCCGCCCCCGATATTATGACAAGAGTGGAAAATTATTTCGATAAAAGCCGCGAGCGCAAAGCACGCGAACAGGAACAGGAAGCCGATTGACGGGGCATACTATCCCTCGGCGCAAACGCGATTTAGAGGTGAAAATTGATGACAAAAACAAGACGCACGGCGGGGCGCGTCGCCGCGCTCATCCTCCTGCTGTCCCTGATTCCGCTTTCCCCGGCGGCGCAAGCCTTGGAGACTTCCGCAACCTGCGCCATTCTCCTTGACGCCGCGACGGGGAAAGCCCTGTACGAGAAGAACCCCGACAAGCAAATGCTCATCGCCAGCACGACGAAAATCATGACCGCGCTCATCGCCGTCCGCGACGGCAGGCTGACGGATACGGTCACGGTGAGCCGCAACGCCGCCGGGACGGAAGGCTCGTCCATGTACCTGAAGGCGGGGGAAACGCTGTCCTTGGAAGCCCTGCTGTACGGTTTAATGTTGCCTTCGGGCAACGACGCCGCCGTGGCGATTGCGGAGCATATCGCCGGGAGCGTCCCGGCGTTCGCGGAGCGCATGAACGCGACCGCGCAAGCCCTCGGCATGACAAACAGCTCTTTCGCCAACCCGCACGGCCTGAACCATGAAAAGCACTATTCCACCGCCCGCGATATGGCGAAATTGGCCAACGCCGCCATGGACAACGAGACCCTGCGCCGGATTACATCCACGCGTACGGTCACGGTGGCGGGGCGGACGCTCAAAAACCACAACAAACTGCTCTGGTCGCTGGAAGGCTGCATTGGGCTCAAAACGGGCTACACGAAAGCGGCGGGGCGCACGTTGGTGACATGTTGCGAGCGCGGCGGGCGGCGTTTAATCGCCGTCACGCTCAAAGACGGCAACGACTGGGTTGACCACCAGAAGATGTACGAATACGGCTTCTCTACGCCGTGGGAAACGCACGAGCCGGACGAACCGGAATTAGCGTGGCCGACGCCCTCAAAGGCGGACGTGCCCGCGCCCGTACTCCCGAAAACGACTTCCCGCAACCTGACGGTTATGGGCAACCTGCTGGGCGAGGCGCCCGTTACGGGCGGGCTGTGGGCGACCGTGCCGATTATCGCCGGGGAAACGCTGGGGGCGCAAGTCCCGGAGGGCGCGACCGTGGAAACCCGCCTTGAAATCGAAAAGCCCTTGGAGGCCCCCATGCAGTTGGGCACAAGAGTCGGCGTCGCCGTGTTCCTCATCGACGGCGTGGAGTGGGGACGCGCCGCCGCGCTGTGCGGAGAGGACGTGCCCTTGAAGCCGCCCGAACCGGGCGCCGCCGTCGCCGCCACGGACGCCGCGCAGTGGGAGCAGTCGTTCTACGAGCCGGGCGCGGTGTCCGGCGGGCAGTCCTACGGCTGGGAAACCGCCTATCTTCCGGGACAAAGCCGCGTTTCGGAACCCTCCCCCCTGTCCGAACAGACGGCGCAATCTAACGCCCCCGCCCCCGCTTCCGGACAGGCGCAAGCCGCGCCGTCCGCCGCGAATTGGGAACAGGCAAGCCCTACGGCGTATAACTGGGAATCCGCCTACTGGGAACGCCTGCCAGCCTGAGCCATGGAAACGCGCATACAGAAGTTATTAAGCGGCGTCTGTTCGCGCCGCGAGGCGGAGGCGCGGATTGCCGCCGGACGCGTGACCGTCAACGGGGAACTTGCCGTCCTTGGGCAAAAAGCCGACCCCGAACGCGATACCATCCTATTGGACGGCAAGCCCCTGCCCGGACGGGAAACGCTTGTCTATTTAATGTTGAACAAGCCGCCGGGTTACGTCTCGACCATGCGCGACGCGCACGGGCGGCGCACCGTCGCCGAACTCGTGCGCGACTGCCCGCAACGCGTATTTCCCGTCGGGCGGCTCGACTTCCAGTCCGAAGGGCTCTTGCTCATGACCAACGACGGGGAGCTTTCGTTCCGGCTTACCCACCCGGCGCATGAAGTCGAAAAGGAATACCAAGTGACGGCGACGGGCGAACTTGCGGGCGCGGCGGAAAGGCTGTCCGCCGTGCGGACGCTCGACGGCGGCGAACGTATCCGCCCCGCGTCCGTGCGCCTGTTAAGCGCGAAGGGCGGGCGCGCCGCGCTTTCGGTGGTTATCCGGGAGGGGAAGAAGCGGCAAATACGGCGCATGTGCGCGCAATGCGGACTGCGCGTCACGCGCCTGCGCCGCGTGCGGGAGCATACGCTTGAATTAGGCGATTTGCCGCCGGGGAAGTGGCGGCGGCTTACGCCCGACGAAATCGCGGCTTTGCGCAACGTCTGAAATGCGCGGGCATGAAGGAGTAGCGGCGTTGAAAATCATAGTAATCGGCGGCGGGGCGGCGGGCATGATGGCGGCGATAACGGCGGCGGAGCGCGGCGCGTCCGTCGCGCTCTTGGAGCCTAACGAACGCCTCGGAAAAAAACTGAACATCACCGGGAAAGGACGTTGCAACCTGACCAACGACGCCGACCGCGAAACGTTTTTAGCGGCAGTCCCGCGCAACGGGCGATTCCTTTACGGCGCGATTTCCCGCTTTTCGCCCCGCGATACCATGGCGTTCTTTGAATCGCTGGGCCTTCCGCTGAAAGTCGAGCGCGGACGGCGCGTTTTCCCGGTCTCCGACCGCGCCTTTGACGTGAGCGCGGCTTTGGAACGCCGCTTGAAAGCCTTGCGCGTGCCGATTGTGCGCGACAGGGCTGTGACGGTCAAAACGTCGGGCGGCGCCGCGGCGGGCGTCAAGGGCGAACGCGCCGATTACGAAGCGGACGCCGTCATTTTAGCGACGGGCGGCGTGTCGTACCCGGCGACGGGCTCAACTGGCGAAGGGCACCGTATCGCGCAAGAGCTGGGGCACACGATAACGCCTTTGCGCGGCTCGCTTGTGCCTCTTTGCGAACGCGGCAACCGTTGTGCGCGTATGCAGGGGCTGACGTTGAAGAACGTCGGGCTGACGGTCTGGGAGGACGACAAAAAAATTCACAGCGGATTCGGCGAACTGCTCTTCACGCATTTCGGCGTGAGCGGCCCCTTGGTACTGTCCGCGTCGGCGCATATGCGGGACTTTGAGAGCCGCCGCTATCGGCTGGAAATCGACCTCAAGCCCGCCCTCGATTTTGACGCCCTCGACAAGCGGCTTTTGTCCGACTTCCGCAAATACGCCAACAGCGACTTTCCAAACGCCTTGAACGACCTTTTGCCGCGCAAGCTGATACCCGTTATCGCGGACGACAGCGGCATACCGCCGGCTGTCAAGGCGAACAGCCTCACACGCGAACAGCGGCGCGGACTGCTCCGACTACTGAAAGCGTTCCCCGTTGACATCGCGGGCGCCCGCCCCGTCACGGAGGCGGTCGTCACGTCGGGCGGCGTGGAGGTTTCTGAAGTCAATCCGAAAACGATGGAGTCCCGGCTGGTACGGGGGCTTTACTTTGCGGGGGAAATCCTCGACGTAGACGCCTACACGGGCGGCTACAATCTGCAAATCGCGTGGTCAACGGGACGGGCGGCCGGAATCGCCGCCGCCGTCGGACGCGCTCAGGAGAAAACGCATGAAAAATTACAGTATCGCCATTGACGGCCCGTCGGGGGCGGGCAAGAGCACGCTTGCGCGGGCGCTCGCCGAAAAATTAGGCTTCCTTTACGCGGACACCGGCGCCATTTACCGCACGGTCGGCTTGTCCGCGCTTCGCGCCGGGATTGACCCGAAAGACGAACAGGCGGTTGCGGCGCGCCTGCCGGAATTGGACATAGAGCTTATCCACGCCGACGACGGACTGCAACACATGATTCTCAACGGAGAGGACGTGACGGAGCAAATCCGGACGCCGGAAGTGTCTATGGCGGCGTCGGCTGTGGCGGCGCACCCGTCGGTACGGGCGTTTCTGCTCGACACGCAGAGAGACCTTGCCAAAAAGCACAGCGTCGTCATGGACGGGCGCGACATCGGAACGGTCGTCCTGCCCGACGCCGACTTGAAAATCTTCATGTCGGCGGACATCCAACAGCGGGCATGGCGGCGGACAATAGAGCTTGCCGAGCGCGGGACGCCCAAGCCGTATGAGGAAGTATTGGAGGAGATGGAACAGCGCGACCGCGACGACGCCACCCGCGACGTTGCCCCGTTGCGCCAAGCCGAGGACGCGGTTCCGCTGAACAACTCGCACCTGACCATACAGGAAACCGTCGAGACGGCGGAACAACTGATACGGGAGAGGCTGGGATTATGAGGGACGCGCCGGAAAAAATCAAGCCCACGAACGCCTTTTACGTCGTGGCGTACTGGCTTATTAAGATTTACCTTTTCATTGTCCACCCGGTCAAAGTGGAGGGCTTGCAGAACCTGCCTTGGCACAACGTCCTGCTGTGCCCGAACCATTCCAGCGACTGGGACCCGCTCATTATCGCCGTACATTTGCCCGTCAACTACCGCCTTCACGCTATGGCGAAAGCGGAACTGTTCGAGAATCCCATACTGGGTTGGATTCTGCGGACTTTGGGCGTGTTCCCCGTCCGGCGCGGCGGCGCCGATATTAACGCGGTCAAGACCGCGATTCAGATTCTCCGCGACGGCGACAACCTGATGATTTTCCCGGAGGGCACGACCATACGGAACGGCGTGGGGTACATGGACGGGCTTCCGCCGAAAGCCAAAAGCGGCGCGGTCATGATAGGGAGCCGCACGGACGCGACACTGATTCCGGTGTTTGTGGACGGCCCCAAGAAGCCGTTCCGCCGCACAAGGCTGATTTTCGGGAAGCCGTACCCGTTCAAGCCCGCCGGACGCCGCGCCACCGCCGAGGAAACGCAACTCGCGGCGGACGAAATGCTCGCGCAGGCTTACGCGCTGGGCGGGCAGGCTGTCGGCGGGCTGCCGCTGAACCCGTAATTTGCCCGCGCCCCGCAAGCGCGGGGCGCGTTACATAAGGAGGCGGAAGCTTTGGAAGTGATATTGGCGAAAAGCGCGGGGTTCTGTTACGGCGTGCGGCGGGCGGTGGAACTGGCGGAACAGACCGCCAAGGAGCGCGGCGGATGTTATCTGCTGGGCGACTTGATACACAACGCCCATGTCATCGACGAATTGTCGGCGCTGGGGGCGCGGACGGTCCCGGACGCGTCGGCGCTGGCGCCGGGGGATACGGTCGTTATCCGCTCCCACGGCGAACGGAAAAGCATATTGGACGATTTGTCGGCGCGTGGGATTGATTGCGTAAACGCGACCTGCCCGAACGTGCGCAGGATACAGGAGCTCGTCGCGGAGGCGGAGCGCGAAGGGCGGCGGGCGGTTATCATCGGGGAGCCGAACCACCCGGAAGTCATGAGCGCGGCGAGCTTTTGCGAACGTCCCGCAGTACTCGAAAACCCGGACGCCGTGCGGGATTGGCTGGAAAAAACGCCGGATTCCCGCGAAATCCCGGTGACGGTCGCGGCGCAGACGACGTGCGTCCGGGAAATTTTTGAAAATTCATGGAAAATCTTAAAAAAAGAGTGTACAGACGCGAAAAAATATGATACAATCTGTAACGCCACGCGAAGGCGCCAAGCGGAGGCGACGGAAATCGCCGCCCGCGTCGGCGTCATGGCGGTGGTCGGGGACCGCAAAAGCGCCAACACGCGCCACTTAGCCGACATCTGCCGCAAGCTCTGCCCGAAAACCGTCCAAATCGAGACGGCGGCGGAGCTGTCGCTGGAGATGTTCGACGGCTGCGCGGTCGCGGGGCTTACGGCGGGCGCGTCCACGCCTGCGGGCATCATTAAGGAGGTATTAGCAACCATGAGCGAAGAATTTACCAACGAAGCGGTAGTGGGCAGCGCGGAGCCCGCTACGGAAGAAGCCGCCCCGGTCGCGGCGGAGCCTGCCGCCGAGACGCAAGCCCCGGCGGAGCCTGTCGCCGAAGCGGACGCCCCCGCCAAGGAGGAGACCGCCAACGAATTTGAAGAAATGCTGAACAAGCAGTCCTTCCGGACTTTGAATACAGGCGAGAAGGTCACGGGCATTGTGAGGGCGATTACCTCGAAGGAAGTGGAAGTGGACGTTGGCGCCAAACAGACCGCTTACATTAAGTTCAGCGAGCTGACCGACGACCCCAACGCCAACCCGGAGGACATCGTGCATGTGGGCGACGAAATCGAAGCCTATATTGTGCGCGTCAACGACGTGGAAGGGTTCGCGGAGCTGTCCAAGCGCCGCCTCGACGCCCAGAAGAAGTGGGAGGAAGTCGAGAAGGCGGTTGAGAACAAGACGGTGCACGAGGGCGTCGTGACGGAGGAGAACAAGGGCGGCATTGTGGTTTCCGTGGACGGAATCCGCGTGTTCGTCCCGGCGTCGCAGAGCGGCAAGCCTCGCGGCGCGGACCTGTCCGCCATGAAGGGGCAGACGGTCAAGCTCCGCATTACGGAGTTCAACCGCGCCCGCCGCCGCGTCGTCGGCTCCATCCGCGCCGTCGCCGACGAGGAGCGCCGCGCCGCGCAGGAAAAGGTGTGGTCGTCGATTGAAGTCGGCAAGCGCTATACGGGCGTCGTCAAGTCCATGACCTCCTACGGCGTGTTCGTGGACATCGGCGGCGTGGACGGCATGGTGCACATTTCCGAATTGAGCTGGAGCCGCATTAAAGACCCGAAGGAAGTCTGCAAAGTCGGCGACACGCTGGAAGTGTACGTGATTAACTTTGACCCCGAACGCCGCAAGATTTCCTTGGGCGTCAAGGACCACAACCGCGACCCGTGGCAGGACTTCCTCAACACTTACGGCGTCGGCGACGTGGCGTCCGTGCGCATTGTGAAGCTCATGCCGTTCGGCGCGTTCGCGGAAGTCGTGCCGGGCGTGGACGGCCTGATTCACATCTCCCAGATTGCCGACCACCGCGTCGAGAAGCCGGAGGACGAGCTGTCCGAGGGGCAGGTCGTCAACGCGAAAATCACGAACATTGACGAAGAGCGGCAGAAGATTTCCCTGTCCATCCGTCAGGCGCCCCGGCAGTCCTACGAAGAGGAATAAGCGTTCCGATTCGCCCGCCCCTCCCCGCGTCGCGGGGAGGGGCTTTTCGCCCGCCCGCGCCGGGAAAACCAGCCGCGCCTTTTCCGGCTATTCCGAACAAGGAGGAACGACATGAAGGAGAGAATAGAGCACGACACCATGGGGGAAATCGCCGTGCCCGCCGAGCATTGCTGGGGGGCGCAGACGCAGAGAAGCCTTGAGCATTTCAAAATCGGCGGGGAGCGACAGCCGAAAGAGATTATCACGGCGTTCGCGTACTTGAAGGAGGCTTGCGCCCGCGCCAACGCCGACGCCGGGATTTTGAGCGCGGAACAGGCGGACGCTATCGCCGGCGTTTGCGGGGAAATCCGCGCCGGGAAATGGGACGGCGAGTTTCCGCTTGTCGTGTGGCAGACGGGAAGCGGCACCCAAACTAATATGAACGTCAACGAGGTTATCGCGCATTTATGCGCGGAGCGCGGCGTAAAACTGCACCCCAACGACCATGTGAACGCGTCGCAGTCGAGCAACGACACCTACCCTTCCGCGCTGCATATCGCGGCGGCGCTGTCGGTCGAGCGCGGCGTGATTCCGGCGGCGGAACGCCTCGCGGACGCGTTCGCAAAGCTGGAAGGCGCGTATCCCGGCTTAATCCGCATAGGGCGGACGCACTTGCAGGATGCAACGCCGCTGAAATTCGCGCAGGAGGTCTCCGGATGGCGGGAACTCGTGAGCGCGCCCTGCCGTATGCTCCGCGCCGCGTTGCCGGAGTTGCGCCGCTTGGCGATTGGCGGCACGGCTGTCGGCACGGGGCTGAACGCCCCCAAGGGCTACGACGAGGCTGTGTGCGCCCGCCTGCGGGAATTGACGGGCGTCGATTTCCGCCCCGACGAGAACAAGTTCCACGCCCTGACC
>JAFXQD010000048.1 GCA_017527365.1 Oscillibacter sp.
ACCGGGATGGACGCACCTCTGGCACACCAGTTGTCCTGCCAAGGGCATAGCTGGGTAACTAAGTGCGGACGAGATAAGCGCTGAAGGCATCTAAGCGCGAAACTCCCCCTGAGACGAAATCTCTCATTCCGAGAGGAAGTAAGGGCACAGGAAGACGACCTGTTCGATAGGCCGGAGGCGCAAGCATGGCGACATGTTCAACTGACCGGTACTAATCGCCCGAGGGCTTGACCTGAAGAATGCAGGCGGCCTGAACGCAAGTCACGTTGTTCGGTTTTGAGGGCGCGTTCCGGAAAGGGCGGAAGCGCGAAACCCGCGCCTTTAGCTCAGTTGGTAGAGCAACTGACTCTTAATCAGTGGGTCCCGGGTTCGAGTCCCTGAAGGCGCACCAGCGGCCCGTTGGTCAAGCGGTTAAGACAGCGGCCTCTCACGCCGTTAACATCGGTTCGAATCCGGTACGGGTCACCAGAGGAAAGGCGAAAAGGGCTTGACAAGGAAGCCCGAAGGGGTTATCATGAGGTTGTTTTCCGGGAGACCGGACAACATATAAGTTGGCGTTGATTGGGGTGAGGGTCCACCCGTTCCCATTCCGAACACGGCAGTTAAGCTCATCTCCGCCCACGATACTTGGTCGGCGACGGCCCGGAAAAACAGGTAATGCCAACACAAAGCGCGGTTCACTTTTGTGAGCCGCGCTTTGCTTTTGTTTTTATAATGTTTGTAATCATAAATCCGCCCGGCGGCGCATAGAGTGGTGGAAACGGCGCGGGGAGGCGGAGAGAATGCGGACGGAACATCAGATTCCGATACGGAAAGCGACGGCGCGGGGAAAGGGCGTCGCGGGGCGGTACGGGCGCAAGTCCGAACGCCGTGCGCGGCGGCAGTTCGTACAGTTCATGGTATGCGGGGCGGCGTTCGTACTGCTGGTGGCGGCGAAACTGTGGAGCCCGGAGCACGCCGCAGTTTTGCGCCGTACCATCAGCGGCGCCATAGACAAAAATATGGACGTGCAGGAAGTTTTCGCAAGCGTGGGGCGGACGTTCGCGGGGGAGAGCGCCCCCGCCGACGGTTTGCGGGAAGTTTGGCGGGCGGTGTTTCTGCCCGACGGCGCGGAGGCGTCGGAGGGCGTCGCGGACGCGAGCGCCGCGCAACTCTTTGAGCTTGTCACGGACGCCGCGCAGGGCTTGGCGGAAGCGGGCGGCGCCGAGAACGCGACGGAATCGGAAGGCGCGGCGGACGCGGAGGCGCAAGGCGTTTCCGAAAACCTGACGCCGTACCATTGGGAAGGGTCGTTCGGCAACAGCACGGCGTTCGCGTCGCTGTCGGAGCCGTGGCCGGAGGCGTCGGAGACGGCGGCGACGGCGGACATCTCCGCGCCGTCCGGCGGCGCCCGCCCCGACGGACAAACTATCCTCTACACAGGGCAGAACCTGCCCGCAAACGTCAATATGCAACAGGTTTTGCTAAACTTCGACTACCGCAAGCCCGCCAACGGAACGCTGACTTCGGGTTTCGGCTACAGGCAACACCCTGTTGACGGCGTGGCGCGATTCCATTACGGCGCGGACATCGCCGCCGAGACGGGCGCCGATATTGTCTGCTTCGCCGACGGCGTTGTGACCGCGACGGGGGACAGCGCGAGTTTCGGCAAATACTGCACGGTGGAGCACGCCGGAGGTTTTACCACGCTTTACGCGCACTGCGAGCGCGTAACGGCCATTGCCGGGGCGACGGTGCGCATGGGCGAGAAAATCGGGGAGGTTGGCGCCACCGGACAGGCGACGGGGCCGCATTTGCATTTCGCCTTACAGCGCGAGGGAATCTATTTGAATCCCGTTTACTATCTGATAGGGTAGACCGGAGATGTACGAAAGGAGTTTTCAGCATGGCGCGGGTACGTGTAAACGGTTCGCCGGGGTTTTACGCGCTGTTAGTATGGTTCGCGGCGGTCAACGGTCTGCGCCCGCTGTTGACCGTCCTGTCCGCCGCGCTTGTCCACGAGTGCGGGCACTGGCTGGCGTTGCGCCGCTTCGGGGCGCGTGTCCGGAGGGTGCGGCTGGGCGTCTGCGGCGCCGTCATCGAAAGCGACTGCGCGAGGCTGTCCTACGGGCGGGAGGTGCTTTGCGTGCTGGCGGGGCCGGGGGCGAACCTGCTGGCGGCGGCGCTGTGCCGTGCGGCGGGGAACCCGTATCCCGCGTTCGCGGGGGCGAACCTGATTTTGTGCGCGTTTAACCTGCTTCCCGTGCGCCCGCTCGACGGGGGGCGCGCTTTGGAACTGCTGTTGGCGTGGGCGGCGGGGCCCGCGGCGGGCGAGTACGCGGCGCGATGGGTCGGAGCGTCGGGGGCGCTGGCGCTTGCCTGCGGGCTTGCCTACGTCATGCGCGAAAGCGGCGGAAGCCTGTGGCTGTTGCCTGCGGCGGTCGGACTGCTGGCGGTGTCGTGCCGGGAGTGCATGGGACGAGCCTAAGCGAAAGCGCCCTCTCCGGGTGTCGGGGAGGGCGCGATTTTTAAAAGTTGGCGGGCAGCGGGGCGGCGCAAAAGGTTTCGGGGTAGTCGGCGCGGAGCGCGTCCGCCGCCTTATGCGCGGCGCGGGCGTCGCGGAAGAGCCCGCACACGGTCGGGCCGGAACCGCTCATGACCGCGCCCGCCGCGCCCAGTTCCGACAACCGCCGCTTGATTGCAAAGACTTCCGCGTGCTCCGGGGGCAGAACGTCCTCAAAAACGTTCGCCATACGCGCCGCCGCGCCCTCGAAGTCGGGGCGGCGCAGGGCGTCGGCGAGCCCGGCAACGTCGGGGCGGCGCGCCCCCCCGATACGGTCGAAGCGTTCAAAGAGCGCGGGCGTGGGAATCCCGAAAGGCGGCTTGCAGAGGACGATATGCGCTCCGGACAGCGGCGGCAAATCCGTCAGGATTTCGCCGCGCCCCTCCGCCAGCGCCGCGCCGCCGCGTATGCAAAACGGAACGTCGCTTCCGACGGACAGCCCCATTTTTTCTAACGTCGCGGCGCCCATGGGCGGACAATACGCCTTGCGGAGAATCCGCAGGAGCGCGGCCACGTCGGAACTGCCGCCGCCAAGCCCCGCATAGGCGGGGATATTCTTTTCCAGCGCGACGCGCAGTCCGGGCATGGGTTCGCCAATCGCGGCGAAGAACGCTTGCGCGGCGCGTTCCTCCATGGTTTTCCCCGGCGGCGGGGCGAATCCGACCGTATCCAGCGCGAAGCCCTCGGACTGTTCCTCAACCGTCACGAAGTCGCAAAGGGAAACCGACTGCATGACCATATACATATCGTGGTAGCCGTCGGGACGGCGGCGCAGGATGTCCAAGGCAAGGTTGACTTTCGCGGGCGCGGGCTCTCTCCAACAGGGCATAACGTTTCCTTTCTCTTGCGCGTGTCAGCGGATTTTCCGCGCCTCCACATAATAGCGTTTGTCCCGTGCCTCGCCCATGGAAAACGTTTTCCGGGGCAGGACGCCGTCGGCGATAACCGTCTTGAACAGTTCGCCCTTGCCCATGGCGGGGAGCAGTACGGCGATATTGCCGGGCGTCTGTCCGAGCGTCCGCGCCGCCTCCTCGCCGTGGATATAGTCTACCGTCAGGTCGTTCTCCCTCGCGTAGTCGTCAAGGAAGCCTTGCAACGTGCCCACGGCAAGTTGGGCTTTGGGGTTCGGGACGTTGTACCACGCGTCATGCCCTTCCCAGAGGAAGTGCAGGCTGTGCCCGGTGTCGCGCCAACCCTGCGTTGCGCCCGTCGCCTCGCAAAACGCCGCGATTAACGCTTCCGGGTCGGTGTCGAACACGACGCGGTGAATAGGGGAGAACTCCAAAGCGGGCTCGTGCAGGTTCACTAACTCCACCATGGCGTAGCGTCCGGGCATGGCTTCCCACTCGTCCTTTGAGTACGCGACTTTCATTTCCTCCCAGCACTGCTTGGCGGCGGCGAGGGAGTGGTTGCCGTCGCCGACGGCGAAACGCAACGGCGCGGCGTCCTTCAAGCCGTACTTTTTCTCCATCGCCTCCGGGGTCGAGAGGCCGCGCAACGCGTTTTCCACCGCGTCAACCTGTCCGGGCGCCAGTTTCCAGCCGCGCACGGCGCCGCCGCCTTGTTGCAACGGGAAATCATAGAGCGGCTCCATGCCCGCCGCGCCCGTGAGCGGCTCAATAACCGTCCTGTCGGGGTCGTCGATGAGAATCATGACATGCGGGACTTCCAGCGGGGCTTTGCGGCGCACGCGGACGCGGGGCGGAAGGCGCGACATCACCGTGCCCTCCGTGGCGCGGATGAGCGAGGTACTGCCGGGGTTGTAGTCGTACTGCTCCAAGTCCACCATGCCCACGATTCCGCGGCGGATTTTGCCGTCGGACTGCGTGCGCTCCACGTAAACCATGGCGTTTTCCACGCTCCGGAACAGCCCGCCGTCAAGGTATTCCCTCATCGTGTCGTTGACTTTGGCGACGCGCCCGAAAATGCCGGGGTTGTGCAACTGCGATTCGGGCAGAATCAGCCGCAACGACGACGGCGCCTCCCCGACGGTCTTTTCCACGTTCGCCCAGTATTCCGGCTGGCTGGAAAACTGGTCGCAAGCCACCACCGCCCATTTCGTCATGTCCGCGCCCGCTTTCGGGAGCAGGATGTCGGCGGGATAGAATCCAATGTCGCCCCATTTTTCTGTCATATCGCGCTCTTCCTTTCTTATTACAAAACCGCCTTAATCGCGCCCAAAAGGTCGCCGAACTCCTCGTAGGCGGGAATTTCGGGGAAATCGACTTTAATTTTGTCCGTGCTCTTGAAGAGGAACCCTGCCTTGCTCGCCCGAATCATGTCGAGGTCGTTGTAGCTGTCCCCGGCGGCAATCGTGTCGCATCCGGCGGACTGCAACGCCCTGACCGTGGTCAATTTCGACTGTTTGCAGCGCATACGGTAGCCCGTGATTTCGCCGCCCGCGCCGACTTCCAGCGAGTTGCAGAAAATCGTGGGCCAGTTGAGCTTTTCCATGAGCGGGCGGGCAAACTGCTCGAAGGTGTCGCTGAGAATCAGGACTTGCGAGAGCGTCCGGAGCTCGTCAAGGAAAGCTTTCGCGCCGGGAAGCGGGTCGATTTTGGCGATAACCGCCTGAATTTCGCGCAGTCCGAGGCCGCGTTCTTTCAGAATGCCCAGACGGTATTGCATGAGCTTGTCATAATCGGGCTCGTCGCGGGTGGTGCGGCGCAGTTCGGGAATGCCGCTTTCCTCTGAAAAGGCAATCCAGATTTCCGGCACGAGTACCCCTTCCATATCCAGACACACAACGTTCATTTTAACCGTCCTTTCCCGGCGTCCGCCGCTTTGATTTTGACCGCCCGATTATACAACAGATTCCCCGCTCTTGCAATGGGGAAAACAAATTTGAACTGTCAGAAACGGCAGGGGTTAGGGAAATCTTTATTGTTTTCCCTAATTCTATAATGGGTTAATACATTTTTGTTGTATATTTTTAGGCTATTCAGAAAACTGTAAAAGCGCTATAATTCAAAAACCGTATTTTTACGGAGAAACGGCATAAGAGAGGAGAAAGCCATTATGAGAAAGAAACTTGCGTTTGCGATTCCGCTGGCGCTGTCCCTGCTGGTTTGCGCGGGATGTTCCAGACCGTCCGGCGGCGCAAGCGCAGATGTCGGCGCGGAACAGGCGGCGCCGACGGAGGAAATCACGCAGTCGGCGGAAGCGGACGCGCCCCCGGAGAGCGAAGAAGCCGACGCCTCCCCGGAGGCGGTCAGCGTTGACCCCAAGGACTATGGAATCACGGACGCCATGCTGAGATTTGAGGAGCCGCCGAGCGTATCGGAATTGCCGCTGGAAGCGCTGGGCGCGTTTTTCCTCCATACGGACGGCGCCGGGGCGGAGAGTTCCGGCGACGAGCTATATTGGCGCTTTATGGACGCCCCCGAAGCCGTATTGGATTATATGGCGAAAATTGACGGCGATTCCGCGAAAACGCTTTGCCGCGAAATTGCCTACGCGGATGTGATGTGGCATGACGGGACGGACGAGTTTGCCGCGATTCTGGAGGAGTTCCCGGAAAACGCGCAATCCGCTGAAATAACCGTATTGTTGGACGCTCTGCGCTCCGAACGCGAAGCGGCTCTTGCGCAAGCCGCCGCAAACGCGGAAGCGCAAGCGGCCTTTGAAGGACAGGCGGCTCAAACGCCAAACTAATCGGTCAAGAAATCCGGCGCCGCGTTTCCACGGCGCCGGATTTCTTATTAGCGCAATTTTTTAGAGGCTCCGCAGGCTTAAGGCGCATTGCCCGATAAGCCGCGTCAAAACCGCCGGGAAGCGCCCTTGCCTCGGCGGTTTTTTTCGTGTGCCACATGGGCGTTGGCGCGTCAGGGAGGATTCCGCGAAAATCTTCACTTTCCTGTTGCAATCGTCGGCGAATTGGGGTAAGATAGACGGGCGAACGCTCCGGACGGGCTGTTGGTCTGCCCCGCCCCGCGCAGGGCGGGCGGAGTGGGACAAGACTGAAGAGAAACAAGGAGGGCGCATATGCTGGACAGAATCAAAAACCGTCTGGACGATTTCTTTCGGGACGCGGATTTGCTCTTGCTCGGCCTCTGCTGTACCGCTTCCGTGTACGGCATTTTCCTCATTTACTCCGCCACCCGTTACCGGGGCGGAAACAGAAGCGTCATGATGCAGTCAATCGCGCTGGGCTTGGGCGTCCTCGCCTATATCCTCGCGGCGCAGGTTGACCTTGAGGCGCTTTTGAAGCGCTGGATTGCAATCGCGGTTTTCAACGTCACGCTGATTCTGCTGTTGCTCACGCCGCTGGGAATCGGCGGGGAGGAAATGGGGAACACCGCGTGGCTGAGATTTCCGGGCATTCCGGTTTCCGTCGGTCCGGCGGAAATCGTCAAGATTACGTTTATCCTGCTCTTGGCGGGGCAAATGGCGTGGCTGAGGGAGGAAAGGCACGATTTGAAATCGTTCCCGGCGGCGGCCATGGTCGCGGGGCACACGATTTTCCTTATGGGGTTCTACGTCGCTATCTCCGGGGACATGGGCAACGGCATTGTGCTGTTTTTTATCTTTATCTGTATGGCGTTCGCCGCCGGGTTCGCCTTGCGGTGGTTTATCGTGCTCTTCGGCGCGATAGGCGGCGCGGCCTACGCCGCTTGGCGGCTGGACTTGATTCCGCTCTACCAGAGGGAGCGCTTCATCGTCGTGTTCGACCACAGTTATGACCCGCTGGGGCGCGGCTGGCAACAGAACCGGAGTATGCTTGCGCTGGGCTCCGGGGGCTTCTTCGGGCAGGGCTATATGCAGGGGACGCAGACGCAGAGCCTCTCGCAGGAGGCGCTTCCGTGGCGGCACACCGACTTCATCTTTTCCGTGTGCGGGGAGGAGCTTGGGCTTGTGGGCTGTCTGGCGGTCATGCTCCTGCTGCTGGCTATCATCATCCGCATTCTGATAGTAGCGCGGAACGCCGTCACGCCGTTCCATTGCAACGTATGCGTGGGCGTCGCGGCTATGCTCATGTTCCAGACCGTCATCAATATTGGGATGTGCCTGTTCGTCATGCCCGTTATCGGCATTACGTTGCCCTTTTTCAGTTACGGCGGTTCGTCGCTCCTGACGCTCTTTGCCGCCATGGGGATTGTGGCGGGCATAAAAATGCGCTCCACGTCCACGATACGCCGACCGCCGCCGAACATCCTGCGCTGAACTCCGCCGCCCGCGTCGGCGGCGGACTTTTCCGCGCTTTGAAAAAGAAGTTGTATTCGTCACGCGCCCGTGGTAAAATACATAGGATTGGCTGTGGGAACCCGTCGGGGACGGGAGGCGCACAGCCAAAGGGAGGATTGTTTTTTAATTATGAAAATTGTGGTTTTGGCGGGCGGGCTTTCGTCGGAACGCGCCGTTTCGCTGGCAACGTCCCGCGCCGTATGCGCGGCTCTGCGCGAAAAGGGACATCAGGCGGTTTTCGTTGACTTGTTTTTCGGCTTGCCGGACGCCCCGGAAAATCTGGAAAGCGTGTTCGACGCGCCCGACGGCCTGTGCCCGTCGGCGGAAATCGCGGAGCAGGCGCCGGATTTGGACGCCGTGCGCGAAAGCCGCGCCGGGGGTGGAAAATGCCTGTTCGGGCCGAACGTTCTGGAGCTCTGCCGCCTGTCGGATATTGTGTTCCTCGGCTTGCACGGGCGCGACGGCGAGGACGGGCGCGTGCAGGCGGCGCTCGACCTGTTCGGCGTGCCCTATACCGGGAGCGGCTATCTGGCTTCCGGGCTTGCCATGGACAAGGCTATGGCAAAGCGGCTGATGGAATCCGCCGGAATCCCGACGCCAAAATGGGAACTGCTCCGCTATGCGGAATCCGATATTGACGGGCTTGCCGAAACCCTGCCCATGCCCTGCGTGATTAAGTGCACGACGGGCGGTTCCTCTCTGGGGGTGTTCCTGCCCGACGACCGCGACGCCCTGCGCGACGCCCTGCGCAAAGTCTCCGACTACGGCGGGGAAGTCATCATGGAGGAGCGCGTTATAGGACGGGAATTGACCGTCGGCGTTTTGGGGGATACGGCGCTTCCCGCCGTGGAAATCGTGCCCGCCGTCAAGGAGTTCGACTACCGCGCCAAGTACCAGACGGGCGGGGCGCGGGAAATCTGCCCCGCGCCGATTACCCCCGAACAGCAGGAGGAGGCGGGGCGCCTTGCCCTGTTGCTGCATAAGACGCTGGGCTTGCAGGTCTACTCCCGGACGGATTTGCTGCTTGACAAGGAAGGGCGCTTCTGGTGTCTGGAAGTGAACTCCCTGCCCGGTCTGACGGGCGCGAGCCTTGTCCCGAAAGAGGCCGCCGCAATCGGCATGGCTTACCCGGAACTGTGCGAGGAGATTGTGCGGCAGTCCCTGCGATTGCAAAGGAGGGGTTGAGCCATGCGCGCCATGCAGGTACCGGAAATCGCCGCGACGGTGCGCGGAATCTGGAAGAACAGCGGCTATCCCGCGCCGCCCGTGAGCGCCATTTGCACGGACAGCAGGAACATCGTCCCCGGCTGTCTCTTTATCCCCATCGTCGGCGACCGCTTCGACGGGCACGACTATATTTTGGACGCCTTGGACGCCGGCGCCGCCGGGTGCCTCTTTTCCCGCCCCCCGGAAATCCGCCGCCCCGACAAGTTTTATATCCGCGTGCAGGATACCCGGCTCGCGCTCGGCGCGCTGGCGGCGGCGTGGCGGAATGATTTCAAGATTCCCTTTGTCCAGATTACCGGAAGCGTCGGAAAGACCACGACCAAAGAAATGATTGCGTCCGTTTTGCGTGAAAAACTGCGCGTCCTGAAAACGGAAGGCAACCTGAATAATAATATCGGCGTCCCGCTGACGCTCTTAAAGCTCGCCCCCGGCGACGAGGCCGCCGTCATTGAGACGGGCATGAACCATTTCGGGGAAATCGAGTACCTTACAAGCCTTGTCCGCCCGGACATCGCCGTCATTACGAATATCGGCGACGCGCATATTGAGTTTCTGGGCAGTCGGGAGGGCGTCCTGAAAGCCAAATGCGAGATTTTCACGCATTTGCGGGAGGGCGGGCTTGCAATCCTCAACGGCGACGACCCGCTGTTAAATCAAGTCGCGCCGCCGTTCCGCACGATACGTTGCGGGTATTCGCCGCGCTGTCAGGCGCGGATTACGGATTTCATCGACCGGAGCGTGAACGGCATAAGCTGCGCGGTGCGCACGGAGCGCGGCGAGTACAAGTTGGAAGTGCCCGCGCCGGGCGGGTATATGGCGATTCCGGCGGCGATGGCGGTCGCGGTCGGCGAGGCGCTGGGCTTGGGGCATGACGAGATTGTCCGGGGCGTGGCGAACTACGTCCCCGCCGGGTCAAGAATGCGCGTGTTGCATTTGCCGGGCAACCGCATTGTGCTTGACGACTGCTACAACGCGAACCCGCAATCCGTGACGGCGGCTTTGGAAGTGCTGTCGCGCACGGAGTGCGAAAAGCGCGTGGCGGTGCTGGGCGACATGGGCGAACTCGGCGGCTACGCCAAACAAGCCCATTACAACATGGGCGCCTTGACTTCCATGCTTGGCATTGACTACGTGGTGGCGATTGGCCCCCGCGCCGTCGATATTGCGGACGGCGCGACGCAGAACGGCGGCGACGCAATCCACTTCGACACGAAAGAAGCCGCCATGGACGAACTCAAGCGGCAGTTGGAGCCGAACAGCGCCATGTTGGTAAAGGCTTCCCACGCCATGAACTTCGGACAGATTGTCACGGAACTGACAAACGCGTACCATGATTGAGATACAGGCGAAAGACATTGTAAAATCCTTCGAGGTGGGGAACCCCGTCCTGAACGGGCTGACTTTTCAGGTTGACGCCGGGGAGCGCGTCGGGATACTGGGGCGCAACGGGACGGGAAAATCTACCCTGTTTAAAATCCTGACCGGGGAAATAGACTATGACACGGGGCAGTTGACGCTCGCGCCGGGAAAGCGCGTCGGGCTGATTTCGCAATCCCCGTTTATCCGCCGGGTTTCGCGGTCGAGGACGTTCTGCGCTCCGCGTTCGGGCGGCTGGAAAAGCTGTCGGAGGAAATGCGGGCGCTGGAAGCGCGCATGGAATCCGGCGACGCCGACGCCGTGCTTTTGCGCCGCTACGACGCCCTTTCCGAACGCTTCGCCCGCTTCGGCGGCTATGACACCGATGTCGCCGTCAACAAGATTGTGAACGGGCTTTCGATTCCGCCCGCGCAGAGGCGGCAGTCGTTCGACAGCTTGTCGGGCGGGGAGAAAACACGCGTCAACCTTGCGCGGCTGATTCTGGAAGACACGGATATTCTGTTGCTTGACGAGCCGACAAACCATCTGGACTTGCACGCCGTCGAATGGCTGGAAGAGTATCTGGAAAGTTTCCGGGGCACGGTTCTGACGATTTCCCACGACCGCTATTTCCTTGACCGCACGGTGAAGCGCATTTTGGAGTTGGACGGCGGGAAAGCGGTTTCCTATGCCGGGAACTACAGCGCTTACGCGGTGGAGAAGGAGCGGCGCGAACTGGAACAGGCGCGGCGTTACAAACGCGAACAGGCGGAGATTGAGCGTTTGACGGAGACCGCCCGCAAAATGCACGAGCACAACACGGAGTTGTTGCACAAACGCGCCTTTTCCATTGAGAAGCGCATAGAGCGTATGCGCACGGTGTCGCGCCCCGCGCAACGGCGCAAGCTGGACGCCCGCTTTACCGCCGCCGAGTTTCGCGGCGACGAGGTTCTTTCCATGCGCAACCTGTCCATGTCCTACGGCGCAAAGCGGCTCTTCGACGGAATCAGCCTCAAAATCGAGGGCGGGGAGAGAATCGCGCTTATCGGCGACAACGGCGCCGGGAAATCCACGCTCTTAAAGATTATCATGGGCGAGGAGTACCCCGACGCGGGGCGCGTCCGCATCGGGCCGCAGACCCGGATTTCCTATCTCCCGCAGGTTATGGAATTTGAAAACCCCGCCTTTACCTTGCTTGATACCATGCTTTCCGCGAAACGCAACCTGTCGGCGCAGTCGGCGCGAAACCGTCTGGCGGCGTATGAGTTCGCGGGGGAGGACGTGTTCAAGCCCGTTTGCGTGCTGTCGGGCGGCGAACAAAGCCGCCTGCGGCTCTGTATGCTCATGGACGACGAAACCAACCTCTTGATTCTGGACGAGCCGACGAACCATCTGGACATTGCGTCGCGGGAGTGGATAGAGGACGCGGCGGAGGCTTACGACGGCGCGTTATTGTTCGTCAGCCACGACCGCTACTTTATCAACCGTTTCGCCACGCGGATTTGGGAGCTTGCCGACGGCACAATCACGGATTATCCCATGGGATTCGCGCAGTACCGCGCCATGAAGTCGCAGGAAGAGGCGGAAAAGGCGCGTCAGGCGGAAGAGGAGAAAGCCGCGAAAGCGAAAGAAAAGAAGGCGGTCAAGCCGACGCGGGGCGGGAGACAGCAACAGTCCGCGAAGCGGCAGTTGACGATTTGCGAACGCGACATAGCGCGGCTGGAAGAGAAGATAGCCGCGCTGGACGCGTCCATGGAGGAATGCGCCGCGGATTATAAGAAATTGACGGAGCTTTCCGCCGAACGGGAAGCGGCGCAGTCGGAGCTTGACGCGCTTTACGAACGCTGGGAGGCGTTGAGCGAGGAGGCGGAGGCGTGAACGGAAAGAATTTGACGGCGCGGGAAAAGCTCTTTCTAACGCTTGCGATACTGTCCACGCTTGCGGGCGTGATTGTGCAAGTCATTCCGGGTATGAAGTTTTCCGGGCAGTTGTTGCTTGCCGTCGCCGTCGGCTGTATTGCGTGGCTGTGCCTCTGCGACTGGGCGGAGCGGAGCGCGACCGGGAAACGCTGTCAGAAAATCTTTGTCGGCTGTCTTGCGGCGGGCGCGGCGCTGTTTTTGTCGCTGGAAATCTTTCTGTTCTCCTACGGCGCCCGCGACGACAGCGCGTTACCTTGCGACGCGCTCATAGTGCTGGGCGCGGGCGTCAACGGCGAAACGCCGTCGCTGTCCTTGCAGACGCGCATTGACGCGGCGGCGGCGTACCTGTCCGGGCGCCCCGGCGTTCCGGTCGTCTTGAGCGGCGGGCAGGGGCCGGGAGAGAATATCGCGGAGGCGCAAGCCATGGAAAACGCGTTGCGGGCGCGTTTTCCGGACAAGGCGTTTCTGTTGGAGGACAAATCGACCTCGACGGCGGAAAATTTCCGCTATTCCAAGGCGATTCTGAGCGCGGAGGGAATCGACCCGGAAAGCGCGTCTATTATGATAGTCACGAACGATTTCCATATGGCGCGGGCTTGCCTTATCGCGCAACGGCAGGGAATCCATACGCTTACGCTTGCCGCGCCGTTGCCCTACGGCTGGCTGACAGTAAATTATTACATCCGGGAGGCGTTCGCGCTGGTCAAGACGGCTTTGCTTGACTGGTAATTTCGGGAAGGGAGGCGGCGGAAGTGTTGGAAAAATTGCAGGCTATGGAACTGCGTTATGAGAGCATACAGGCGCGGCTTTCGGATTCCGCCGTCTACGCCGACGCCGAACAGTTGCGGGAGTTGAACCGCGAACTGCGGGAACTGTCGCCCGTCGTGGAGACCTACCGGAAGTGGAAAGCGGCGGGGGAAGCCCGCAAGGAGGCGGAAAAGCTCTTTTCCGACCCGGAGATGAAAGAGCTTGCGCGGGAGGAATGGGAGGCGCAGACGGCGGCGCAGGAGCGTTTCCGGGAGGAATTGCGCGTTTTGCTGTTGCCCAAAGACCCCGACGACGACAAAAACGTGATACTGGAAATCCGAAGCGGCGTCGGCGGGGAGGAGGGCGCGTTGTTCGCCCATTCGCTCTTGCGTATGTACTTGATGTATGCGCAAAAGCGCGGCTGGAAAACGGAGTTCTTGAACCTCAACGAGACGGAGTTGGGCGGCGTCAAGGAATGCGCCTTGCTTGTGGAGGGCGAAAGCGTGTACGCACGGCTGAAATTTGAAAGCGGCGTGCACCGCGTCCAGCGCGTGCCGGAGACGGAATCGGGCGGGCGAATCCACACCAGCGCGGCGACCGTCGCCGTACTGCCGGAGGCGGAGGAAGTCGACGTGCGGATTGACCCGAAGGATTTGCAGATTGACACTTACCGCTCGTCCGGCGCGGGCGGACAGCACGTCAACAAGACGGAATCCGCCATACGGATTACGCATATCCCCACGGGGCTTGTCGTGGAGTGCCAAGACGAGCGGAGCCAGTATAAGAACAAGGACAAGGCGATGAAAGTCCTGCGTTCGCGCCTGCTGGACATGGAGCGCGGGAAGCGGGACGCCGCCGCAGCCGCCGAACGAAAAAGCATGGTGGGGAGCGGCGACCGTTCGCAACGCGTCCGCACGTACAATTTCCCGCAGGGGCGCGTGACCGACCACAGAATCGGCTTGACGCTGTACCAAATCGGCGCCATCATGGACGGCGCCCTTGACGAGCTGATAGACGCGCTGATAACCGCAGACCGCGCCGCGAAGCTGGCGCAGTCCGCGACTTCATAGCCGCCGACGGGAGCGGCGTAAAGAGAAACGGGAGAAACGAAAGGACTGTCACGGGAGAGACATGGAAACCTTGTATTTTGATTTGCGGGACACGAGAGGGCAACAGCGGGCGGTGTCGGATAAAATCAGGGAGGCGGCGCGGATTCTGCGCGAGGGCGGGCTTGTCGCCATGCCCACGGAGACCGTTTACGGATTGGGCGCCAACGCGCTGAACGAGGAAGCGGTGGGGCGCATTTTCGAGGTCAAGGGGCGCCCGCAGGACAACCCGCTGATTCTCCATTTGAGCGGGGCGCAGTGGCTCCCGCGCTATTGCGCCGACATTCCGCCGCTTGCGTTCGCGCTGGCGCGGAAGTTCTGGCCGGGACCCCTGACGCTTGTTTTAAAACGCCGGAACAACGTCCCCGACCGCGTGACCGCCGGGCTGGATACCGTCGCCGTGCGCTGCCCCAACCACCCGGTGGCGCTGGCGCTGATTCGGGAATTAGGCTTGCCAATCGCCGCGCCGAGCGCGAACCTGTCCGGGCGGCCAAGCTGTACGAGCGCGCAGGAAGTCTTGGAGGACATGGACGGCAAAATAGAGGCCGTCGCGGACGGCGGCCCGTGCGCGGTGGGCGTCGAGTCCACGATTCTGGACTTGACGGAACCCCAGCCGCGCCTGCTCCGTCCGGGCGGCGTGCCCGTGGAGGCGATAGAGGCGCTGGCGGGGGCGGTCGCCGTTGACGGCGCCGTGACGGGCGCGGACGAGAACTCGCGCCCCAAAGCCCCCGGCATGAAATACCGCCACTACGCGCCCCGCGCCCCGCTGACGGTGTTCAGCGGCTCCCCCGACGCGACCGCCCGCGAAATGGCGCGGCGGATGTCCCCGGACACGGGCATTATCTGCTTTGACGAGTATCTGCACCTGTTCCCGAATCAGGAAACGCGCTCCCTTGGCCCCTACAACGAGCCGGGCAGGCAGGCGCGGCGGCTGTTTTCCGTGCTCCGGGCGTTCGACGAAATCCCGTGCGCGGAGATTTACGCGCAGTGTCCGGACAGCCGGGGACTTGGGCTGGCGGTGTCGAACCGCCTCAAACGCGCCGCCGGGTTTCATGTCGTGGAATGCGGGGCGCAGAGAATCATACTGGGCTTGACGGGCGGCACGGGCGCGGGAAAGTCCACCGTGTTGCAAATCGTGGAGGACATGGGCGGGAGCGTCTTGGACTGCGACAAGCTCTATAATGAAATGCTCAACTCCAACGAGGCTATGCGCGGGGAAATCCGCGTGGCGTTCCGCCGCGCCTTCACGGCGAGCGGCGAGCTGGACAGGAAGAAGCTCGGCGCGGAAGTGTTCTCCAACAAAGACCGCATGGCGCGGCTTAACCGCATTGTCTACCGCCACCTTGTGCCGGAGATAGAGCGGCGGCTTGCGTCCGTGGAGGAGGGGCTGTGCGCCGTGGACGCCGTGAACCTTGCGGAAAGCGGACTGTCGCGCCTGTGCGACGCGACCATCGCCGTGACGGCCCCTATGGAAGTGCGGGTGCGGCGCATTATCTCCCGCGACGGCATTTCCGAACAGTACGCGAGGCTCCGCATTTCCGCGCAGAAGCCCGACGAATACTACCGGAGCAAGTGCGACTACGAGCTAAACAACGTCGCCGACACGCCGGAAACCTTCTTAAAGGACGCCCGGATTTTCCTGCAACGCCTGATTGAGCAGTTGCAGGAGGAAAAACGCTACGGAATTACAACAAATAGAAAGGGAAGATGATTTCATGAGCGACGAGTTCAAGAACCTGAAAAAGAAACTGCTGACCGCGAAAAAGAACGGCTACGACCGCGTGTCGGACGCCGACAGGGGCGCGATGGAGGAGTATTGCGCCGGGTATATGGCCTTCCTCAACCGTTGCAAGACGGAGCGGCTTTGCGCGGCGGAAGCAATCCGCATGGCGGAGGAAAAGGGCTACAAGCCCTATGCGCGGGGGCGGGGCGTAAGCCCCGGCGACAAGCTCTACGTATGCAACCGGGGCAAGTCCGTGACGCTGTTCCATATCGGAAAGCGCCCCCTCTCCGACGGAATCATGCTTGCCGCCGCGCATATCGACTCGCCCCGGCTGGACTTGAAGCCCACGCCGCTGTACGAGGAAAGCGAACTCGCGTTTTTTAAGACGCACTACTACGGCGGAATCCGCAAATACCAGTGGGTGACAATCCCGCTGGAACTGCGCGGCGTCGTCGCCATGAAGGACGGGCGGACGATACCTGTCAACATCGGCGCGGAGCCCGGCGACCCGAAACTGGTCATCACGGACTTGTTGCCGCATTTGGGGCAGGAGCAGGCTAAGAAGCCGCTTGCGACGGCGATTCCCGCCGAGACGTTAAATCTGTTAGTCGGAAGCCGCCCCGTCGGGGACGAGGACGACAAGGGGCGCGTGAAACTCGCCGTCATGAAACTGCTGAACGAAAAGTACGGAATCACGGAGGACGATTTCAACTCCGCCGAACTGGAGGCTGTCCCCGCGTCTCCGGCTTGCGAAATCGGGCTTGACCGCTCCATGATTGGCGCATACGGGCATGACGACAGGGTGTGCGCCTACGCGGTGTTCAAGGCGTTGCTGGACTTGTCCGAGACGCCGGAGAAAACCGCCGTCTGTATGCTCGCCGACAAGGAGGAAATCGGCTCCGAGGGCGTCACGGGTATGCGCTCCGCCGCGTTCGACGCGGCGCTTGAGGACTTGTGCGCGGCGCAGGGCGTCGCGCTCCGCGAGTGCCGGGAGAAGTCGTTCTGCCTGAGCGCCGACGTGACCGCCGCCTTTGACCCCGATTATGCCGACGTGTTCGACAAGCGCAACGCCGCGTTTTTAAACTACGGCGTGGGCTTGTGCAAGTACACGGGGGCGCGTGGGAAGTCGGGCGCGTCCGACGCCGACGCGGAGACCGTCGCCTTTGCGCGGCGCGTGTTCGACGAGGCGGGGGTTGTCTGGCAAATCGCGGAGTTGGGCAAGGTTGACGCGGGCGGCGGCGGCACGGTCGCGGCGTACATGGCGCAACGCAACATCACCACGCTGGACGCGGGCGTCCCCGTGCTGAGTATGCACGCGCCCTTCGAGACCGTGGCGAAACTCGACTGCTATCAGATGTACAAAGGCGCGGCGGCGCTCTACCGCGCCGCGTTCGCGTAAAACGCAAAACAAGCGGGCTGTCCTGCAAAGGAACGCCCGCTTGTTTTCACAGCCCCAAACTGCCCAGATTCAGGTTGAATCCGCCCAGATTCAGGTTTCCGCTTGCGCTCTCCATGCGCTTGTCCATGGCTTCCTGCGCCTGACGCAAGGCCTCGTTGACGGCGGTGACAACCAAGTCCTGCAACATCTCCGTGTCTTGCGGGTCGACGGCTTCCGGCTTAATGTTCAGCGACACCAATTCGCGCTTGCCGTTGGCGACGGCTTCCACGGCGCCGCCGCCCGACGTGGCGGAAAACTCCTGCGCTTCCACTTCCTCCTGCGCGGCGGTCATTTCCGCCTGCATTTGCACAATTTTCTGTTGCAATGCGGCTTGCCGACGGCTCCCGGCGGGGTTCTGACTGCCGTTGGTAAAGCCTCTGCGGGCGCTGTAACCCATATGTCATTTCTCCTTTTGCGGCGTTATTCTTCTCCGATAATGCGAACAATATCGGGCCACCGGCGGCTTTGCGCCACCAAATCTTCCAGATTTTTTCGGGGAGGACGTGCGTCAATATCACATAAAACGACGCGTTTCGCGCCGCTTTCCTCTCTCAGTACCGCTCTAACTTTTTTCTTGTCTAAATATTTTCTTAAGCCGTATTCCGTGTAGATGTTCAGAGTTCCATTTTCCGTAAGAATCCCGTTACATTCTCCAAGACACCCGCCCAAGTGGATAGGCAAACGCGCTTTACAACGTTTGACAATCTCATCCCAGTTGAAAACAGGAGGCGTCACAGGTTCGGGCTCATTTATCTGGTCATCAGGATAGGCATTATCAGCCGCTGGTAAAGTCTCGTCCCTGTCCGGCAGTGGGGTTTCAGCGTCTGGTTGTGATAGGGCGCCGTCATGCGACGGCGTTTCTTCCCATTGCAACGCGTCATCCGGCAAGGGGAGGGCGTCAAACGGCGGCATATTGTCGGGCGGCGGCGCGTCGTAGTCGGACGGCGTATCGTCGGGCGGCGCGGGCTGTTCGACAGGCGCGGCGGCGTGCGTCATTCGGGGCGGCGCGGCGGCTTGCGGAACGCGTTCCGGCGCGACAGGCGGCGGGGCTTGCGCGGCGCGGACGGGCGCGGCTTGCGGCAACGCAACGCCGCTTTCCAGACGCTCCACGCGGCTGACAAGCGCCGCCAAATCCCCGGAAAGGGTCTCGTCGCACAGGCGCAATAGGCAAAGTTCCGCATTCAGGCGGCTGTTCGCGCCGTCCGACGGCTCCGCGCCCGCGCCCTGCAACGCGGTCGCCAAGTATAACAAGCGGCTGTCCGTTGACAGCGATTCCAAGCGGCTAAGGGTGTTGGCGTCGTAGCCGCCCGACAGCAAAGCCGCGCTTCCTTCCGGAGCCACGCGCAGCAGGAGCAGGTCGCGCACAAGCGCGGAGAGTTCGCGCAGGACGGTGTTTCCGTCGCGCCCGTTGTCGTAGAGTTCGCCGAAGAGCGCGAGCGCGGACGGCACGTCGCGCCTTAAGACGTATTCGAGCAGTTGGGCGGTCTGCAAATGCCCGGCGAGCCCCAGCGTGTCGAGGACGGCGGCGCTGTCCACGGCGGCGCCCGACGCGGCGCACTGGTCGAGCAACGACAGCCCGTCGCGCATGGCGCCTTCCGCCAGACGCGCCAGCAGTTCGGCGGCGTCGTCGGTGAGCGCGATTTTCTCCTGACGCGCCACGTAGAGCAGGCGCGCCGCGATGTCACGCGGTTGAATGCGCCGGAAGGCGTAGCGCTGACAGCGGGAAAGGATGGTCGCCGGGACTTTGTGCAGTTCGGTCGTCGCCAGAATGAACATGAGGTGCTCCGGCGGCTCCTCCAGAATTTTTAAGAGCGCGTTAAAGGCCGACGTGGAAAGCATATGGACTTCGTCGACGATATAGACGCGCTTCCGCACGTTGGCGGGCGGATAAATCGCCTCGTCGCGCAGGGCGCGGACTTGGTCGACGCCGTTGTTGGACGCGGCGTCCAGTTCCAGCACGTCAAGCGAATTTCCCTCTTCCAGCGCGAGGCAGGCCGCGCATTTCCCGCACGGGTCGCCGTCCTTGGGGTTTTCGCAGTTGACGGCGCGGGCGAGGATTTTCGCGCACGTCGTCTTTCCCGTCCCGCGGCTCCCCGTGAACAGGTACGCGTGGGAAGTCCGGTTCTCCGCCACCTGCTTTTGCAAAGTGCGCGTAATATGCGACTGTCCGACGACATCCGAAAAGGCCGCCGGGCGGTATTTCCGATATAAAGCCTGATACGTTCCCATAATTTCCGCACATCCCGCCGGAAAAGATAAAACATCCTCCGCTTCCAGTCGCGGAACCGGCGTACCCGCGTCACATGCGCGTTCCGCTTAATGCTGCTCGGTTCCCCGCCTGACATGGTTCGCGGCGCCTCATTGCACGAGACCGGCTCCGCGACTGGAAACGGAGGATATGCGTATTATATACGATTCCGAAAGGAAATGCAAGCCCTTTCGGATGTTTTTTTCAAGCGCCGGATTCCGCCGGAGCGCCGGGGACGCTCTCCGCGTCTGCGGGCGGCAAGGGCGCCGTTTCCGGGGACGGCAAATCAAGGCGAAATTCCAGCAGTCCGACCGGGCCCTCTTCCGGATAGGAAAAGGTTTCGGGCCAGTCGGGGAAATCGGTCAAGCCCTCGTCCTCGCGCAGACGCGCTTTCGCGTCCTCTACCTGTTCCTCTCCGGACGGCCCCCAGTAGCCGATTCTTACGGCGAGTTCCGTCCGCCCCTGTTCCAACGCGTCGCGCAGGAGCGCGTAGAGGGCTTCCGGGCTGGTCGCGTTGACAATCGCCTGCAGTTCTTCCGCCGTGCGGCGGTAGCCAATCTGCACTTTCACCTCGTGATAGCCGCGCTGGGCTTGGCTGACGGAGGCGATATAGGCCACGGCGTAAGAGCCGAGCGGCGTCTGCCGCTGTATTTCTATGGTGGCCTGTTCGAGACGGTCGGCAATCGTCACATTGTCGTCGAAGTGGTAGAGGCGGAGCGTTGCGGCCTCGCGGCGCTGGCTGATAAGCAACAGCAAATCGTTGACAATATCCTGATAGTTTTCGGCGCGGAGCGTCCCGGCGGCCTCGCTTTCCCAGAACTTGCCGCTGTGCGGCTCCACCGTGACGTACTGCCGCTCCGGCAGGGAACAGCCCGTCAAGGCCAGCAGAAGGGCGCAGACAAGCCGCAAGGCGCGGGTTCGTTTCCGCTTTCCCATGGCCCTTACCTGCCGAGGAAATTGTTTCGCAGTATGAGCCTTGATTCGCACAGAGGGCGCATACCGTTGGTATTATCGAGAGCCATTACCAGAATGGAATCAAAATCGCCGTCCAGAATCATATCCTGACTTTCCGTCGCGCCTTTGGACGCGACGGCGGCCATTTGGCCGTTCAGATAGCCGCAGGCGAACAGAACCCCGCTTGGAATCCGGTAAAGCGTCGTGCTGACGATATGCTGGGAACCGTTCTTAGCCACCGACGGATAAATTCTGGCAACGCTGGATTCCCAGTGGGCGTACAGGGTATGGTCTTCCGCCGTCTTAACAAGGGTTTCTTCCGTGACTAACTCGCCCTCCATAAGCTCGGTGTACCAGCCCAGAAACTCATTATCCTTCATCTCCGGCACGGGCATTTTGCCGTCTTCGCCATGTTCGCCGTAAGCCTTCGTGTACGTCACGGGATATGCCCGCTTATCCTCCGGCAGGGAGCCTCCGTTAGGGTCAAGCGTCACAACGTATTCGCTCAGCGTCCACTGCGCGTACAAGGACAAATCCTCGTCAACGGCGTAAACGTCCCCCGGCATATAAGCGTCTCCCGTGGCGTTTGCCTGCGTGTTCCACGAAACGAACGTATAGCCCGCACGGACGGGGAGCTCTTCGCTCAAGGTCGCATCGACCTTTTCGACTTTCATCTGCTCTATCGGGTCACCTTCGCCGCCGTTGGGGTAATAGGTAATGGCGTAAGATGTCAGCACGGTAAACGGTATCGTTTCGCTACGGCTGGACGTGCGGTCGTTGACGCTGAAAGCCTCTAATCTGGCCTGATAGTCGCCGGGCTCCAGCTTCATGGGGAAGGAGAGGCTCCGCCTGACCGTGACGGCGCGAATCTCGTTTTCACCCTGCATGACGCGCAAAACGTAAGAGGCGGCGCCTTCCACAAGCGTCCAAGAGAAGGTGACGTTCGCGCCTTCGCTGCCCTCCATTTTCACTTCCAGCGCCGGGTCCTCCAACTCGACCCACGTCGTTTTGTCGATTTGGAAAAGCTGGGCTATTAAATCCTCCTCCGTTTTCTGTCTGGAGAAAATCCAAAGTTCGGCGCCGTCCTTGTCGCTGGCCTCGACAATGTCCATCACGCGGTCGGAGCATTTGGGGCGCAAATGGTATAAGCCCTTGTCGGCGTCGGACAGATACAAATACCACTGCTGTCCGGGCTTGGCGGAGTAGTCTTCCGTACAAACGGGAGTGCGGGAAGCCCAGCCGCCGTCGGAGGCCGCCAAAGCGGGCTGTTTCTGCGTATCGTTCCGCAGGGCGGAGAGGATTTGATAAGAGCCGTCGTCCAGCCTGACGAAATGCCAGACCTGCCCGGCGCGTTCCGTTTTGGCGCGGGATTCTACTTTGTTCGCGCCGTCGCTGGTCACGTAGCGTTTGAGGGTGGGATTGACGATATAGGCGTAGAAGTCGGCTTCCGCCTTCACGTACCCGCTGAAACTGCCGAACGATTTGCTGGTGAGCTGAACCGTGTCAATGTCCACGGAGCCGCTGTAATAGTTCCACATAGCGTGCCAGCGGTTGGTGTTGTGGGAATTGATAATCGGCGTCCCGGCGGAGTTCGTCCCGACGCACAGCACGGCGTGATTGAAGGCGATGTTCGTTTTCTGTTCCCGCGCTTCGGCGCTTGCGTACCCTGTGGCGGAGTAAAAGACCGGACTGCCCTTGTAGACCGTAGACTTGGACGCCGTGACGCAATGGCCGCGATTGTCGCGCATCCAGTGGTGAAGGTTTGTGGCGCCCGTCCAAGTCGCGCTCCGGTCGTTGGAAGTCTTGTAGTACCAGCCGTCGTTGGAATAGGGCTTTGTCACGACTTGCGGCATTCCACCGGCGTAAATGCACTGAGAAGTGAAGTTGGCGCAGTCGCCGCCGTAGGGGTTGAAGTTGGCGTAGGCAGGGTTGTAGCGTTCGTTGCTCGCTTCCGAGCCGCCTTCCTTGTACGTTTTTCCGGGAATCCCGCCCCAGTATTGTTCGGAGTACGCGACGGCGGCGTCAACGTTATAATCCGCATAGTAGCTGATAGCCAGCAGGGACGCGGCGTCGTCAGGCTCCGCCGCATAGGGGACATCGGGTTCCGCCGAAGCGCGGTCAAGCAGTTCCTGCTGATGTTCCGCCGAAAGCGTGTTGATTCCAAGAAGGTCGCTTTCGTCGTACTCGTCGGCGAGAATCTCAAAGGAGCCGTCGGGACGCTCCGCGACGGTCAGGATATGCCACGTGCCGAAGCCGGACACGTCTAAGCCGCCCGCGCCGTCGGACAGGTCGTCGTAGTCGTAGAATGTCCACTCGTAAACGTACATCGTCATAGTTCCGTCTGCGTTGCGGACTGTGTTTTCGCGCTCAATCCCCGCGGTAACGTCGGCGTCCGACACGGAGAAGCCGAGCCGGGCTTCCATCTCCTTGACGCGTTGCGTCCGCAGGTCGTTATTGGCGGCGACAGCCGCGCTTATGCCCTCGTCGGCGGACAGCAGGCGCATGTCGCCGCGAAACGCCGCCTCCCGCGCCGCAAAGTAACCGGAGAGCGCCGCCTCCGCGCCGTCGTCGCCCAACAGTTGCGCCTCGTCCTGACTGCCGAACCACATCGCCGCCATTTCGTGGCAGTTCAGCGGCGCGGGGCGGCTTTCCGCCGCCGCCAGCGTCGCGCATAACAGCGCCGACAGGAACAACAGCGGCAAAATACGCATCCGGCGTTTCATAAAGTCTCAACCTCCTTGAAGAGCGTCTTTAAGCGTTGCGCGTTCAGAAAAGCGTGATTTGGCTTGTGTCCGCCATGCCCGCGAACGCGCCCAGCCCTTTCAACTGTTCGATATGCGTCTTGGAAAGTTTCGCGCAGCAGAGCGAAAATTCCTCCACGGAGACGAATTTCTTTCCCTCGCGCTTCTCGACCGTATCCCGCGCCGCCGCCTCTCCCAGCCCGTGCACGGAGATGAACGGCGGCAGAAGCCCGTTTTCCGTAATCAGGAACTTAGTCGCGTCGGAACGGTAAATATCAATGGCGTCGAAGTGGAAGCCGCGCAGGTAGAACTCGTAGCAGACTTCCAGCGTCGTGAGCAAATTCTGCTCCGCGGAGGAGGCGTCCTTCTTGTTCTCAAGCTCGCGGATTTTGCGCTTGACGGCCTCCATGCCCGCGCAACAGTATTCGGCGTCGAAGGCTTTCGCCCGGACGGTGAAGAACGTCGCGTAGAACGCCAGCGGCTTGTGGACTTTGTACCACGCGATACGGAACGCCATCATGACGTAGGCGACGGCGTGGGCTTTGGGGAAGAGGTAGCCGATTTTGGCGAGGGAGTCAATGTACCAATCGGGGACGCCGTGCTCCCGCATGGCTTCCTCCCAGCCCTCGTCGAAGCCGCCCTTCTTGACCTTGCCCTTTCTGACTTTCTCCATAATCTTGAAGGACATTTTCGGGTCAAGCCCCTTGGAAATCAGGTAAAGCATAATATCGTCGCGGCACCCGACCGTTTCCAATACGCTTGCCGTCCCGTTCATAATGTAGTCACGGGCGTTGCCAATCCAAACGTCGGTGCCGTGGGAGAAGCCCGACAGCCGAACAAGCGTGTTAAAGTCCTTGGGCTTGGTGTCCATGAGCATTTGCCTTGTAAATTTGGTGTTAAACTCCGGGATTGCCACCGCGCCCGTATCGCCAAGGATTTCGTCGTGTTCGTATCCCAAAATCTTACTGCTGGTGAAAATGGACATGGTGTCGGGGTCGTCGAGCGGGATTTGTTGCGGGTCCTGCCCGGTCAAGTCCTGCATCATGCGAACCATGGTAGGGTCGTCGTGTCCGAGCATGTCCAGCTTTAGAATGTTGGCTTCCATGCAGTGGTATTCAAAATGGGTGGTGATGATGTCGGAGTTTTCGGCGTCGGCGGGGCGCTGCACAGGGCAGAAGTCCTCAATATCCTTATCGTCGGGCACGACGACAAGCCCGCCGGGGTGCTGTCCAGTCGTGCGCCGCACGCCCACGCAACCTAACGCAAGGCGCTTCTTTTCGGCGTTGCAAGCCTCCAGCCCGTTTTCCTCCAAGTATTTCAGCACGAACCCGAACGCGGTCTTGTCGGCCAACGTGCCGATTGTCCTGGCGCGGAATACCTGCTTTTCGCCGAACATCTCGATAGCGTGGCGGTGGGCGCGGGCTTGGTATTCCCCGGAAAAGTTCAGGTCGATGTCGGGGACTTTGCCGCCGCCGTAGCCGAGGAAGGTTTCAAAGGGGATGTCGAAGCCGTCCTTGACATAGGGAACCCCGCAGACAGGACACAATTTGTCGGGCATGTCCGCGCCGCAACCGTAGGAGCCGTCCGTGACAAATTCGCTTCCCTTGCATTTTGGGCAACGGTAGTGCGGCGGCAGGGAGTTTACTTCCGTAATGCCCGCCATATACGCCGCCAGCGACGAGCCCACGCTTCCACGCGAGCCGACAAGGTAGCCGTTTTCAAGGGAGCGTTGCACCAGCTTCTGCGCCGACATGTAAACCACGTCGTACTTGCCCAGAATGCCGCCCAATTCGACTTTCAAGCGGTCTGTGATAAGTTTCGGCGGATTGTCGCCGTAAAGCCTGCGCACTTTCTCCCATACCAAGTCGTTCAACTCCTGTTCGGAGTTTTCAAGGCGCGGCGGGAACAGTTCCGACGGCAACAGCTCAAAGCGTTCCGCTTGGTCGGCTATCAGGCGCGTGTTGGAAACCACGACTTCATAGGCTTTCTTTTCGCCCAGATACGCGAACTCTTTCAGCATTTCGTCGGTAGTCTTGAAGTAAATCGGCAACGGCTCGTTTGCGTCGGCGAACTTTTTCGACGCCAGCAGGATACGGCGGTAAATCTCATCCTCCGGTTCCTGAAAGTGAACGTCCCCCGTCGCGCAGACGGGCTTCCCCAACTCCTCGCCCAACCGGACAATCGTCCGGTTGAACTCGCGCAAGTCCTCTTCCGAGCGGGCGTCGCCGTTGCGGAGCAGAAAGGCGTTGTTGCAAAGCGGCTGGATTTCAAGGTAGTCGTAAAAGGACGCGATACGCTTTAATTCGTCCCAGTCCTTATGGTCGACGACGGCGCGGAACAGCTCGCCCGCCTCGCAGGCCGAACCGATTAAGAGCCCTTCCCGGTGTTTGATAAGCTCCGTTTTGGGAATCGTGGGCATTTTGCGGAAATATTTCAGGTTGGAATCGGAAATCAACTGGTAAAGGTTCTTCAACCCGGTCTTGTTCCGCGCAATCAGGATGATATGGCGGGGGCGGCGGTTGGCTTTCGTGTTCAACGGGCGCAGTTTCAGCATTTCGGCGTTGATTTCCTGCAAGTTGCGAATGCCCTTGGCGCGGAGCATGTCCCAAAACGGGACGAGCATATAAGCGACGGTCGCGGCGTCGTCTCCGGCGCGGTGGTGGTTGAACTCCGGCAGTTGCAGGCGTTCGGCTACCATGTCGAGCTTGTGCTTCTTCATGTCCGGCAGGAGGTTTTGCGCGAGAATCAGGGAATCAATATAAACGGGGTCGAAGTCCAGCCCGTTTGCGGCGCACCCGGCGCGGATAAAGCCAATGTCAAACTCTGCGTTGTGGGCGGCCAAGGGGCGCCCGCGCACGAAGCCCAGAAACGCGGTCAAAGCCTCTTTTTGGGACGGCGCGTCTTTCAGCATATCGTCGGTAATGCCCGTCAGCGACACGATTTCCGGAGTAAGCGGGCGTCCGGGGTTGGCGAACGTCTGGAAGCGTTCCGCGACTTTCCCGTCTTTCAGCACGACCGCGCCGATTTCCGTGATAAGCTCCCTGTCAACTCTCAACCCTGTGGTTTCGATGTCGAAGCATACGATTTCCGATTCCAGCGGCGCGTCTTGCGTCCCGTGCACGGCTATGCGGTCGTCCAGATTGTTGACAAAATACCCCTCCATGCCGTACAGGATTTTGATTTTGTCCCCGGCGGCGCGCCAAGCGTCGGGGAACGACTGCGCCACGCCGTGGTCTGTGATTGCAATCGCGGGGTGCCCCCAGCGGATGGCGGTTTGTATGACAGATTTCGTATCCGTGAGGGCGTCCATGTTCGACATTTTTGTATGCAAGTGCAGTTCGACGCGCTTTTCCGGGGCGGTATCCTCCCGCTCCTTGTGGGAAATCACGTTAATATTGGATGGGTGCAGTTGGATGTCTTTCCCGTCCCAAGTCGGCTCCATGCGCCCCTGCACGCACAGCCACATTCCCGGCTTTATCTGCCCTTCCAGCGCCTCCGCCTCTTTCGCCGACGCGTTTTTCTGTACGGTGACGGAGTTCGTGTAGTCGGTCATTTCAAAGCTCACGCGCCACAGCCCCTGACGGCGCGTCTCGCGGCTCTCGAACGAAAACACCTTCCCGGCGACGGTCGCGCCGCCCATTTTGAGGTTGAGTTCCTTCATGGCTACGGGGCGCGTGCGGATGGGATTCCCCATGAGGACTTTTTCGGCTTTGGGCGCCTCGGATTTCCCGGACGCCTTGCCGCCGTTGCCGGACGGCTTGCCGTTTCCGCCGCGATTTCCGCCGCCCGACGGCTTGCCGCTTCCGCCCGCGCCGCCCGACGGTTTCCCGGCGGCGCCGGACGCTTTCGCGCCGCTATTCGCGGGCTTGCCGCTTGCGCTCGCGGCGGGGACGTAGGGCGCGGCGCGGAAATCCGGCAGGGCGCGGGCGGACATGCGTAAGTCTGCTTCCGCGAAGCCGTAGGATTTGCGGATAGCCTCGCGCAGTGCGCGGCAGTCGTCCTCGGTGAGCAGGGATTCCAGATTCACGCTCAAACGGATTCGCAGGGCTTTGAGGTCAATGACGCTTTCCGTCACCTCAGACCCGGCTAGTTTCAGCCGCAGGGACGGGCGCAACGGCAACGCCGGAAACATCCGCAACAACGAAACGGAATTTGTCATACTGCCTCCTTTCCCGACGCGTCAGAGCTTTTCGACTTCCTCCATGAGCGCGTCCAGAAGCCGCGCCTCCGGGACTTTGCAAAGGATTTGCCCCTTGCGGAAAACCAGCCCTTCCCCGTCGCCGCCCGCAATGCCAATATCGGCGGCGGACGCCTCGCCGGGGCCGTTCACCGCGCAGCCCATGACCGCCACCGTGATGTTTTTCCCGCAGCCGCGCAGGCGCCGCTCGGCTTCCTCGGCAAGCGGTATAAGGTCAATGCGGGTGCGCCCGCAGGTGGGGCAGGCGATTAAATTCACGCCCTCCTTGCGCAGTCCGGCGGCTCGCAGGATTTTTTTCGCGGCGTACACTTCCTCTATCGGGTCGGCGGTCAGCGTCACGCGGACGGTATCGCCGATTCCCATGCACAACAGCCCGCCGATTCCCATGGCGGACTTTATCAGCCCCATGGACGGCGTCCCCGCCTCCGTCACGCCCAAATGCAAGGGGTAGTCCGTGCGTTCGGACAACAGCCGATAGGCGGCGATAGTCAAGGGAACGTCCGAACACTTGACGGAAATGCAAATGTCGTCAAAGCCGAACCTGTTCAGCAGTTTGACGTGCCCCATGGCGCTTTCGACTAAGGCTTCCGCCGTGACGCCGTTATACTTGGCGCGCAACTCCTTTTCCAGCGAACCGCCGTTCACGCCGATTCTAATCGGGATGTTCCGGGCGCGGCAGGCGTCGGCGACGGCCTTCACGCGCTCCCCGCCGCCGATATTGCCGGGGTTAATGCGTATGGCGTCGGCGCCGCGCTCCGCGCACATCAACGCCAATTTGTAATTGAAATGAATGTCTACAATAAGCGGAATCGAGATTTCCGCCTTGATTTTGTCCACGGCTTGCGCGGCGGCCTCGTCCGGGACTGCCACGCGGATAATCTCGCAACCCGCGCTTTCCAGCGCGTGAATTTGCGCGACGGTCGCGGCTACGTCGTCCGTGCGCGTGTTGCACATGGACTGTATCGACACCGCCGCCCCGCCGCCTACGGCAACCTTGCCGACGTAAAGGCGTTTTGTCATAATTTCACTTCTTCCCGCAACAGCGAATATATGCAGCTATCCAAAAGTTCGCCGCGCTTCCAGACGCTTTGCCTTAAGATTCCTTCAGGCGTGAAGCCGTTCTTCTCAACGACGCGCCGGGAGCCGATATTCCGGGCGTTGATTTGCGCCTCAATGCGCACGATGTCGAACCGTGCGAACGCCTCCCGGCAGATTTGCCCGACGGCGGCGGTCATGATTCCGCGCCCCCAGAATGGCTTTGCAAGCCAGTCGCCCAAAACGGCGGTGCGGCGGCGGATGTCGGTCTGCGGGAACGCGCCGACGCTTCCGACCGCCTCGCCGCCAATCACGACGGCGCGGCAGAGTTGCGTTTCCTCCTTGGCGATACAGTCCCGGATATACGATTCCGCGTCGGAGAGCGCGTAAGGGTAGGGGAAAACGTCGGTCAGGTTCGCGGACACGTCGGGGTCGTTGGCGTAACGCGCCAGCGATTCGGCGTCCGACAGCCGCCACGGGCGCAGTTCCATTGCAAACGCTCCTTTCAGCCCTTGAACAGCTTGATAACGTCCTGTACCGTCACCAGAAGCATGAGCGTCAGCAGAGCCGCCATGCCCGCGGCGTTGACCGCCATTTGATACTTTTCCGGCACGGGCTTGCGGAACAGAGCGATGGAAATCTGGTCAAGGAACAGGAACAGCACGCGCCCGCCGTCGAGCGCGGGGAAGGGCAACAGGTTCATCACCGCCAAGTTCACCGCGAGAAGCGCGGCGAAATAGAGGATGCTTTCGGCGGCGTCTCTTGCGGTCTCCGACTGTTCGCCCATTTGCGTCATGGTCGAGACAATCCCGACGGGCCCCGTCAAATCTTTGACGGACGCGCCGCCCGTGAAGAGTTGCGCGAGGCTGAAACGCACTAACTGCACGAAGTCCAGCGCCTGAAGCCACGTATAGCGGAGCTTATTGGCGAACGTCGCCTCCTCCGCGTGTACGCCGACATAAAGCCCGAAGCCCGTATATTCTTCCCCGTTGGAACCCGCGTAGGTTTGGCGCGTCATGGGGAAGTCGTTTAACGTCACCTTTTGCCCGTCCCGGATGACCGTAAGGTCAATCGTGTCGCCCTTGTGGAACGACAGGAACAGGGACGCGTCGCCGCGCACATAGGTGCGGTAGCCGTCGATTTTATAGAACACGTCGCCGGGCATGAGCCCGCTTTCGCCCTCCAGCGGGAAGCCGTCGGCGAAGCCGGAGATTTCGTCCGTAAGGAACGCCCCCGCCCCGCTGTACAGGGCAAGGATAATCACGACGCCCGTTAAGAAGTTCATAAACGCCCCGGCGACAAGAATCAGGAACTTTTTCCACGCCTTTTGGCGCACAAAGGAACGTTCGTTTCCGGTGTCCTCGTCCTCGCCCTCCATGGCGCAGTAGCCGCCGAAGGGCACGGCGCGAAGGGAATAGAGCGTTTCCTTGCCCTGCTTCTGCCAGATGAGCGGCCCCATGCCGATAGAGTATTCGTTGACCTGCACGCCGCAGAGTTTCGCCACGACGCAGTGCCCAAACTCGTGGGAGGCGATTAAAAAGCCGAAAATCAGGATAGCCGCTAAAATATAGATGATAGTTGACATAAACACTCCTGTTTGTTGATGGGATTAGAACACCTGACGGCGGGCGGCGACGTCCGCGTCCAAGATGTCCTGCAAGGTGGGATGTTGCGTGACCGGGACGGTTTCCAGCGCCCGCGACACCAAGCGCGGGATGTCGTAGAACCCGATGCGGTCGCGCAGGTACAGTTTGACCGCCTCCTCGTTGGCGGCGTTGAGGACGGCGCAAGCCGTGCCGCCCGTTTTGGCGGCTTCCTCCGCCAGCCCCAAGCAAGGGAACGCCGCCCTGTCAGGCTCGGCGAAGGTCAGCGGCGGGCAGGAGAGCAAATCCAGCGCGTCGGCGGGGCCCTCCAGCCGTCGCGGGTAGGTCAGCGCGTATTGTATCGGAAGGCGCATGTCGGGGGCGCCCAGTTGCGCGAGCACGGCGCCGTCGCGGAACTCGACAAGGGAATGCACAATGCTTTGACGGTGAATCACGACATGAACCTTTTCCAACGGGAGGCCGTAAAGGCGCATGGCCTCGATGACTTCCAAGCCCTTGTTCATGAGCGTGGCGCAGTCCACGGTGATTTTCGGACCCATGCGCCAGTTGGGATGTTTCAGGGCGTCGGCGGATGTCATGGGCGCCATTTCCTCCCAAGTTTTGCCGTAGAAGGGGCCGCCCGAACAGGTCAGAATCAGCCGCTTGACTTCCCCCATGTCCTGCGTGACGCGGAGGCACTGGAAAATAGCGGAGTGTTCGGAATCCACGGGGATAATCTCCGCGCCGTACTTCTGCGCGGTTTCCATGACGAGTTCCCCCGCGCAGACCAAGGTTTCCTTGTTCGCCAAGGCAATGCGTTTTCCGGCGCGGATAGCCGCCAGCGTGGGGGTGAGCCCCGCCATGCCGACAACCGCCGTGACGACGGTGCCGCCCATGACGGCGGCCTCCGACAGCGCCCCGGCGCCCCCCGCGACTTTGATTCCCGTGTCCGCCAGCCTTACCGCCAAATCTTCCGCCGCCGCCTCGTCCGCCATTGCCGCCATGCGCGGGCGGAATTTCCGCGCCTGTTCCTCCATGCGCTTTACGTCCGAGTTCGCCGTCAAGGCCTCCGCTTTCAACCCCAGCTTTTCGACGACATCCAGCGTCTGCCGTCCGATAGAGCCCGTGGAGCCGAGGATTGAGATTGTCTTATTCATCGCGCATTGCGCCTCTCTTCCTTGTCATGTCAACAGCTGCTTGAACAGCGTGTCTTGGAGCGCGTAGAGCGCCAGCAGGTGGGCGGGGTAGAAGCCGTAGAAGAACCATTTGGGCAGGCGGTACCGCCCGCGCTCGCCGTTGTAGAGCAGGATTGGGGCGGCGGAAACTATGCCGTAGAGTTCGATAACCCAGCCGTGGGAATGGTCGTAAAGCGCCATCCAGAGAACCGCGCCGACAACCGCGCCGATATTCCGGGCGAACTGCCCCACCGAATAGCGCCGCGCCGCCTCTTCCCCGGCGAACATCAGGACGACCAGCAGGACGCCCCATAAATGGTAATCCGTTTCGAGGGCTTCGGCGGCGGCGAGCCCCGCCGCTATGGGCAACAGGGAGAGCGGCAGGCGCAGGAAGCGGGAGACGGGGCCGCGCTCCAAGCGCGCCCAGAGCGCGTCCAGCGACATCAGAACCAGAAGCCCTATGGACAGCGTCCAGAAAATATTCTGCGTGTCGTTGCGCGTGTCCCAGCCCGTCAGGGCGAGGTCGAACGGGATTTCCGAGAGCATGGAGAAAATCAGCAGGTTCCGCAGGTACGCCCAGCGGTCGCGGGTATAGCGAAAGCCCTCAATCAGCAGGAAAACGAAAATCGGAAACGCAATCCGCCCTATATAGCGCATACGCAAATAGGCTTCCGTCCAGCCGAGCCACTTGTAGCAGACAACGCCCGTGTGGTCAACGAACATGGTGACAATGGCAATCCATTTTAACGAGAGGGCGCTTACGCCGCTTTTGCGCGCCGCCAGTTCCATACGCTCTTCCTTTCTAACGCCTATGCAATCCAAGACAGCGCGAACTCCGCGACGGGCGCGACGAACAGCACGCTGTCAAAGCGGTCCAACACGCCCCCGTGCGCAAAAAACACGCGCCCGTAGTCCTTTATCCCGTACTGCCGCTTAATCAGGGAAAAGCTCAAGTCCCCTAATTGCGAGACGACGCCGCAGGCAAGGGAAAGCGCCGCGACCCAAAGATAGCCCGTCGCGCCGCCGCCGAAACGCCGGAACAGGAACGCGAAAACCAGCCCGCCGAGGACGTTTCCCAGCAAGCCGCCTACGGCGCCCTCTACGGTCTTATGCGGGCTTACAATCGGCGCGAGTTTGTGCCGTCCGAAGGAACTCCCCGCCAGATACGCCCCGGAATCGCAGGAAAAACTCAGGACAAACGGCAGGAGCAACAGCGCCCTTGGGGCGCCGCCGCTTTCCATGCGCAGGAAGGAGGCGAAAGAATAGGCGATAGGAATGCCGGCGAACAGCGCCGCCGCGATTTGCTCAAACTTTACCTTCCCGCCTTGGCTGATTGCGTAGGCGAACAGGAGCATGATTTCCGCCGCCCACAGAAGCGCCGGGGATTCCGCCGTCAGGAAGCCCCAAAGGATTGTAAACGCGGGCAGGGCGGCGCTTAAGGCTGTCATGACGCTCCGGCTTTCGCCGCTCACGCATTTTTGCAGTTCAAACCCGGCCAGCGCCGCCAACGCGCACAGCGCGGCGCAGATAAGCCAATCGGGCGCCCATAGTATTATCAGGATGAGCAGAGGAATGCCGACGACGGCGACAAGGATTCTTGAGTTCATCAGACTATTCTCCTATGAAAATACGCGTTCCCGCCCGCGACGGCATTTCCGTCACTTGGATTCCTTCACGCCTCCGAAGCGCCGGTTCCGTTGCGCGTAGGCGGCGATGGCCCGGTCGATTTCGTCCGTGGTGAAATCAGGCCAGAGCGTGTCCGTGAAGTAGAACTCCGAATAGGCGCACTGCCAGAGCAGGAAGTTGCTCAGGCGCAGTTCCCCGCTGGGACGTATAATCAGTTCCGGGTCGGGAATCCCGGCGCTGTCCAGATACGAGGAAAAGAGGGCGTCGTCCAGATTTTCCGGCGTTTGCGTTCCCTTTGCGCAGTCCGCCGCGTAGCGCCGCGCCGCCCGAAGAATCTCGTCCCGCCCGCCGTAGTTGATACAGAGGTTGACAAGGCAGTAATCCTGCGGCAACGCGCCGGAGACCTCATAGGTGCGGCGGGCTAACTTTTCAAGGCTTGGCGGCAGTCCGGTCAGGTCGCCGAAGAAGCGGATGCGGAAATGGTCGCGTGCCATCAGTTCCATCAGTTCGTAGAGGTAACGCTCCAACAGGCGCATAATGACGTTGACTTCCTCGACGGAGCGTTTCCAATTCTCCGTGGAAAAGGCGTAGACCGTAAGGTATCGTATGCCGATGTCCTTGCAGTAATAAGCGATTTTGCGGAAAGTTTCCGCGCCGACTTTATGTCCGGCGGTGCGGGGCAGATTGCGCTTTGTCGCCCAGCGCCCGTTTCCGTCCATGATAATCGCAATGTGGCGGGGCGGGACGGCTCCCGCCCCGGCGTCGTTCCTGCCCGCCATTATACCGCCATCAGCTCCTTTTCCTTCTTGGCGAGAAGCTCGTCAATGGTTTTGCAGTGGTCGTCGGTCATCTTCTGGAGGTCTTTTTCGGCTAATTTCAACTCGTCCTCCGTGATTTCCGATTTCTTTTCCTGCTTCTTGAAATTCTCCACGGCGTCGCGGCGGATATTGCGGATTGCGACTTTGCCCGTTTCCGCGTACTTGCGGATTTGCTTGACAAGCTCCTTGCGGCGCTCTTCCGTCAGTTGCGGGAAGGCGAGGCGCAACTGCGTTCCGTCGTTCTGGGGATTGATTCCGAGGTCGGAGTTCTGGATAGCGCGTTCAATGGAGCGCAGGGCGGACTTATCCCACGGGGAAATGAGCAGGGTTCTGGGGTCGGGGGAGGAAATGGCGGCGATTTGCTGAATGGGCGTGGGGGCGCCGTAGTAATCGACCATGATACGGTCTAAGACGGCGGCGTTGGCGCGTCCGGCGCGGACGGCGGCGAAGTCGCCGCTCACGGAGTCAATGCTCTTCTGCATTTTTTCCTCGTATACCTTGTATTCGTCCTTTAACATACGGCATTCCTTCCTTTCGCGTGTTGCGGTTTGAGTTTCAATCGCGCCCGCCGATAACCGTGCCCGCAGTTTCCCCGCACAGGGCGCGGCGGATGTTTTCGGGGTCTTTGAGCGCGAAGAGCAAAACGGGGATACGGTTTTCCATCGCCATAGAGGCGGCGGTCAAGTCCATGACCGCCAGCCGCTTTTCCAGCATTTCCTCGTAGGAAATGCGGTCGTAGCGGACGGCGCGGGGGTCTTTGGCGGGGTCGGCGGAGTAGACGCCGTCCACGTTCTTTGCGAGAAGAATCGCGTCCGCGCCGATTTCAGCCGCACGGAGCACGGCGGCGGTGTCGGTGGAAAAGTACGGGCTTCCCGTCCCGGCGGAGAACAGGACGATTTTCCCGCGCTCCAACTCTTTCACGGCGTCGCGGCGGGTGTAGAGTTCCGCCACGGCGGGCATGGACAGCGCGGAGTACACTTTTACGGGAATCCCTTTCTGCTCGCACACGTCCGCCACGGCGAGGCAGTTCATGACCGTCGCCAGCATTCCCATATGGTCGGCGCGGGCGCGTTCCATGCGCCCCCCGCTGTTTTTCGCGCCCCGCCAGAAGTTCCCGCCGCCGACGACCAGCCCGATTTGTACGCCCAGTTCCGCGCACTCTTTCAGCGCGTCGCACACGCGCCCAATCATAGCGAAGTCAAGCCCGGTTCCTTTGCCGCCGGAGAGCGCCTCCCCGCTCAATTTCAGCAGGACGCGCTTATAAACAGGCTCAGACATCCAACCCCTCCTAAAAATCCGCAGTCAACGGCTCTTTTAAAGCAATATAATGATACCCGCAAAGGGCAAATCTGTCAAGATGTTTCCCGCCCGGACGGGGCGCCGGGATTGCGGTAGGCCGACAGGAAAGCGGGCGTCATTTTGTCGGCGCAGGCCACGAGCGAGTATTCCCCGCCCGAAAGGCACCAGTCGTAGAGCAGGGCGCGTTCCCACATGGCGTAAGCCCGCAAAATTTCCCCCGCCGTGCGGTCTTGGCGCAGTTCGCCCGACGCCAGCCCCTCCGCGATAATCCGCCGCAGGAGCTTGAAATACAGGCGGTTCCTATCCAGCAGGCTCTTTTCCCCCCGCGCAAGCAGTTGCGTCGAGAGCAGGCGCGCCACCAAATCCATGGAAATGCCGCTGTCAATCATGGCGAACAGCTCGTGATTTAAGTAGGCGAGCTTTTCCGCGGCGCCCATGTCGGGATTCATCACGCGCATGAGCTCCTCGTACTTTTCGTCGAACACATACGCCAGAGTGCCGAGCAGGGCGTCCTTGCCGTCGAAATAGTGGTAGAAGGAGCCCTTGGACGTGCCCGACTCAAAGACAATATCCTCGACCGTGGTTTCCTCGTAGCCCTGCTCGTAGAACAGTTTCCACGCCGCCGAGATAATGCGCCCGCGAGTGTTGCGCCCGTTTTTGCGTGCCATGACTTCGCCTCCCCGCGAAAAGGGACTGCCCCGCCGGGACAGCCCCTCTTTGCACATCCGCGCCCGGCGCGGAATCACTTCTTCATCAGGTCTTTTCCGGCGTTCCACGCCTGCCCGACTTTCTCTCCCGTGACGTAATACCCGTGCCGGAACTGGTCGAAAATCAGGGCTTGCAGTTTTTCGGGGTCAACCTTGCCCTTTTCGTCAAGCACGCTCTCTTCCGCGCCCACGTTGACGACTTTCCCCACGACGGCGTGAAGGTTGTCGGTCTCCACGATTTCCGCAAGCTCGCATTCCATGACAAGCGGGAACTCGTCGATAACAGGCGCGTTGACATGGGCGCTTTTCGCGGCGCGAAAGCCCGTGCGGGCGAACTTGTCCGGCATTTTGTTGCCCGTGGCGATTCCGAAGAAATCCGCCTCCGCCATGTGGGCGCGGTCGGCGATGCTGACCGTGAACGCTTTCGACTGCCGGATATTCTTTGTGGTCTTGTGGTCCTCGTCGATGAACAGCGCGATTTTGTCCGCGTCGCAGGTCATGCCCCAAGCGGCGTTCATGACGTTGACGTTTCCCGCCTCGTCGTAGGCGGCAACCATCAGCACGGGCATAGGGTACACGGCGGGAATAACGCCCAAGCTCTTTTTCATGGGTTCTCTCTCCTTATTGGTTATAGATTCGCGTCCAGAACGGCGGTAAAGGCGTCGGCGGGCATGACGCCCACTTTCCGGTCAAACTCCGCGCCGTTCTTGAGAAAAACGATGGTCGGAATGCTCATCACGCCGAAGCGCGCCGCCAGTTCCGGCTCGTCGTCCACATTGACCTTGCCGACGAGGACTTTGCCGTCGTACTGCGCGGCAATGCTTTCGACCACCGGGCCGACGATTTTGCACGGGCCGCACCAGTCCGCCCAGAAATCCACCATGGCCAGCGGCGCCGCGTTCACGGCGGCGTCAAACGTCGCTTCCTCAAAATGCTGTAAAGACATAACGCTTGCTCCTTTGCTATTATAATACCGACGGTTAGGCTTTTTTGCGCGCCAGTTCCGCGACATACGCCGCCGCGCTCTGCCCGGCAATCAGGCCTTCCCCGGCGGCTTTGGATACTTGCAGGGGGCCGCCCGTGCAATCCCCGGCGGCGAACACGCCCGGAAGGTTCGTCGCCATTTTGCGGTTTACCGCCACATAGCCGTTTTCAACGGCGATATTGGGGAAAACGTCGGTCGGCGCCAGCGCGGGGCGCAGGATGAACACGCAGTCGACGGGGACGGTTTCGCCGTTGCAGGTCACGCGCTCGACTTTCGCGCCGCCCTCGATGACGCAGTCTTTCGGGCGGTCGAAGTAGGTCACGGAACAACGGATGGAAGACAGGAACTCCGCCTCGTGTTTGGCGCCGTCGCTGTAGCCGAGAACCGCCACGGGCTTTCCGCGGTATAACATGCCGTCGCAGGTGGCGCAGTAGCTGACGCCTTTGCCGAGGTATTCCGCTTCCCCCGGAAATTTTTTCGCCCGCGCCACGCCCGCCGCCAGAATGACGGCTTTCGCGTTCTCCATGTCGCTCCCGACGCTCACAAACCAGTCGTCGCCCATGGGCATGGCGTTCAGCACGCGCCCTTCCCGGAACGCCGCGCCCGCGTCCTCCGCGTGGCGGCGGAGCGTTTGAAGCAGTTCCGCGCCCGACAATCCCGGCAGGCCGAGGTAGTTGTCCACGCGCTCCGCCTTCCACAGCGGATTTTCCTGCAACGGGTTCGACACGACCAGAACGCTCCGCCCCCGCGCCCGCACGTTCACCGCCGCCGACAGCCCCGCCGGGCCGCCGCCGATTACCAGAACTTCATAGGGCATCCGTTTCGCCTCCTTTTTATCTTGCGTAGTTCTATCTAAAACAAGCAATAGCATACCACATTTTTTCAAAATTACAAGGGGGAAATTTCGCGTTTGCGCCGCAAAAGCCCCCTCCCCCGGACGGGGGAAGGGGCGCGAAAGGGTCGGGGCGGGGTTATCCCTTGACTTCCAGAATCGGGGTTCCGACGGCAACGTCCCCGCCGCTCAAAAGCGGCTTGACCGCGCCGTACTCGTCCGTGTTGCAGATAATCATGGGCGTGGTGAGCAGGTAGCCCGCCTTCTTGATGGCGTCCATGTCGAAAGTAATGAGCAGGTCGCCCTTCTTGACGGGCTGGTCTTCCGCGACGTTGACCTTGAAGTGCTGTCCGTTGAGCTTCACGGTGTCAATGCCGATATGCAGGAGCACGTCGGCGCCGTCGTCGGCAAGAATGCCGATGGCGTGTTTGGTGTCGAAGATGTTTTCAACCACGCCGTTGACGGGGCTGTACAGCCGCCCCTCCGACGGCTCGATGGCGACGCCCTGCCCCAAGGCGCACTGCGCGAAAGCCTCGTCCTGCACTTTCTCCATGGGAACCACGGTTCCGTTCATGTGGGCGAAGAGCGTGGAATCTTTCATCTTCTCCTTGCCCTTGGGCTTTTCGCTCGCGGCGGCGGGGGCGGCAACGTCCGCCGTATCGACCAAATCCGCCTCCGGGGTGTCCATGAAGTCCTCAAGGTTGGACTTGATAACGGCGACCTGCGGCCCGTAAATGACCTGCACGCCGTTGCCCTTGTGGATGACGCCCGACGCGCCGGACTGCTTCAGCACGGCGTCGGAGACTTTCGCGGAGTCGATGACCGTGACGCGCAGGCGCGTGGCGCAGCAGTCCACGTCGGAGAGGTTCTTCTTGCCGCCCAAGCCCTTGAGAATCATGGCGGAAGTCGGGTCGGAGAAGCCGCCCGAACCCGTGGGCTTGCCGTCGGGGCCGATTCCGGTCTTGGCTTTGAAGTCGGAGCGGGTGAAGAGTTTGGTTTCCTCGTCGTCGGCCTCGCGTCCGGGGGTCTTGAGGTCCATCTTGGTAATCATGAAATAGAACGTGAAGTAGTAGACGAAGAAATACACAATGCCGACGATAACGACCCAAATCCAGCTTGTCTTGGCGTTGCCTTGCAGAATGCCGAACAGGGTCAGGTCGATAATGCCGCCGGAGAACGTCATGCCCACGCCGACATTGAAGATGTGCATAAGCATGTAGGAAAGCCCGGCGTAGACGCAGTGCACGGCGTACATGAGCGGCGCGACGAACAGGAAGGTAAACTCGATGGGCTCCGTAATGCCCGTGAGCATGGCGGTCAGGGCGGCGGAAATCAGGAGGCCGCCCGCTACCTGCTTCTTTTCGGGGCGGGCGCAACGGTACATAGCCAGGGCCGCGCCGGGGAGGCCGAAAATCATGAAGGGGAACTTGCCCGCCATAAAGCGCGTGGCGGACACGGAGAAGTGTTCGATATTAGAGCTGTTGGCGAGTTCGGCGAAGAAGATGTTTTGCGCGCCGAAAATAGTCTCCCCGTTGATGACGGCGGAGCCGCCCATTTCCGTCTGCCAGAAGGGCATATAGAACACGTGGTGCAGTCCGAAGGGAATGAGGGCGCGTTCGATAATGCCGTAAATCCACGTGCCGATGTAGCCGGAACTGAGAACCAGCCCGCCCAGCGCGGCAATGCCCATTTGGATAATCGGCCACACGAAGAACATGACAATGCCGACAAGCAGAAAGACGGCGGTGGAGATAATGGGCACGAAACGGGTGCCGCCGAAGAAGGAGAGCACTTGCGGCAGTTGCGCCTTGTAGAAGCGGTTATGGAGCGCGGCGACGCCTAATCCGACGATAATGCCGCCGAAGACGCCCATTTGCAGGGTGGTAATGCCGAGCATGGACGTGGTGGAGTTGGCGGGCATGGCGCCCACGCCGCCGCGGGCGGTAATCATGGCGGAAATGGACGTGTTCATGACGATGTAGGCGATAGCGCCGGAGAGCGCGGCAACGTCTTTTTCGCGTTTCGCCATGCCGATTGCGACGCCCATGGCGAACAGCAACGCCAAGTTGCCGAACACCGCGCTGCCGCACTGGTTCATGATGTCCAGCAGGGTGTAAACGGGGCTGCCCGGATAGATGACGCCCGTCAGGTGGTACGCCTCCAGCATGGTGGCGTTGGTGAACGAACTGCCGATGCCGAGGAGCAGTCCGGCGGCGGGAAGCAGGGCGATAGGCAGCATGAACGAGCGGCCTACCCTCTGCAACACGCCAAAGATTTGGTCTTTCACAGAAATTTCCTCCCTCTCAAAAGTTTGTTGACGCTTCCTATATCAAATCCGCCGAGGCGGGATTTTTCCGCGAAAAAGCAAGCCAACCCCGAAAAGGACGGAGTTGGTCAAGCCCGGACAGACCGGTAACATTCCAACAAAAAATATAAATGAATTGTATCATTTTACGCGGGAATTGTCAAGGGACGCCGTTTCCACGTTGAAAATTCGTCGTTTTGCGGTATTTGAGCGGCGGTTTTTGTGACTTTCAACCAGACGAAAAGCCGGGGGCAAATCCGGCTCGGACTTGCCCCCGACACGCTCAGGCGCGATTGCTTCGAGCCCGCGCTTACAGCGACTTCTCGTAAGATTCCACCATCTTCTTGACCATCTGCCCGCCGACGGAGCCCGCCTCGCGGCTGGTCAAATCGCCGTTGTAGCCGTCTTTGAGGTCAACGCCGACTTCCGCCGCCGCTTCCATCTTAAAGCGGTCCATGGCGGCGCGGGCTTCCGGAATGTTCAAACGGTTCTTGCTTCCGCTGTTATTGCCGCTTCCGTTATCCGTATTGAAATTCTGATTAGACATGATTTGTCTCCTTCTTGTTCGCGTTGCGACCTCGCGGGGCGGGGGCGCGCCCCGTCTCCCGCGTTGCGATTCTTGGGTATCGCCCGCATAGTTTGGCACGAACGGCGGAGAATATGCCCGCGTTTCTGTGGAAAATCACGCGTTTCAAGGAAAAATTCGGCGCGGAGGTTGCAGGCGCGCTTTAGTCTAAAAGCTGGATTCCCGCGCCTAAAATGCCGTCGCCGATGTAGACGCTGAACGTGCCGTTGATTTCGCCTTCGCAGATAAACCCGGCGTCGGGCAGGGCGGCGGTCAGCTTTTCGCGCACGAGCTCCATCCCGGCGGGGTCTCCGCCGTTGGCGACAGCCAGATTGTACTTTTTATGGCTTCCGCAATATTTGACCATCAAATCGACCAGCTTCCCGGCAACCTGATTGCGCCCCCGCGCTTTGGCAACGGACTGCAACTGCCCGTCGTCGGGGGAAAAGGCGAGTATGGGCTTGATTTGCAAAAGCGTCCCGGCGGCGGCGGCGACCTTCCCGATACGCCCGCCTTTGAGCAGGTATTCCAGCGTGTCCACGGAAAAGGCTACCGTCGTATTGCGAATCAAAAACGGAATGCGGCGTTCGGTAAGCTCTTCCCACTCGTATCCGTTTTTCAAGTCCTCCAGAATTTGCAGGACGACCAGACCCTGTCCCACGGAGCCGCTGAGGGTGTCGTAGACGCGCATGGAGACGTTTTCGTTATCCGCTTCCAGCTCTTCCGCCGCGAGCCGCGCCAGATTGTACGTCCCGGAAATCCCGCCGGAAACCATAATGCCAATAATGCCGTCGTAGCCGTCGGCGAGGATTTGCATTAACGTTTGTTCGAGGCTTTCCGCAGAAGGCAGGGACGTTTTGGGAAGCTCCCCGGCGCGGAGCCGGCGGTAAATGTCGGCGCTCCGGATGTTCGCGCCGTCGAGATATTCCCCGTCGGCGCAGAGGATGCGCAGGGGAACCGTGTAAATGTGACGTTCGCGCAGAACGTCCGGCGCGAGGTCTACGCAGGAATCCGTGAAAAGCGCGATTTTTTTCGGAGCCATGGGCGACGCCTCCTAACAGAACAGTTTGTGATTTTGCCCCCTATTAAACCACAAAAGCGCCGAAACCGCAAGAGCAAAATTTGCGATTTCGACGCTTATGAGGCTTTTTGGAGGGCGTTTTTACCTGTTCTGGAAATACGCCTTGGCTTCCCGGTGATAGAGCCACATTGCCCTGACGAGGTTTTGCAAGTCCGCGCTTGTTTCGCCGTCGGACAGCGCCGTATAGGCGTAACTAAGCGTACTGCAAGCGTGGGTAAGCGTCTCGCCTCCCTTGGATACGGTCAGGGTATGGCTCTTGTCCATATCCTTGGCGGCCACGCCGGGGACTTCCACGCAATAGGCGGAGGCTCCGGCGTCCGGGTAGGCTTTCGGCGCGACGGTGGCGCCGTCGAGCGTGAAAACGTAGTCGGAGGGACTGCCGCTCAACGTGAAAATCCAACGTTGCGTAACGGAGGCGTCGAGGGTGAGGTTGTCGCCGAGCACGGAAACGCCGTCAACGCTTCCGCCGTCCTGCGGGGCGTAAGCCGAGAGCGCGTCGGCAGTCACGGCGGCGACTTTGGAGGCGTAGGACGCCGACGGCGCCGCCGCGTTCTCCGCGTCGTAGGCGAACAGCTTCTGCGCGTAGTAGCCGTATGCGGACATGGCTTCCGCGAGGCTTTTCAGCTCCGGTTCGGAGAAGGCGCGGCGGAGGTAGTCCCCTACGCAATACTTGAACTCCGTAACGGCGTCTCCGGCGGGATTGACCATTGCATACGGCTTTCCGTCGCCGTCGTAACAGGCAAGCGTAATGGGGTCGTTCATGCGCTTGGCGGGCATATGCGCGGTGAAATAGTAGACGGTTCCCTCGATTCCGGACACGGTTCCGCGGGGCGCGGCGGAGACAAGGAGCGTCTGGGCGTCGGCGGGGGCAATCCCGGAGAGTTTCGCGTAGGCGCCGCCGTCGGAAAGGATTTCGTCGTCAAAAGACAGGCAGAAGTTCAGCGCGATGTCGTCGGCGAGGGTCAGACTGCACCCGCGCACCCGCACGGGCGCGGAAATCGGCGCGGGCGTCGTCGGCGCATAGTCCGCCGTGTCCAGCGTCAGCAGTTCGCCGCCCCAGAGCGCGAGGGCGTCGGGGTCATAGACAAACGCCATATCCTCAAACGTGTACTGCGCGGGGGCGTCCGGGATTCCGCCTCTCAGGAAGAGGTAGGAGGGGCCGTAATCGTTGTCGGAGTTCGTAAGGTCCGTCAGGTAGTTTTTCCCGTTCTCCATGGTCACGACGTTCCACATATGCGCCCCGGCGCCCTGCGCTTCGTCCCCGGCCAGCAGTCCGGTCGCAAGACGGCATTCCACCTTCGGGCTGTCGAACGCGCTCAAATCGCACAGGTACTTAAAGGCTTTGGCGTATCCTTCGCAGACGACTTTCGTCGCGGGGTCGCCGTCGAACACGCTGATGAGTTGCCAAGGGTCGCCGTAAACGGCGTTTGCGCCGCCGGACGCGGCGGAATGGTCGTAGTCCGTCATGGCGCAGATTTCCGTAGCGTAGCCTAACAGTTTTTCATAGTCGCTCTTGCCTTTGTAGGCGTTGACAATCTCCGCAGCCTTGCTCACAACATTGTCGATTCCGGCGTGCAGATTCCGGTTGACAGCAGTTTCGCTCCCGCCCCGATAGTCCGCCGAGACCGCCATTGTGACCGTATACGTCGGGGCGGCGCTGAATTTCACTTGGTAGCTGTCCGCGCCGTAATAGACTTCGGAATTGCCCCGGATGGGAGGATTCGCCGATTTGTCGTACCAGTAGAGCTCGTAAGGGCAGTCGGCGAGGAGGGCGGCGCCCACGGCGTTCAAATCGTACCCGTAGCATTCCGCGAGTTTCGCGTCAACGGCGGCTTCGCACCCCGCCGCGAATTGGGCTTTGCCGTTGACCAGTTCGAGAATGGCGGGCACGCCCAACTGTTCCGCCGTCCACGTCAGCGGGAAATCGTCGTAGGTAATGGTATAGACCGCTTCGGTTTGGACGCCGTCGGCGATGTCCGCCGCAAAGGCTTTGAGCTTGTCATAGAGCTCCTTGTCTTTGTCGCCGAGTTTGGAGCGGGCGTCGGCCCACAGGCTTGCCTCGTCCGACTCGCCCGCCCGCCAGAGCAGGTAGCCGTAGAACGCCGCGCCGTTGTCCGACGGCGCCGCCGCGCTCCGGGCGTCCGACGCTATCGCCGGGAACGTCAGCGCCGCCGCGCACAGGACGCAGAACAACGCCCCGCGCAGTTTCTTATGGGATAGTCTCATAAAAAACGCCTCCTTTTTTTGATTCCCTGATTGCGTTTGCTTCTACGTTAGGAATGAGGAAACGCCGACTTGCGGGACGTTCTCCAGATGTTCCGCGCTTGTCTGGAAGGACGCGCCGCGCATAGCTTTATAGCGCTGTTTGTCCGCGTACATCCTCTCGTCCGCCCTCTGCAACACGGACTCTACGCTAATGTCCTTGCGCGGGTCAAACTTCGCCATGCCCTTGGCAATGCGCACTTCCTCCCACGGCTCCGTGGCTTCGGCGTTGATTTCGCCCGCGTATGCGTCGAACATCGTCATTAAATCCTTCCGGGCTTGGTAGTCGTCCTTTTGCAGAATCACCGCGAACTCGTCGCCGCCCATGCGGAACACGGGGCTGTGGGCAAAGACGCGGCAAATCAGCTCGCAAGCTTGCCGCAAATACAAGTCGCCCTTGTCGTGCCCGTAAACGTCGTTAATTTTCTTCAGGTCGTTGCAGTCGAGCATGACAAGCGCGAACTCCGGGCGGCGCATCGGCAGGGAAAGGCGGATAGCGTCGTTGAGCATCCGCGCCGAGGCGCCGTAGGCGCCCTTGTTCTTGACGCCCGTCAAGGCGTCCTGATAGGCGCGGCTGTTGAGGTCGTTAATGTAAATGCGCAAATGCTCCGTCAACTGCCGGAAGGCCTCCGTCAAAATGCCCACTTCGTCCTGCTTCTCATAAGCCAGCTCCACGTTGTAATCGCCCTCCGCGAGGCGTTTGGAGGCCGCCGTCAGGCGGCTCAAGGGTTGCGTGATACGTTGCGCGGCGCCGCCCATCAACGCCCCGAACCCAAGCAGAATCATAATTCCGGTCACGATAATCCCGCGCATAAGCGCCGTTGTGGTGGCGAGGATTTCGGCTTCCGGGGCGGCGACAATCAAGCGCATTCCGTTGGACAGCGTGTTAAAAAACATCTGTTTCGCCACGCCTTTGTAATGGTAGCGGACTGGGTTCGCGCCGTTGTCCTCGCGGTCTTGCAAAACCTCTATCGCGCCGAGCATTTCCGGTCTGCCCTCCGCGAGGTTCGCCCCGACGGGGAGCTCCGGATGATACACAATCGTGCCGTCGGCTTCCGTCAGGATGACGTAGCCGCTGTTCAGAATCCGCATTCCCTGAATTTGGCGCACCAAGGTTTCATAGTCGATGTCCATGCCGACGACGCCGACAAACGTGCCCGCCTTGTAAATCGGCGTGACGTAGGAAACCATGCGGATGTTGAGGTTTTCGTTATAATACGGGGAAATCCAAGACGGGCGCCCCCGCCGGAGGGGAAGGTAATACCACCCCACATGGTCGAGGTCGTCCGGGTCGTAGCGCGTGATTTCCGTCGGGGTGACTTCCGCGAACTGCGCCGTCCCGATTTTGGAAAACAGGAAGCCCGGCTCGTCCCGGCTGATTTCCGGGTTAATCCGGTAATAATAGGAAATAATGCCGTTGGTATGGTTCGCCGCGCTCCTGAACACGGTCCGCGCCTTTTCCAAATGCTCGCGCAAGCGTCCGTCCAAGGCCCGCTGCCGCGGGCTGTCCCAATCGTCGCGGGACAGCCGCCAGCCGTCGCCCGTGGCGCCGATGACGCCGCCCTCCATCAAGTCCGCGCTGTCGAGCGTCTCGTTGACGTAGCGCGCCGCCATGTCCACGGACTGCTCCACGCTGTTGAGGTACCCGTTTATCATTCTGCGGCTGTTGTCGCAAACGAGGCTCATGGTCTGGGCGGCGTGGCGGTCGCCCTCCGTCTTGACCGAATAGACGCTCATGCCGCCGATGGAAAGCAGGCTTACCAGCATGGCGGCTATCATCAGCGCCGTGAGTTTTGTTCGGATAGAGTGCATGAAGGCTCACCCCTTTCTATCAAATCGCGGCGGTTCGCCGCCGCTCATTTTGAGACGGACACGCCGCTGTAGTTGTTGCTTGACCAGCCGTTCCAAGAGACCTCGAAGCCGTCCACGCGGTCGCTGACGACAAAGATATGCTGTCTGGAAAACAGGGGAATCCAAGCGGCGTCCTCCTGCGCGATTTTGCGCTCCAAGTCCTGATACTCCCGTATGCGCCCCGCCTCGTCGGTAATGGCGCGGGCGCGGCGCACGCGCTCCATGACGGCGCCGTCCGGGTAGAGCAGGGAGCGTGAAAGCGTGTTCTCCTCCGTGCCGAAGAAGGTGTAAATAAAGTTGTCGGGGTCGTTGAAGTCCGCCGACCACGTGCCGGAATAGCAGGACAAGGCGCCGCGTTTGCGCCGGGACATGAACTCTTCTTCCGGCAGTTCCTCCAACGCCGCCCGCACGCCGATTTTCCCCCACATGAAGGCGGTCAGGTTCAGCAGTTCCCGCATGGCGTCCGTGGAATTGGAAGGGTAACTAACGGTCAAGTCGAAGCCGTCGGCGTATCCGGCGTCGGCGAGCAGGCGCGCCGCCTCCTCCGGGTCGTGCGGGATTTCCGGAAGGTTCGGGTTAAAGCCAATCAAGCCGTGCGGGAAAATGCCGTTTTCCAGTTGCCCCCTGCCGTCGAACACCGCGTTGAGGAGCGCCTGCCTGTCAAGCGCGAATTGCAGGGCGCGGCGCACCCGCGGGTCGTCCAGCGGCTTGACGGATTCGTTGAGGGCAATATACGAAATGCCGACGCGGGAGCCTTGCACGAGCCTGTCCTGATAGATGTCGCCGTGCAGGAAGAACGCCGCCTCGCTGCTCATGTTGTCCAAATCGAGAATATCCAGCTCCCCGTTTTCAAACAGGAGCCTTTGCGCCTCGGAATCGGAGACAATGCGCATGTCGAGCCCGTCGCAGCGGGGCGCGCCCGACCAGCAGTCCGGGTTCGCCGCGAACACCATGCGCACGCCCGGCGCCCACTCCTTAAAGACAAAGGGCCCCGTGCCGACGGTGTATTCCGGGTCTTTCCCGAACCGCCCCCCGGCCTCCGTCACGCTCTCCTCGTCCAGCACGGACGCGCCCGGCGTGGAGAGGCAGGCAAGGAACGCGGCGTAAGGGTAAGCCAGCGTAATAGAAAACTCATAGTCGCCGTCCTCGCGGAAGCCCTCCAAGGTTTTCGCCGCGCCGCCGGAAAGCGCCTCGGCGCCCAGAATCGCGGCGGCGATGTCGCGGTTGCAGGAATCCGGATGGGTCAGCAGGCGCGTGAGGGTGAATTTCACGTCGGAAGCGGTCAGCGGGGAGCCGTTGCTGAACGTCACGCCCTCCCGCAGTCGGAACGAGTACGTCAGCCCGTCCGGGGAAATCTCCCACGATTCCGCCAGCGACGGCGCGAGTTCGCTGCTTCCGCGTTCGGAATCGGCGCGGACTTCTACCAGACGGTCAAAGACGTTGAGCGCCACGGCGTAATGCTCGGAAGTGCATTGCGGGTCAACCGTGTCCGGGTTCTCCGTCACAAGCGTTAAGAAGCGTTCCGTATTGACGCGCCCCGAATCCTCGGACGCCGGGGCTTCCCCGGCTTGCGTCCGGTCGGCGGCGCAAGACGAAAGAATCAGGCATACGACAAGCAAAAACGCCGGATTTTTCCGAAAGATTTTTTCCATAGGCCAAGCCTCCTTGGTTGCTTTCTGAATCTTCTGTGAAAAATCAACAAGAAAATCTGCCGAAAACGGGGCGGGGCAGTGCGATTCCCTGATTTTCGGGATAATTTCCTTGACCTTTTATTATAGCACGATTTTGTCGAATTTAAAGTACAAATATTATAACATTTTTGTTACAGGAATTTCCTTATATTTCCGCGACGCGCAAGGCGGAAAAATCCGCCCCGCGCAGGGACGGATTCCGGGGGCGTCAGGATTCGGGCGGGGACAACTCCGCCGGGGGCGCGGGCGGCTTGACGGGTTTCCGTCGGCGCCGGCGGCGGCGTTTCGACGGCTTGCCGCCCGGCGGCGGAATGCCGTTGCGCTTTCTCGCGGCGTTCAACAGGCTTTCCTTTTCGTTGGGAAGCGCCCCCTCTATGACGCCGGACAACAGCGCGTTGAGCGTCCGCCCGACGCTCCGCCCGCTCAAACCCAGAGCAAGCATGTCGTCGCCGTTGACCGCCAACTGTTTCAGGCTGAAACAAGCCTGTTGTTCGATAAGGGCGTTGAAAATTTTTTCCGTCTCCGCGACGGTTTCGAGGCGCCCCCTGTCCGTATCGGACTGCGCGAGGCAGTCGGCGCGTTTCACGGCCAGCAACTGCCGGAAGGTCTCCTCCCCGAACTGGTTGAGGGCGCGGCGGACGGCTTTTTCCGTCGGCACAAGCGGCCTGTCGTGAAGCTCTATCAACAGCGCGACGCGCTCCCGCAGAATCCGGGGGAAGCGCATCCGTTTGAGCATGTCCGCCGCCATATCCCGGCTTAACGCCTGATGTCCGGGGAAGTGCCCCACGCCGCGCTCGTCAAGGCAGAACTTTTGCGGCTTGCCGATGTCGTGCAAAAGCATGGTCAGGCGTAGCGTCAAGTCCCCGGCGGGAACGCCGTCCATAGCGTGCAAAGTGTGCTCCCAAACGTCGTAACAGTGGTGGGGGTTGCGCTGGTCAAAGCCAATCATGGGCAGGATTTCAGGCCAGAACACGCCGATAATTTCCGGGTAGCGGCGCAGGATGTCCGTAACCCAAGCGCCGCGCAACAGCTTGCAGAACTCCGTTTGAACCCGTTCCGGCGCGATTTCCAACAATAACGCCTTATTGCGGCGGATACTCTCCTCTACGTCGGGCGGAATGCGGAACCCCAGCGACGCGGAAAAGCGCAGTCCGCGCATGAGCCGCAACGCGTCCTCTCCAAAGCGTTCGTCGGGGTCGCCGATACAGCGCAGGACGCCCGCCTTTAAGTCTTCCTGTCCGCGGCAGGGGTCTTGCAGTTTGCCGTCAAGCCCCATGGCAATCGCGTTTATAGTGAAGTCGCGCCGCCTCAAATCCTCCTCAAGCGAACTTACGAACGACACCGACGACGGGCGGCGGCGGTCTTCGTATTCGCCGTCTATGCGGTACGTCGTGACCTCCACGCCGCCCGTGCCCGAACGAACCGTCACCGTGCCGTGGCGGATTCCCGTGGGAATCGTGCGGCGCGGGAACACTTCCATGACCTCTTCGGGCGTGGCGCTGGTCGTCACGTCCCAGTCTTCGGGCGTGCGCCCAAGCAAGGTGTCGCGGACGCACCCGCCCACGCAGTACGCCTCGTGCCCCGCCGCCGTCAGCTTGCGCAGTACGTGGCGCACGGGCGGCGGGATGACCGCCGCGCCGTCTGGAATATTTTTCATGTCTCCGCCGCCTTTCTCTGTTGCTTTTCGCCTGTCGGCGCATTATAATAATAGAAAAAACGTCCGCGCCGAATCGCCGCGCCGGGACGCAGAACGGACAGGGAGCCGCCGCCATGCCGCGACGCGCCAGCCTGTCCGCGGAAAGGAAGCCATTTTATGACAACGCCCTCTCCCATAGAAAACTATCTCCTGCCCGGAAAGCGGGCGCATTTGGTAGGAATCGGCGGGGTTTCCATGTCGCCGCTGGCGGAAGTCCTGCAACAAACGGGGCTTGCGGTGCAGGGCTCCGACATGACAGAAAGCAAAGCCGTGGAGCGTCTGCGGAATCTGGGCATACCCGTCGCCATCGGGCACAACGCCGAAAATCTGGGCAAGTGCGATTTCGTCATACGCACAGCCGCCGCCCCCGACAGCAATCCGGAAATCGCCGGGGCGGTTGCGCGGGGAATCCCCGTCTACGAACGCGCCGACGGCTGGGGGGCGATTATGCGCCGCTACCCCAACGCGCTCTGCGTCGCGGGCACCCACGGCAAGACTACCACCACTTCCATGTGCACCCATATCTTTATGGCGGCGCGGAAAGACCCCACGGTCATGATAGGCGGAACGTTGCCCATGCTCCATTCCGGCTACCGCGTCGGGCAGGGCGACACCATCATACTGGAATCCTGCGAATACAGGGACAGCTTTTTGCATTTCTCGCCGACCGTCGCGGTTATCCTCAACGTGGAGGCCGACCACCTCGACTACTTCCAGAATATTGACAACGTGCGCCGCTCCTTCCGCCGCTTCGCCGAACTTGTCCCGAAAGCGGGGCATGTGGTCGTGAACGCCGACAACGCAAGCGCCATGACGACCGTCGCGGGGCTTGACCGCCCTATGTTTACGTTCGGCTTGACCGCCAAAGCCGACTGTGCCGCCGCGAATCTGAAATACGCCCACGGCAGGCCGGAGTTTGACATTCTGGTACGCGGCGAACCCTACGCCCATGTTTCCCTGCAAGTGTACGGGGAGCACAACGTGTTAAACGCGCTTGCGGCGGCGTCGGCGGCGTATGTATTGGGCGTGTCGGGCGCGGACGTGGAAACGGGGCTTTCGGGTTTCACGGGCGCGGAGCGGCGTTTCCAGCGCAAGGGGACGTTTCGCGGCGCGGACGTGTGCGACGATTACGCGCACCATCCCGACGAGATACGCGCCCTTTTGACCGCCGCCCGACAGCTTGACTACAAGCGCGTCATCGTGGCGTTCCAGCCGCACACCTACTCCCGCACGGCGAGCTTGTTTGACCGCTTTGTAGAGGAGCTAAAACGGGCGGACGCGGTTGTTTTGGCGGAAATCTACGCCGCAAGGGAGCAGAACACGCTGGGCATATCGTCGGCGGACTTGTGCCGCAAGATTCCCGGCGCCGTCTACTGTTCCACGCTGGAAGAGACCGCGCAACGCCTGCGGGAAATCGCCCGTCCGGGGGACTTAATCCTGACCGTCGGCGCCGGGGACATCTACCGCGTCGGCGAGGCGCTTGTCAGCCGCGCCGAGGGCGTGTGACGCGCCGCGCACGCCTTCCCCCGTCCGGAGGAAGGCGCGCATTCGATTTTATCCGCGCCCGTTGTAGCCGCCGAACTCGTTGCCGCCCTTCCGGCGCCGTCCTTTTACCGCGCCGCGAATCGACAGCGCCGCCACAACCACGGCTAAGGCTCCCGCGCCCGCCCATACCAAGCGGTTTTGCGCCAGTTCCATGGCTTTCTTCTCGTATTGCAGGAGCTTCGACAGCTCCGCGCCGTGCGACGAAACCAAGTCTACCGTGCCGTACTCCGTGCCGTCGTAGCTGACCGTGACCGTGCCCAAGCTCTGCCCCTCCGAAACCGGGGCTTCCAGCGTCTCGCCCGACAGCTTGATTGTCTTTTTCATGGCGTCCTTTTTCATCCCGGCGGGCACCAGCGCCTCCAGCGGCGCCCCCGCGACCGCCGTCACATGGTCTGTTTTCGACAGCGCGACCGGGATTTCCTCCACGGGTTCGCCGTCCTCCAACAGGCTCATGTAGCGGAAATTGTCAAAGCCCCAGTTGAAAAGGCGCGTCGTCTCCGAAAAGCTCCGGATGACTGTCCGCTTGCCCTCCTGCACGCGCTCCGCGCCCATGACGACGCTCAGAAAATGCTTGTCGTTGCGTTGCGCCGTCGCCACGAGGCAGTGCCCCGACTGGCTGGTGGAGCCCGTCTTGACGCCGTGAACCTCCGGGTTCTTGTAATCGGGAATGCGGCGGTTGCAAATCAGGTAGTTGGTGTTCAGCAACGCCCGTTCCTTGCTCATGTTCGTGGCGGGGACTACTACCCTGTCCGTATCGCAGATAACCATGAACGTCGGGTACTTCATGGCCGCTTTCGTGATGAGGTACATATCCCACGGGGACGTATAATGTCCGGGGTCGTGCAGCCCGTGCGGGTTGACGAAACGCGTATGCTCGCAACCCAATTCCGCCGCCTTCTTGTTCATAGCCTCCACGAACGCGTCCACGGAGCCGGAGACCGCGACCGCAAGCACGCAGGCGGCCTCGTTCGCCGACGGAATCAGCAGGCAGTCCAGCAGGTTGCGGACGGTCATTTTCTCGCCCTCCTTCAACCCGACGGTGCTTCCGTCGGCGGGAAGCGTGGTCACGATATGCCCGGCGGTGATTTCCTGTTGGAACGTCAGCTTTCCCGTGTCGACGGCTTCCAGCGTCAAAAGCGCCGTCATGACTTTGGTCAGGCTCGCGGGGAACAGTTCCGCGTGTTCGTTCTTGCCGTAAACCATTTTCCCGGTTTTCAAATCGACCAGCAGGGCGCCTTGCGCCAGTATGTCCGGGTCGGGCGGCATGACGACCTCCTCCGCCGCAAAGCCCCGCATAGGCAGCGCCGCCAGCGTCAGGGCAAGCGCCGACAGAACGGCGAAAAGCCGCGCCGCTCTTGCGGACAGGCTTCGTATTTTCCGATATGCTTTCATTGTCTCCCTCCGTTGTCCGTGCGCGGGACGCCCCGCGCCATGCTTAGCGACAGTATAACAAAAAAAGCGCAGGAGTGCAACCATGAAAAAGAAACAAAAGATAAACAAAGCGGTAAATTATGGGGAATGGCTGTTGCTGGGGGTGACGGCGCTGTTTTTATGCGTGCTGTTCGCCCTGCGGGGGCGCCCCGCGCCCGAACGCGGAATTACCGTGCGCACGGCACCCGCCGACCGCGCCGCCGTCCCCGCCCCGCCCGTTCCCGACAGCCCCGCGAACGCGG
>JAFXQD010000049.1 GCA_017527365.1 Oscillibacter sp.
AAAGTCGGACGCGCCTTCAAACGTTGCGCCTCCGGCCGTATCGACAAACGCCGGGCGTCCGGCAACGGCGGCGGGCGTCACGCGCCACGGCGTGCCCGTGCGCCGCGTCACGCGCCCCGACGGCGCCGCCGAAACGCCCGCAAGCCCAAGGCGTCGGAAACGCCGCCGCTCCAAATATTTGAGCCGCGTCCATCCGTTGCGCTCCGTGCTCACCGCCTCGGCGGTTCTGTACCTGATTATTTTCCTTATGCCGTTCCTGTTCGCGTCCGACAGCGGCGCGACCGCCGTCACGCTGTCGGAAACCGTGCGCAGAGCCCCCGCCGTCGAACCGGAAGAGATGACGCGCCCCCCGGAATCCTTTGTCGAGCCGGACGAAATGACGCGCCCGCCCGAACCCGCGCCGCAAGCGTCCGAACCCGCGCAAAAGGCGCGGGCGTCCGAAACGACGGCAAAGGCGCGGGCGTCGCAAGCCGCGCCGCCCGAACCCGCCGCCGTCGCGGGGGAGCTTGACGAAAACTGTTATCTGCGCGTGTTGGATAAGAAGTACGACGAAGTTTCGGTGATGTCCATGCAGGAATATCTTGTGTGCGTGTTGCGCGGGGAAATGCCCGGATACTTTGAGTTGGAGGCGCTCAAAGCGCAGGCCGTCGCCGCCAGAACCTACACGCGCTACATGATACGGTCAAGCCGCAAGCACGGCGACCGCGCCGACATCTGCACAAGCCCCGCCTGTTGCCAAGCGTACCTGAGCGCGGCGGCGGCCAAAAAGAAGTGGGGCTATCTGCCCGACGACGAGGAGCGGAAAATACGCGCCGCCGTGGTAGAGACCGACGGCGAAACCATGCTCTATGACGGGCAGCCGATTTTAGCAGTGTTCCACGCGTCGGCGGCGGGCGTGACCCGCACGTCCTCCGCCGTGTGGTCGGGCGACGACAAGCCCTATTTGCAGCCCGTCCCGTCGCCCGAAAACGGCGACAACACCCCAAACTATTACAGCCACGTGGATTTCTCCCTCGCCCAGCTTCAAGACAAGCTCCGCTCCGCCTTCCCGAAAGCCAACCTATCCGGCGACGCGTCCGGGTGGCTGACGGGTGCCGAACGCGACGACGGCGGCAACATTATTACGATGTACGTCGGGGGAATCAAGACGACGGGAAGCAAAGTCCGCTCGGCGCTCGGCCTGCGCTCGGCCTGCTTCACGTGGGAGTACGGCGACGGCAAAGCGTCGTTTTACGTCACGGGCTACGGGCACGGCGTCGGCTTGAGCCAGTACGGGGCGAACCAGATGGCGAAAGACGGCGCGTCCTACCGCGAAATCCTCAGCCATTACTACACCGGAATCCAAATCGGCGGCTACAACCCCGATTGACCGCCGCCGGAGGGATACCTAATGAACGGAAAATTGCCGCATATCGTGCAATATCAAGGCTCCAAGCGCGTTTTGGCGCCGCGCATTCTGCAATTCATGCCTAAAAAGTTCCGCCGTCTGATAGAGCCTTTTGCGGGGACGGCGGCGGTCAGCGTAGCCGCCGCCGCCGAAAGCCGCGCCGACGTTTTTTACCTCAACGACTTAAACGCGCCGCTAACGAACTTGTTGCGCAAAGCCATTGAGGAGCCGTCGGAACTGGCGCGGGAATACGCCGCGCTTTGGAACGAGCAGTTTTCGTTTGGAGACCGCCACGCGCAACACTTTTTCATTGTCCGCGACAGGTTCAATCAGGGCGAACAGTCCCCCGCCAATCTGCTTTACCTTATGTCCCGTTGCGTCAAAGGGGCGGTCAGGTACGGAAAGAACGGGAACTTTAACCAGTCGCCCGACAAAAGGCGGCACGGGACAAAGCCGGAAACGCTTTCCGCCAATGTCCGCGCCGTCTCTGCGTTGCTCAAAGGCAAGACCGTCTTTTCCTCTCTGGACTACCGCGAAACGCTCGCCCTCGCCAAACCGGGAGACCTTGTTTATATGGACCCCCCCTATCAGGGCGTCACCAACGCCCGCGACAGCCGCTACGTTTCCGGCGTTCCGTTTCAGGAGTTCGTCGAGGCGGTCGCCGACCTGAACCGCCGAGGGATTGACTACCTTATCAGTTATGACGGCAGGCGCGGGGAAAAGGCGTATGGCGCGGAGCTTCCCGCGTCCTTCCGCTGTCAAAAAACGCTGTTGAACGCGGGAACGTCCGCGCAGTCCGCGCTATTGGGACGGAAGGACACAACCTTTGAGGCTTTGTACGTCAGTCCGACGCTTGCGGAGGCGGGGATATGAGCGAGTATCCGAAAGCGTTTCTGGATTTGCTGGAATCCGTCGATAAGAAAAGACCGCGCACAGTCATTGAGCATATCCTGAAACACGGATACGTAACCTCTCAGGAACTCCAAGACTTGTACGGCTATCATCACCCGCCGCGAGCGATACGGGATGTGCGGGAATACGGAATCCCAATCGTCACTTACCGCGTCGCAGCCGACGACGGCAGGAGCATTGCGGCGTACCGCTTTGGCAATCCGGACGAGACGAAACCCGCGCTTGCGAAATCGGCGGGGCGCACCGCGCTTTCCAAACGCCTGAAACGCGCCCTGATTCGTCAGCACGGCGCCAGATGTTTCATCTACGGGGAGCCCATGGACGAAGCCGCCCTTCAAGTTGACCACAGAATCCCGTATGAAATCGGAGGCGAACGGGACGAAAGCGACGCGTCCGGATTTATGTTGCTCAGTGCGTCAGCCAACCGCGCAAAGTCATGGGCTTGCGAGCATTGCGAAAATTGGCGGGCGAAAGACAAAAGCGTGTGCGGGAGGTGTTTCTGGGCTTATCCTGAAAGCTATGACCATGTGGCGGGCAAAGCGGTCAAGGCTGTGTCGATTCTGTTTTCCGGCGACGAGACGCAAGATTACGAAAGGCTTGTAAAGCTGTCGGGGCAGGAGCCGATACAGGCGACGATTAAGAGAATTTTGCACGAATATCTGAAGTAAGCCGCTTAACGGAACTTCCCGGAACCGCCGCGCCCTGTCCGCGCCGTTGACGGCGGGCGGGGCGCGTCGGCCGTCTAAGCCCTCAAAAATTTGGCGCGGTTTCACAGGGATTGCTCTTGACAGGCGGGGCGTTTTTGGATAAAATTGCTTGTAGGAAGACAGGCGTTCCGAAACGCGGCGTTTTTTCAAATGTGCTCGTGCACAGCCGGGAAAAAATGCGGCGTTCCGCGCCGGAAGCCCCGCGAATCAGGCGTCGCGCAAAGAAAGGAAGACCTCCATGAACGAAAAGGAATTGAAAGTCTTGGCGGCCAATATCCGTTTGGAGACCTTGAAAGTCATCCATTCCCGCGGATTTGGCCACGTGGGCGGCTCCATGGACTTGGCCGACCTCATGGCCGTGCTCTATGGCTCCGTGATGAAGTTCGACCCCAAGAACCCCCGCTGGCCCGACCGCGACTGGCTCGTGCTCTCCAAGGGGCACGCCGGGCCCGTCGCCTACGCCACTTTCGGCCTGATGGGGTTCTATCCCTTGGAGGAGGCCTACACCCTCAACCAGCCGCACACCAAGTTCCCCAGCCATACCGACCGCAAACTGACCCCCGGCGTTGACCTGACCACGGGCTCCCTCGGACAAGGCGCGTCCACCGCCACGGGCGCCGCGCTCGGCAACAAAATCGACGGGCGCGATAATCATGTATTCTGCGTCATCGGCGACGGCGAGGCCGACGAGGGGCAGGTCTGGGAGGCGTTCCACTTCGCCTACGCCCACAAGCTCGACAACATCGTCTACTTTATCGACAACAACGGCTACCAGCTCGACGGCGCCACCAAGGACATTCTCGACCACGGAAGCCTTGCCAAGAAGGCGGAGGGCTTCGGGCTGTACGTGCAGGAAATCGACGGGCACGACGTGAAGGCGATTTACGGCGCCATTCAGAACGCCTTCGCCAAGAAGGGCGTCCCGTCCTGCATCGTGCTGGATACCATTAAGGGCAAGGGCGCGACGTTCGCCGAGCCCAAGCACGAGCATTCCTCCCAGCCCAAGGAGGAGCAATGGCAGGAGGCGCTCGCCGCCGCTGAAAAGGCGTTCGCGGACGCCAAGAACGCCTGACGGGAAGGAGTATTGACCATGAGCGTAAATTTGATTGGCAAGCACGAGAAGGACTCCCGCGCCGCCCGCGACGCCGTCGCCCTCACGCTCGACGAGATGATGGGCAAGGACAAGGACATCTGCTATCTTGACTGCGACCTGATGGGCTGTATCAACACGAAACGCCTGCAACAGCATTACCCCGACCGCGCTTTCCAAGCGGGCATTGCGGAAGGCAACGCGGCGGGCGTCGCCGCCGGGCTCGCCGCCACGGGCAAGAAGGTCTTTTTCCACTCCTTCGGCACCTTCTCTTCCCGCCGTTGCTACGACCAGATTTATATGTCCGCCGCCTACGCCGGGCTGCCCGTGCACGTCCTCGCCTCCGACCCCGGCGTGACCGCCGCCTTCAACGGCGGCACCCACATGCCCCTTGAGGACGCCGCCATGTACCTGTCCATTCCCGACGCCGTCGTCACCGACCCCTGCGACTACGACCAGCTTGCCTGCGTCACGCGGCAACTGCCCAATATCACAAGCGGCGTCACGTTCACGCGCTTCCCCCGCAAGGATATTATCCGCGTCTACGGCGACGGGAGCGAGTTCCCCATTGGCAAGGGAATCGTGCTCCATGAGACCGACAACGACGCCGCGACTATCATCACGTCCGGGATTATGGTTGACGAATCCTTGAAGGCGTGGGAAGCCCTCGCCGCCGAGGGAATCGCCGTGCGCGTCATCGACATGTTCACGTGGAAGCCGCTGGACGCCGAGCTTGTCGTTAAGGCGGCGAAAGAAACCGGCGCGATTGTCACCGCCGAAAACCACAATGTCACATGCGGCTTGGGCTCCGTCGTCGCCAACTGCCTCGCCAAAAACTGCCCCACGCCGCAAGAGTTCGTGGGCGTTCAGGACGCGTTCGGACAGGTCGGGCCGCAAAACTTCCTCATGGACGAATACGGACTCCGCGCCGCCAACATTACGGAAGCCGTCAAGAAGGCTGTCGCCCGGAAGTGACCCCCTCTGTCACTGCGTGACATCTCCCCCATAGGGGGAGATATGAATCTGTAAGGCGTTGCGCCGCAAGCCCTCCCCTTTGGGGAGGGCGGCGCGTAAGCGCCGGGAGGGGGTGTCACGGAGTTTTCTTGTGCGCCGTTCGCTTGTTCTATTTTATTTCAAAAGGAGATATGCTTTATGGACGCCTTTTCCGCTTCGCTGATGGCAGACAAACGGGAAATCATCTTCGCCCCCACCGTCTACAAGTTCGAGACCTTCGCCCAAATGGCGGAGGAGTTCAAGCTCAACGAGCGCGACGTGGTGCTGACCAACGAGTTCATCTACACGCCGTTCATGAAAGACCTCAACCTGAAATGCAACTTCGTCTTTCAGGAGAAGTTCGGCGCGGGCGAGCCGTCGGAAGCCATGATTCAGACCATGTACGACGCCATTCCCTACGACAGCTACGACCGCGTGATAGCCGTCGGCGGCGGCGCGATTATGGACTTGTGCAAACTGCTGGGCTGCAAGCGCCCCGACACCGTGCACAACCTCTATTTCAAGCGCTTCCCCGTTATCCACGAAAAGGACGTTATCGCTATCCCCACAACCTGCGGCACGGGCTCCGAGTGCACCAATATTTCCGTGGTCATTGTCAAGGACGAGAAGGACGGCGTACTCACGGGCGGCGAAACCAAACTTGGGCTCGTCTCCGACGACATCATCCCGAACAAGGTCTGCCTCATCCCCGACCTGCTCCGCACCCTGCCCTACAAGCCCTTCGCCTGCTCCGCCATCGACGCCCTTGTCCACGCCACGGAATCCTTCCTTTCCCCGCATCGCAAGACCATGACCAGCGAGCTGTTCAGCGTCGCCGCCATGAAAACCATCCTCAACGGCTTTATGCTCCTTGACAAGAAGGGGCAGGACGCCCGTTTCGAGTATATGAACGAGTTCGTCACGGCGTCGCTGTGGGCGGGTCTGGCGTTCCAGAAGGCGGGTTGCGGCCCCGTCCACGGGATGTCCTTCCCGCTCGGCGGCACCTACCACGTCCCCCACGGCGAGAGCAACTATATGCTCTTCGGCGCCGTGCTGGACTACTACGACGAGCACAAGCCCGACGGCGAGCTCATGCGCTTTAAGGAGCTGGTGGCGTCTATTCTGGGTTGCGAGCCGAAAGACGCCGTGCCCGAATTGAACGCCCTGCTGGAACGCATTCTCCCGCGCCGCCCCCTGCGCGACTGCGGCTTCAAGGAGAGCGATTTCAAGGCGTTCCCGCTGTCGGTGGAGGCGAACCAGCAGCGCCTCATGACCAACGCCTATTTCCCGTTCGATTTGGCGTCGGAAGAGGCGATTTACCGCAAGTGCTACTGATTCCCGCCGCGCCGTTTGCGTAACGCAAATGAAAAGCCGTCCCGTATGGGGCGGCTTTTTCCGTTTGCCAAAAAAAACCTTACGCATACAATCCCCGCGCATACGCAAATATGCCTTGACACGCGCAACGGAACTTTGGTAAAATGCCTTCGTCAAATTCCTGATTTCTACTCATCACAAGAAAGGCGGCCGCAATCGCCGCGCACTTGTCAAGAGCGGGGCGGTCGGAAGGGATGCGCGTATGAGAGATTTTGATTACTACAAGTCCGTGGAAGAGGGGCGCCGGGTTGCCGAAGGGCGCGCAGGCGTCGAACGGGTCAAGGAGAAGCCGGACAAGAAAGGCCTGATTTGGAAAACGGCGGCGGGCGTCGTGATAGCCGCCTACTACGTCCTGCTGTTTGGCGGGTCGTACTTCTTTGACGGCGCCAACTCCTTCTACCGGAGCCTGAACCTGTTTTCCGGGGCGGGAGACCCGAACAAGATTGTCCGGGTGGTCAGTTACCTGCTCTTCTTTGCGGGAATCGCCATGGGCGCCCATCTGGCGCTGGACCGGTTCCTCATGCGCGGCGCCGCCTCCAAGAAAATGGGCGGGGCGGTCGTCAGCCTGATTTCCAGCCTGATTCAGTACGCCTGCGCCATCGCCGCCGCGCTGCTCTCGTTAAACGCGCTGGGCGTGGACGCCATGGGCATTGTCGCGGGCTTGGGCGTCCTGAGCCTGATTATCGGCATGGGCGCGAAAGAGCTCATTTCCGACGTTCTGGCGGGGCTGTTCATCATCTTTGAGCGCTCTTTCGGCGTGGGCGACATCATCGTAGTGAACAATTTCCGCGGCGAAGTGAAGGTCATGGGCATCCGCACCACGCAGATTGAGGACGAGGGCGGCAACGTGCTGATTGTCAACAACTCCAAGCTCGGCAACGTCATCAACATGACGGAGCAACTGTCCATAGCAAACGTACAGATTGGCATCGCCTACACGGAGTCCCTCGAAAAGGTGGAGGGCATTCTGAAAGAAGCCCTTCCGGAAATCGGGAAGGAGATTCCGGAGCTCAAGGAGGGCCCGTTCTACGAGGGAATCACTGAAATTAACTGGAAAACGGGCGAAATATCCCTTGCCTTTATCGCCAGTTGCGAGGAGGGCGCCAAGTACCGCGTGGAGCGGGCGCTGTTGCGGAGATTGAAAATTCTGTTCGACGAAAAGGACGTGCTCACTGTGTTCAGCTTGACGTACAGGATATACAACAGGAAATAAGCCGTCCGGCGCGACGCCCGCCGCCCCCTCAAAAGAGGGGGCGGCGGCGTTTGAAACGCCGGATACAACTTGAAACAAAATTGTAACAGTCCTTTTCTTGACGGCGCGGCTCAAAATTGATAAAATGAGGCAGGAACGTTGCGAAATTTTCCGTTTTGCGACCAAAATTTGGAACTCCCGGCGGGGCGCCCGCCGCCTTCCCGTTTGGCGGTTCCGCCGGAGGCGATAGGAGGAGTTTTATGAGCCGGATTGGCGGGCAAATCGAGAAGCGGGGCGGGGCGCGGGAGCCCTTAACCGACAAAAAGGAGCTGAGCACGGCATGAGACGCGGGAAACGAACGCTGTCCTGTTTTCTTTTCTCCGCGCTATTCGCGCTTTCCGCGTGCGCTTCCGGACAGGGTGCCGTTTCCGAAAATCCCGACGAAAACGCGGCGGCGGGCGCTGCCTCTTCTATCGCGGCTTTGCAAGCCGTGCGGAAGGACGCAACCAAACTGTTGCGTCTGGGCAGTTCGCCTTACGCCGTCCAAATTTCCCGCGCATTTTATCCGGCGCGCATATCCAACGAGGATTGGGAGGACGACATGGTCGCCTGTTACCAGAACAACGAGAAGTTTATAGATTTCGCCGTCTATCAGTTTTCCAAGGAAGGCTATCCGGACACGCTGGAGGAGTTCACGAAAGAGGAGGCGGAGGAATACGAGGCCTCGGAAGTTGCGACGGACGAAACCGTCAACGGAATCCGCGTCGGGCGCTACCGCTCCGTCAACGAGTACGGCAGCGTGTACCGCGAAGGCATGACCTACGTCTTTGAAAACGACGACGAATATATAGAGCTTGATTTTTGGCTTATCGGCTATCAGGCGGAGGAAGAGATGAGGAAAATTGTCAATTCCCTGACCGTCGTTGAAAGCGAAATCCTGTCTTTCGGCGGGTACCAAATACGCATTCCAAAGGACATGTCGCTTGTCTCCGGCGCGGGCGCGAACCCCGCCGTTTACAGGAACGAAACTTCTTCCCTTTTCCTGTATGTCAGCCGCTTTCCCGCCAACGAAACGACCCTGACGGATTTTGTCCGGGACAAAGGCGGTTCGGATATAGAGACGGACGCGGAAATCAACGGTATTCCCGTGGCGTTCTACCGCGCCATGGAACCTTTTGACGGCGCGTTCCGCAACACGCTCACCTGCGTCTTGGACGACGGCGCCGGCTTTACGGCGCTGACGTTCCGTCTGGACGGAATCACGGCGGAGGCGGAAGCGGAGAAAATCCTGAGCACCTTAACCGTAGCGTAGCACAGAAGGGAGTAAATTGCTATGAAAACCAACATGAACCGCGACGGCGGCAACCTGACGGTCTCTCTGGAGGGGCGGCTGGACACGACCACCGCGCCCGAACTGGAAGCCGAGCTCCGCCCCGCCCTCAAAGACGGCGTGACCAACCTCACGATTGACTTGAAGAAGCTGGAGTACGTCTCTTCGGCGGGGCTCCGCGTCCTGCTCTCCGCCCAGAAAATCATGAACCGACAGGGCGAAATGACCGTGCGCAACGTCGGAAGCGCCATTATGGATGTCTTTGAGGTCACGGGCTTCGTGGACCTGCTGAACATCGAGGACTAATCGCGTTTTGCGTCTTCCCGTCCCGCAATCCGGGAGGGGCGCGGCGTTTGGAAAGGAGCTTTATTTTGGAATATACTATTCATGAGATGATTGAGCGGAAAGGCCGCGCCCTTGAGGATACGGATTACGCCCGCTCCAACCGGGATATGCTGGACTTCCGGCTGTTCTCCGGGGACTTTTACGAGTGGAACGGCGGGAAACTGCGCTTTAAGCAATGCGCCGACGTGATGGACTTTGGGCAGGCGGCGGAGGCGTTCCCGCCGTTGGCGGGCGTCGGCTACAAGAGCCGGGAGAAGTTCCCCTACTTCGTCGGCGGCGTAGACTTGCTGAAAGAGGCAATGGAACGCGGGGAAGCGGTGGCCGTGGAGGGCGGCCCGTGCCTGTTCGGCGAGTACGAGGTGACGGTCACTGTGCGCCTGAAAGACGGGGAGACGCGCCTGTTCGACTACGCCAACGGAAAAGCCTATCTGGACGGGGCGGAATTTGAGGAGGCGCTCGGACTTGCGGACTATCTGCGCTTGAACGGGGAGCGCGTGGAGGAGATTTCCTTCCGGCAGGACAAACAAGGCTTGACGCCGCAGGAATACTTGAACCTTCGCTACCCGTTCGAGATTGCCGCCGCCCTTGGCGGGCCGCTGGTCGTCCCTATTCCGGATATGTCCTACCGGAAATACCTGCTCTACGCGCTGGACTCCGTGCCGGAGGACATCCGGGAACGGGCGCTGGAGGAGTTCGACGCGATTCTCAACCAGATTGCGGACATTTACTTGGACGTTATCGCGGAATTGCAGGCGCGGTTTCAAATCGGGCGCTTCGCCTGCGTCCACCGGCGCGACCCGGAAGCGCTGAAAATCTGGTATGAAAAACGCGCCCCCTATATCGAGCGGGGAAAGACCCTGCACCATCTGACGCGCTTGCCGGAAAAACTTGAGCCCATCAAAGACTATATCTCCATGCCGGCGCTCCCCCTCTACTTCTTCGGCGCGGGGAACGTCTTGGAGGCAAATATCGTCATTGAAGCGGATTCCTATCGGAAATGCAGGAAGGCGCATAAAAGCGTCCTTCAAATGGGCTGTATTCTGATACCGGAGCTTCTCTGCGGCGACGGCGCCCACGTGTATTACGAGGCGCCGTTGCAGTGGAAGGAGTACGGCAATCGCGGCGGGGGAAAAAATCCGCCGAAAGGAGATTGACCTATGTCGCAAACACTCAAAGAAAAAGCGCGGGACGCGTTCGGCGCTTTCAGGGTCTACCTTTTCGCCCGCAAGATAAAATTCGCGGATTTGATAACAGGCGTTCTTGCGACGGCGTTGATTCTGTTCTGCTGGATGTTGTCCATGCCCTTTTCGGAAGTCTTTACGACTTCCGTGGACATCACGCTGGGCTATAGCGCGAAACAGGACGAGCGGGGGCTTTATTACGTCGCGGACGACGGGCACAGCCGCCTGTTGTGCTTCGACAAGGACGCCCGCCTGAAATGGGCGCTTGTCAATCCTTCGGACGGCGAGGACGTTTTCTATATCGAGGATTTCGCCATTGACAACGGCCTTGTCTATCTGTCCGCCACGGTGTGGGACGGAATGCTCTTGTCAAGGGAAGCCATCGCCGTTTTTAAAGGGGGGCGCTATCTCCGCACGATTGCGGAGCGGGACTATGCCGGCATGGAGGTCAACAAGCGCCGCTTCCACGGGATTACCATTCAAGACGGCGCGCTGTCCTACCTCGAATGCGAGGACAACGCGATTGTCTCCCACCGGATTCATTTGAAAAGCGGAGAGGAGAGCTCCCGGAAGATTTACTTTGACAACGCGTTCAACGCGGTCAGCGACTGCGCGTTTTACGGCGACGCGTTCTATGTCATGGGAAAGAACGGGAACATTACGGCCTTTGAGGACGGGCGGCGGGCGCTGGTCTATTCCGTCCGCTGGAAAGGCGAGGAAGACTGCGTGCCCTACCGTATGACGGTCTCCCCGGACGGCGAGATCTGCTTTATCGACATCCGCGCCGGGAAGGCGGTGAGAGTTGACGCCGCGCTCCGCCAAAGCGTCCCCATCCATGAGGGCACCATGTCCCAAACGATTCACTTCACATGGGACGGGAGCGGCGCCATGTATCTGGAAGAGGACGGTATGCGGGTCGTTTCCGACACGGGGACGGAAAACTATCTGTCGTTGCAAAAGCCGACCGGGAAGATTGCGCTGCAAATCGTCTGGTTCGCGGCGGTCATTGCGCTGACGCTGGCGCTGGCGCTTCTCGTGCTTCGTTGCGCGATTGTGTTTTTTACCCGGAAATACGACATGCCGCAACTGATTTCCTTCTGGGTCATCGGGGCGGTGGCGGCGGTGTCGGCGTTGCTTTGCGGAATGCTCATCGGCAATTTCAGCGACATTTACAGAAGCCGCATTACCGACCAGATGGAAAACAGCGCCCGCATCGTGGCAAACCAGATTCCGGCGGGGACGATTTCGCAGATACTGCGGGCGGAGGACTTCGACGGCGAGGCTTACGAAACGCTCTGCGAGGTGATGGAGCGGGTTTTCCCGATGGACTTGGAAATCAACCGCCAGCTCTACTGCAACATCCTGCGCCTGTCCGACGACGGCGAAAGCGGCTTTGCCGTGGCGTATCTGGACCAGTCCATAGGCTCCTATTTCCCGTTGGACGAAACGGAAACGGAAAGCGTCCGGAAAACGTACCTCTCCCAAGAGAATATGGGCGCCGTATGGGACGATAATTCGGCGGACATTTCCGGCACCTACATTTCCGTGAAAGTGCCCGTTTACGAAAACGGCTACGTCAGCGGCGTTGTGGCGGTCGGCATGGACACTTACGTCATCCAAGACATGATTACGCGCCTGCAAATCCAGATTTTCTTGTCCATCATCGTTATCATGATGTTAATCTGGCTGATTATCTCGGAGGTCATGGCGTGGTTCGCCAACCGGAGCCTGTATCAGCGCAACGTGGAGGAGGGCGACCCGAACGCCCTGCCCGGTCATTTGATTCGCGTGCTTATCTTTGCGGTGTTCGCCTGCTACAACATGACGGCGACGTTCCTGCCGGTCTGGATTCTCCGCAACAGCGACCTGTTCCCGGAGGCGTCGCGGGACTTCATGGCGTCCCTGCCCCTGACGGTCAATATCTTTGTCATGGGCGTCATGTCCCTGTTCACCTCCGGAGCCGTGCGGCGTCTGGGGCTTGGAAAGATTATGACCCTCAGCACGGCCTGCTCCCTTTGCGGAAACCTGCTCATGTTCCTGTTCCCCTCCTACTTTGCCATCTTCGGCGGGCTCGTGATTGACGGTATCGGCGTGGGGCTGATTACGAACGCGACTTACATTCTGCTGACATACATCAAGGACGAGGTCAACCAGCAGTGGGGTTTCACGGTGTACAACGCGGCGTACCTGTCGGGAATCAACTTCGGAATGCTGTTGGGCTCCTTGCTGGCCGTGGCTATCGGACAGCGCCCCGTGTTCCTGATTGTCGCGGCGGTGTGGATGTGCCTTATGTTGCTCGGAAACCTGATGTTGCGCCAACTGGCCGGGCTGCTGGCGGCGGACGCGCAGGAGGAAGTCGAGGAAGCGGGCGTTTCCTTCGGGCGGTTCCTGTTCAATAAGCCTGTGACAAGTTTCATTGTCCTGATTCAAAACCCCTATATCGTCTTTAACAGTTTCGTGTTCTACTTTGTCCCGATGTTCTGCGGGAACATGGGCTACGACGAAACGATTGTCTCTATTTTAATTATGCTGTATTCGGAAGTGGCGGCGCTGACGGGCGACACGCTGACCAAACGCGTCACCAAGGCGCTGGGCAACAAGGGCATGTACGCCGCGTATCTGACAAATATTATCGCCCTGATGGTCTTTGCGCTGATGCGCAATATGCTGGGCGTCGTGCTTGCCCTGCTGATGGGCACCGCCGCCGCTTACGGAAAGACTATGCAGCAGACTTGGTTCCTCAAACAAAAACAGGTTCGGCGCTACGGCGAGGACCGCGCCATGGGCGTGTACAACTTCACGGAGAATATCGGCGAATCGCTGGGCCCGATTGTCTTCGCCCGCCTGATGGCGCAACGCCCGCTTCTGGGCGCGGTGTCCGCCTTCTGCGGCGGGGTTACGGCTCTGGGCGCCGGACACTTTATCCTGAATAGAAAGGAACTGAAAGAAGCATGAAGAAATACCGGAACCCTCTCCGGCGCAGTATTCTGCTGGGGTGCGGGGCGTTCGTGGTTCTGCTGTGCCTGACGCTGGCCGCTCTGGGCTTCGTTATCTACTATCAGGGCATGGTGGAGAAGTACCAGACCTACATCGGGGACGCCTTGCGCCTGACCATGACGGAAATTGACGGGGAAGACCTGAAAGACTGTATCGAAAGCGGGGAAAAGTCCGAATCCTTCCGGCAGACGCAGAATTTTCTCGACCGCATGAAGGAAAATTACGACTTTGCCTTTGTCTGCATAGAAAAGCCG
>JAFXQD010000050.1 GCA_017527365.1 Oscillibacter sp.
CAACTGAGCTATCTGGGCGGATGGCGACCCGGAACGGACTTGAACCGTCGACCTCTAGCGTGACAGGCTAGCGTTCTAACCAACTGAACTACCGGGCCATATATGCGCTTGGTGGGAACAACTGGACTCGAACCAGTGACCTCCTGCTTGTAAGGCAGGCGCTCTAACCAGCTGAGCTATGCTCCCGGACTTGTCTGCCTCATGCGGGGCAACGAAAGGGATTATACACAAAAACAGGCGGCGTGTCAAGCCCTTTTGGAAATTTTTCTCCGCGAAACAGGGCAAGGCGGCGAAACGTTTCCGCCTGTCGGGAAAGCGGGCTTCCTCCGCGTTTCGGGAAGGCGTCCGGCTTTCGGACAGGAAGAAGCTCCCCCGTGGGGAGAGCTTCCGAGGCGGTCAGTAGAAGCGCTTCTTATTCTTGCGAGCGGCTTCGGACTTCTTGCGGCGCTTGACGCTGGGGCTTTCGTAGTGCTCGCGTTTGCGAACCTCGGCAATCACCCCTGCCTTGGCGCAACTGCGCTTAAAACGCTTCAGCGCGCTGTCAATGGACTCGCCGTCTTTCACATGAATCTCAGACATCTATATCCCTCCCCCCGTGGCGTCCGGACAGCCGGGCGCGTAGAAGGCCATCGTCAAACGCTTCTGTCAATGATTCGCAATCCGGCCGGGGTTTCTGGATTCGTAATCCTGTCAAATGGCTCTGTCAATGGCTAATAAAGTTATTATAAGGAATTTGACGGTTCTTGTCAAGGTTTTTTTGCGGGAAACGGATAATTTTTTCTTTATGGAATGAAAGTGCGCGGCGGCGTAGGTATTCGTTTGCCCCGTTTATGGCATAGATTGACAATTCTTTGACAATTTTTCGCGGCGTCCGGCAAAGATAGCCAAAGCGGGCGCCGCTTTTTCCGCCCTTTTATGATAAGTTTGACGAACGCGGCGCGGCTTGAAATAGCGTTGCGTTATCGCTCGCGGGCGCAAAATGACCGGACGCCGCGCCTTGGCGGCGGGCGCCCGGTTGTTCGGAATGGCAATCAGGTTTGCAAGGCGGGGCTCGCGTTTACTGCGGCTTAACAATCAGGTTTACAAGGCGGTTCTTGACAAGAATCGTCTTGACAATCTTCATGCCCTCGGTGGCGCGCCGGACTTTCTCCAACTCCAAAGCGGCCTTCACAACCGCCTCCTGTTCGCTGTCGGGCGGCATGGCGACGGCTCCCTTTAACTTGCCGTTGACCTGCACAGCCATATCGACCGTCTGCGCGACGGTCTTGCTCTCGTCGTACTGCGGCCACGCCTCTTGGCAAGCCATGCGCCCCGTTTGGGCGGCGAAGCCTAAGCGTTCCCAAAGCTCCTCGGTGATGTGCGGCGCGAACGGGTTGAGCAACAAAAGCAAAATCCGCATGTCGCCCCGCGAACAGCCGTTGGCCGCAAGCTCGTTGACAAGCGTCATCATGGCGGCAATGGCGGTGTTCATCTTCAAGGAGTTGACATCTTCCGTGACTTTCTTAATGGCGCGGTGGAGGGCGGGCTCGTTGGCGGGCGTCGCGTCGCCGCTGTCCGACGCGCTCTCAGCCAAATTCCAGACGCGGTCAAGGAAGCGTTTCGACCCCTTGACGGCTTCCGTAGACCAAATCGCCGCCTTCTCGAAGTCGCCCACGAACATGATATACAGGCGCATGGTGTCCGCGCCGTACTGCGCCACAATGTCGTTGGGGTTGACGACGTTGCCGCGTGACTTGGACATCTTTTCTCCGCCCTCGCCTAAAATCATGCCGTGGCTTGTGCGCTTGGCGTAAGGCTCCGGCGTGGGAACCGCGCCAATGTCATAGAGGAACTTGTGCCAGAAGCGGCTGTAGAGCAAGTGTAAGGTGGTGTGCTCCATGCCGCCGTTGTACCAGTCCACGGGCGACCAGTATTCCAGCGCCTCTTTCGACGCCAGCGCGTCGGCGTTGCGCGGGTCCATATAGCGGAGGAAGTACCAGCAGGAGCCCGCCCACTGCGGCATGGTGTCGGTTTCGCGCTTGGCGGGGGCGCCGCATTTCGGACAGCTTACGTTTACCCAGTCCGTCATGGCGGACAGCGGGCTTTCGCCGTCGTCGGTGAGCTCGTAGGATTCCACGTCCGGGAGCAGTAACGGCAGTTCGGATTCGTCCAGCGGAACCCAGCCGCATTTGGGGCAGTTGACAAGCGGAATCGGCTCGCCCCAGTAGCGTTGGCGGGAGAATACCCAGTCGCGGAGCTTGAAATTCGTTTTCGGAGTTCCAATGCCCTGTTCCGTGACCCACTTTGTCATGGCGGGAATGGCGTCCTTGACGGTCATGCCGTCGAGGAAACCGGAGTTGACTATGATTCCCGTGTCGTCCTTGAGGATGAACGCCTCTTTCGTAACGTCGCCGCCCTTGACGACTTCAATAATGGGCAGTCCGAATTTAGTTGCAAAGTCCCAGTCGCGCTGGTCGTGACCGGGCACGCCCATAATGGCTCCGGAACCGTAACTCATCAGGATATAGTCCGCGACAAATATGGGAATTTCCGTCCCGTTGACGGGATTTGTCGCCGTGACGCCTTGCAGACGGACGCCGGTTTTGTCCTTGTTGAGTTCGCTCCGCTCAAAATCGGATTTCCGCGCCGCCTCGTCAAGATACGCGGAAACCTCGTCCCAATTCCGGATTTTGTCGCGCCACTGTTTCAAATACGGGTGTTCGGGGGAAAGCGCCATAAACGTGACGCCAAAGAGCGTGTCGGAACGCGTCGTATAAACCGTGAGAACGTCCCCGGCGGACGTGGGGAACCTGATTTCCGTGCCCTCGGAGCGTCCAATCCAGTTGCGTTGCTGGATTTTCACCCGGCTGATGTAGTCCACGGTGTCGAGGTCGTCAATGAGGCGGTCGGCGTATTTCGTGATGGCAAGCATCCACTGGCTTTTTTCGCGGCGGATAACCGCGCTCCCGCAACGCTCGCAAACGCCGTCAACTACTTCCTCGTTCGCAAGGACGCACTTGCAGCTTGTGCACCAGTTCACGGGCATGGAAGCCTTGTAGGCAAGCCCGTGCTTGAAAAGCTGTAAGAAAATCCACTGCGTCCACTTGTAATAGCTGGGGTCGGTTGTGTCCACCACGCGGTCCCAGTCGAACGAGTAGCCCAGCATATGCAACTGCGCGGTGAAATTCCGGATGTTGTCGCGGGTGACTTTCGCCGGGTGGATATGGTTTTTAATGGCGTAGTTCTCGGTAGGCAGTCCGAAGGCGTCGAAGCCAATCGGGAACAGGACGTTGTAGCCCTCCATGCGCTTTTTCCGGCAGATAATGTCCATCGCGGTAAAGGGGCGGGCGTGTCCGACGTGGAGCCCCTGCCCGGACGGGTACGGGAACTCAATCAGCCCGTAGAACTTTTCGCGGGACTTGTCGCCCGTGACGGCGGCGAAAGGCTTGACTTCCATCCATTTTTTCTGCCATTTCGCTTCAATGGCGGCAAAATCGTATTTCATGCGCTTTTCAATCTCCTTAACTTAGCAATGCTGTCATGCGCGGGGCGCCGCGCACAGGCGGCGCCGCGTGGTTTGTCACGGCTCGCGCAGGAACGAAAGGTCCATGCGCTTTCCGTCGCTCCAGAGGCGCTCCAGCGAGTAGAACTCCCGCGCTTCCTTGGAGAAGATGTGCGCGACGACGCTTCCGTAGTCCAGCAAAACCCAAGTCCCGTCGCGGTGCCCCTCCCGGTGCAGGAGCGGCTCCCCGCCCTGCTCCTCCATAGCCTTTTCGACCGCGCCGCTGAGGGCGTTAATCTGCGTGTTGGAATTTCCGGTGGCGATGACGAAGTAATCCGCCAAAGTGGTCTGGTCGGTAATCTCGATAACGGCGATTTCCTCCCCCTTCTTATCGTCAAGGGCTTTCGCCGCGATAATCGCAAGTTCTTTCGGCGTCATAAAAAAACTCCTTTCCTGTTTCCCGCGACGGCGTTTCCTTACGCGCCGCGCTTACTTCTGAGGCGGTTTCGCGGCCTCCCTGTCCTCGACGTACCCCGTAGAGGAACGAAGGGCCCCGCTGCTCCGCACCGACATGATGTCAAGGTCGGACAAGTCGAACTCCTCGATAAAGGGGCTCAACTGGTTGTTGACGACTTCCAGCAGTTTGCTTCCCTGCGGGCAGACGTAGGACAGGTTTTGATTGTAGGAACGGCTCCACGCGCTGGTGTTATAATACGGCATAGTGAAGAACTCCACGTCCTCCATGCCGAGCCCGCCCATAAACGCCTTTTGCAAGAACCAGAGCATATTTTGCAACGTCAAATCCGTGTCCACGGTTTCCTCGCAGACTTTTGCGATTTTGTTGATGTTGCGGACGTTCTGGACGGTGAGCATTTGGCGGAACAGCGCCTTTAAGAAGCTCTGCTGTAACTTTATGCGCCCGTCGTCGCCAATTCCGCCGTTGCGCTTTTGGTATCCGTAGGGGCTGTCGTTGTCGTTGGCCCGCCAGCGGATAACCTGCATGGCGTCGTCGCCCGTGAGGAGACGGTAGCCCTGCTCCTGCTCAATCACAAGGTTTTGCTTGGGGTCGTGGTAGTCCATGGGATAGGGGTTGTCGAACCACACGCCGCCGATGGCGTCCACAATCGCGCCCACGGCGTCCCACTCCACGACTATCTTATAGTCCGGCTGGAATCCGACAAGTTGCGAAACTTCCTTATACACCTGCTGAATGCCCTTTTCCCCGCCGCCGAAGTAGCTGTAAACGGAGTTGATTTTCTTCACGTCCCAAGGCACGTTAATCATGGTGTCGCGGGGGATTGACATGACGTTGGCTTTCTGGTTGGCAACGTCATAGCTTGCCAACAGCATGGTGTCGGTATTGCCGCCGCCCCCTGTGTCGCGCCCCAAGACAAGGACGGTGTAGAAGTCCTCGCTCTTGCGCAAACCGCTTTGCCGGGGGCGGATTCCCTCGCCGTAGTCGATGGTGTCGCCGTCGGGCGGGAGTTCGCCGAACTGCACGGCGTCCAGCCTGCCGGAATTAGGCGAAATCGACTCCGTTTCCGTGATTTCCCCCGTTGAGACCACGGGGCGCACGAACATTTTCTGCCACAGCGTGTGCCCGATAAGGGCAAGCAACATTAGAATAATCAGAAGCAAGGGCAAGACCCTGCTCCGCTTTTTCCGCCTGACAGGCACGTACTGCGGGTATACCGGGTTGTATCTGCCGCCCATTCGCGTGTACTGTTGTCTCTTCATCTCGTTCCTTTCACATCCTCCAAGGCTTCCAAGGTGGCGCGGTGCAAGTCCCCGCCGCGCTCCGACATTTCTTTCACCGTCATCTCAAGCCCCAGCGCCAAGCCCTTGTCAATGTCCTCGTAACAGGCCTCGCGCAAGGCCTCGACGCCCGGAAAATCCCGCGACGGCTCTATGTAGTCCGCCAAGTACATGATTTTTTCCGACAGCGTCATGCGGGCGCGTCCGGTGGTATGGTAGCGGATGGCGAGCGTCGTCTCGTCGTCCATGCCATACGCGTCCCGCGCTATCGCGGCGCCCGTCAGGGCGTGGAGCAGTTTCGGGTTCCGCCGCTCCGTCTCGTCCGGCTCTATGCCGTAGCGTTCGCACAGCGCGAAATGCTCTTCCGGGGAACAGCGTTTCGTGCAGTCGTGCAGGAGCGCGGCGCGGCGGAGCTTCTCCGCGTCGCCGCCGTAGCGGGCGCAAAGCCGGATGGCCTCCTGCTCCGTTCCGAGCACGTGCGGGACGCGGCGACGGTCGAGGTACGACAGCGCGACGGCGCGGAGTTGCGACAGCGGCAGATTCTTCAAGTCCGCGTGGGTTCCGTACAGCCCTTCCCGGAGAATGTAGCCGTAGACCGCCGGGGGCAGGAACCGCGCCCCGCCCCCATGGGACAGCGTTTCCCGAACTTCCGTGGATGATACGTCAATCACGTCGGGAACGGCAAGGGTAAAGATACGCGCATACGGAAACTTCCGGTAAAGCGCGTCGCGCTGGGCGGAGAACTGCGCGTCGGCGTCCTCGCCCGTGCGCCCGAACGCCGCGATTCCCGCAAGCGACAAAATCCGCTCCGTGTGGTACCACGTATGCAGGGACAGGAACATGTCCGCGCCCAGAAGCAGCCATAATTCGGCGTCGGGGCGTTGGGCGCGGAGGGTTTCCAGCGTCTCGACGGTGTAGCTTTTGCCGTCGCGGGAAAGCTCGATGTCCGACACGGCGACAGGAATCGACATTTTCAGTTGCGCGGCGGCCATGCGAACCATTTCCAGACGTTTTTCGCGGTCGGGCGTCCCGGCTGGCAAATCCTTGTGGGGCGGCAGTCCGGCGGGTATGAAATAAAGCTCTTGCAGTCCGAGCGTCTCGATGACCGCCCGCGCCGCCGCGACGTGCCCCAAATGCGGCGGGTTGAACGTGCCGCCGTAAATGCCTATTTTCATGCGTCCGCTCCTTACTTGGCTTGCTTCCGCCGATTGCGGTTGTCCCGCAACTGATTGCGCCGCGCCGGGGATTGACCGAACGCGCCGCGACGTGCGCCGCCCGCGCCGCCGCGCTTGTCGGAGGCGTTCCGCCTCGCCGGGGGCTTTCCGAAAGCCGCCTGTCCGCGCTTGACGCCGCTCCGTTGCGCCGGGGGCTTCCCGGACGCGCCGCGCCGGAGGGCAACGGCTTTTCGTTCTCCGGGACGGCTTGCCTGTACGGGCTTGCGCTCCCCGTGCGCCCGTTGTCCGGGACGGTTCGCCGTAATCGGCTTCCGGGCGGACTTGTCCGGGGCGTCGCGCTTTTCCACACGCCGTGCGCGGCTGTTCGGACGCGGCTTTTCCGCTTTCCGTTCCTTTTCGACGGCCTTCTTTTTGCGGTACAGCACAAACTTTGAGCCGATAACCTGCACAACCTCGCTGTTTGTGGCCTGCGCCAACGCTTCCGCCGCCGTGCGCGGCGTGTGGTCTATGCAGCCGTCCAGCACGCGCCCCTTTATCAGTTCCCGCGCTTCCAGCGTGATGTCCGCCTGACGAATCAGGTTTTCCCCGATTCCGTCCTTTCCAATCTGCAACACGGTCTCAATGCCGTTTGCCAATCCCCGCAAGCGGGCGCGTTCTTTCGGCGTCATGTCTCCGCTCCTTAACGATATTTCCTATGCTTCTTCTGCTTCTTGTTGTTATGGGGACGCGCCGGGACTTTCCGCTCCGCTTTCGGCGCGCCCGCCGTCCCGACGGCTTCCGCGCTTTCCGGGGCGTTCGTTGCCTCCGCGACTTCCGCGCCCTCCGGGGGTTCCGCCGCTTCGACGCCCTCCGCCTCGCTCAATTCCTCTTCCCGACGCTGTTTTTCCTCTTCCAGCTCTTTCCACGCCCGCTCGCTCAGGTACGCCCCCAGCGCCACGGCGAACGCCCGCAGAGCCTTGCCCCGGTGCGATACCTTCGACTTCTCCTCCGGCGTCATCTGCGCGAACGTCTTGCACATGGGCGTATAGTTGAAAACGGGGTCATAGCCGAATCCGCCCGTGCCCATGGGGATATAGTTTATAATGCCGTCGCAACGCCCTTCCGCCGTGAGGGTGTCGCCGTTGGGAAACGCGCAGGCGATGGAACAGAGGAAATGGGCGTTGCGCGTCCCCTGTCCTTTGACGCTCTCCAATAGCAAATTGTTCCTTTGGGCGTCGGTCAAATTTTCGCCGCCGTAGCGGGCGGAGTACACGCCGGGGCCGCCGTTGAGGGCGTCCACGCAAAGCCCGGAGTCGTCGCCGATGGCGGGCAAGCCCGTCTGACTGCAAACCACTTTCGCCTTTAGCATGGCGTTCTGGGCGAACGTCACGCCGATTTCCTCCACGTTGACCGTAATGCCCGCCTCGTCGGGGGAAATGACCTCCACGCCCAGTTCCGACAGGATTTCGCGCATTTCCTTGAGTTTCCCCGGATTATGCGTCGCCAGTACAAACCGCTCCGACATTACAATTTTCCCCCTAACGCTTCCCGCTGAACCGCCAGCAGTTCTTTGTTGCCCTTGGCGCACAGCCGCAAAAGCTCCTGTTGTTCGTTGGCGCTAAACGCCCTGCCTTCCCCGGTGCCCTGTATCTCGATGATTTCGCCCAGCTCGTTCATGATGCAATTCATATCGACCTGAGCGCGGCTGTCCTCGCTGTACTGCAAATCGAGCATGGCGTAATCGTCCACGATGCCCGCGCTAACGCCCGTGACGTAGTGCAACAGCGGGGACGAGAAGATTTCCCGCTCTTCCATCAGCCAGCGGCAAGCCAGAGCCAAGGCGACAAAGCCGCCCGTCACGGACGCCGTGCGCGTGCCGCCGTCGCCCTGTATCACGTCGCAGTCCACGGTAATCGTATGCTCGCCGAGACGCGTCATATCCACGGCGGAGCGCAGGGACCGCCCGATAAGGCGCTGAATCTCCGCGCTTCTGCCCGACAGTTTCAGCTTGGAAATATCGCGGTTTTCGCGTTCGCGGTTGGCGCGGGGAAGCGTGGAGTATTCCGCCGTGACCCATCCCTCGCCCCGCGGCACGTGGAACGGCACGCGGTAGCCGACGCTCGCGCAACATAAGACTTTCGTATCCCCGCACTCTATGAGACAGCTTCCCTCCGCGAATTTGCTGTAGTTTGGGGTGATGATGACGGGGCGAAGTTGATTCAGTTCCCGTCCGTCCTCTCTCAGCATAGCAACCGCTCCTTTCCCCTGAATCGTTAAATGACGGCTTCCAGATAGTCGCGGGCGTTGAAGGGCTGTAAATCGCCGATAGCCTCGCCGACGCCCGCCAGCTTGACCG
>JAFXQD010000051.1 GCA_017527365.1 Oscillibacter sp.
AGGGGCGATAAAATGTCCCTTCTGTCGCCTTACGGCGAAATTTTCTCCAAAATGCGCGGCTTTTTTCTTGCGAAATGGATACAATACGACTGAAACAGGCAGTTTTATGATGAAAGCGACAGGAATTGTGCGTCGCATTGACGATTTAGGTCGCGTGGTAATACCGAAAGAAATCCGCCGTACCATGAGAATCCGGGAGGGCGACCCGCTGGAAATCTACACCAGCCGGGAAGGAGAAGTGATTTTCAAGAAGTATTCCATGCTCGGCGGCGTGGAGGATTTCGCGTTCCAACTCTGCGAAACGATGAGCCGTTGCACGGGGCGGGTCTGCGCAATCGCCGACCGCGACATTGTGTTGTCCGTGTCGGGCGGGCGCCGTGAACTGAAAGGCAAGCATATTTCCGCAGATTTAGAGCGGATTATGGAGAACCGCCGCATTTACCGCCGCACGGAGCACGAGCCGCCCGTGGGCGTGTCTGCGGAAGCGGAAGGGGAACTGGACATCGCCGCGCCCATCTTATCGGAAGGCGACTTGTTGGGCGTAGTGCTCTTCATCGTTCCAGAAAGCGGCGAGCCCGCCGGAGAGACGGAATACAAGCTGGCGCAAACCATCGCTGCGTTTCTTGGCAAGCATATGGAAACCTAAACGGATTTTCAAATCTTTCCAATAGCTGTTCCGCAACGCGATTCTCGAAATTCAGATAAAATGTAGTATCTGTATAGTGAAACGTATATTTCGACATGGGAAGTCCGCTTGCACGGAGAATCAGCCCCGCCTTCGCGGCGCTCAGGTTCGCTTTCGTAAAGAGGACTTGGAAAGCCTATGCGCGTCGGGCCGGACAACGAAACGGGGCGTTGTGTTGAACAAAGCGTTCCGGGAGCGTTTGGTTGCGGCGCCGACGCGTCGCGGCATGTCTGCGGCGAACATCGCGGCCTTTGCGGAAGAAGCGTTTGCGGGTTCCATCCGGCCAGACGATACGGAATACTCTCAGAAAACTGTCCGCTTTTGACAAGCGTTTCCTCCGCCCAACCAATCGCGTCGCGCTTTGCGGAAACGGGGTTGACTTTTTTCCGGCCAGAGGATACAATAAGCCCACGTTTTTTCTATGGAGGGCGAGCTATGGCAAAGGAACAAAGACAGGTTGACGCGATTACCGATATGGAGCGGGATTTCGCGCAGTGGTACACGGACGTTTGCACCAAGGCCGAACTGATTGGCTATACGAGCGTCAAGGGGATGTATATTCTCCGCCCTTACGGGTACGCGATTTGGGAGAACATACAACGGGCGTTGGACGACAGGTTCAAGGAAACGGGACACTGCAACGTGTCCATGCCCATGCTGATACCGGAATCCCTGTTGCAGAGGGAGAAGGACCATATCGAGGGCTTCGCGCCGGAATGCGCGTGGGTGACGGTCGGCGGAAGCGAGAAGCTGGAGGAGCGGCTTTGCGTCCGCCCCACGTCCGAAACGCTCTTCTGCGAGCATTGGAGCAAGGTCGTGCACTCGTGGCGGGATTTGCCCATGCTCTACAACCAGTGGTGCAGCGTCATGCGCTGGGAAAAGACCACGCGCCCGTTTTTGCGCCACCGGGAGTTTCTCTGGCAGGAGGGGCACACGCTCCACGCCACCGCCGAGGAAGCCATCGAGGAAACCGAGCGGATGTTGGAAGTTTACGCGGACGTGCTGGAAAACCTGCTGGCCATGCCCGTCGTGCGCGGCGTCAAGACCGACAAGGAGAAGTTCGCGGGCGCAGAGCGCACCTATACTTTGGAGTGCATGATGCACGACCGCAAGGCCTTGCAGAACGGCACAAGCCATTACTTCGGCGACGGGTTCGCCAAGGCCTTTGACATCAGTTTTTCCGACAAGGACAATCAGCGCCGCGCCCCCTTTGAAACCTCGTGGGGCATTACCACGCGCACAATCGGCGGGTTGATTATGACCCACGGCGACAACCGCGGCTTAGTCCTGCCGCCCCGCGTCGCGCCCGTGCAGGCCGTCATTATCCCCGTCGCCCAGCACAAGCCCGGCGTGCTCGACGCCGCCTCCGCCCTGCGCGACCGCCTCCAAGCCGCCGGAATCCGCGCCAAGCTCGACGATTCCGACAACTCCCCCGGCTGGAAGTTCGCCGAGCACGAGATGAAGGGCGTGCCGCTCCGCGTGGAAATCGGCCCCAAGGACATTGAGAAGGCGCAATGCGGCCTTGCCCGCCGCGACACCGGGGAAAAGACGTTCGCGCCGCTGTCGGAACTCGAACAGGCCGCGCAAAACCTGCTGGAAGAAATCCAGTCGAATTTGTTCGCGCAAGCGAAAAAGAATTTGGAAGAGCACACGTTCGACATCACGACGCCGGAAGAGGCGAAGGCGATTGCGGAGGGCGAAGGCGGCTTCCTGCGCTCCAAGTGGTGCGGCTCCCGCGAGTGCGAGGAGGCCATGAAGGAACGCGCCGGGGTGTCGTCCCGCTGTATCCCGTTCCAACAGCGCGGGACGGAGGGAACGTGCCCGGTATGCGGCAAAAAGTGCGAAACTGACATTTACTGGGGAATCGCGTACTGAAAACTGGAAAAACAAGGGATTTCGCGGAGATTCCGGGATGTTTGGGGCAAATTCGTCAAAATCTGTTGACAACCGCCCCAATCGGAGTATAATGTACAGGCGGCAAAGGCGCGGCTTGCGGTGAAACCGGACAAATCCCCGCGCCGATACGCGTTTCCTGAATGGCGGAGCGCCGTCATGGGTTCATAAAAGAGGGCGCTTTCGTGGGAGTAAAGCGCGTCGGATTATGAAGTCATGGCTCCGGCATGGCTTCATTTTATTCTGTAAGGAGTGAGACGCATGAAACAGCTTTCGCGGCGGCTCATGGCGTTCCTGCCCATCACGCTGGCGCTGTGCGGCCTGCTGACGGTTCCCGCGTTCGCCGAGGGCGAGGAAGAGGCCGCCACAGCCGCCCTCTACGGCACTTGGTGGGCGCTTGTCCCGCCGGTTATCGCCATCCTTCTGGCCTTGATTACGAAAGAAGCTTACGGCTCCCTGTTTATCGGCGTGGCGGTAGGGGCGTTCCTCGCCTGCGACTTCCGACCCCTTGCGACGCTCAACGCGATTGTCGAGGACGGCTTGATTGCCGCCGTCAACAGCAACGCCGGAATCTTCCTTTTCCTTGTCCTGCTGGGCGTTATCGTCGCATTGACGAACGCCGCCGGGGGCTCCGCCGCGTTCGGGCGCTGGGCGGAAAAGAATATCCGCTCCCGCGTGGGCGTACAGCTTGCCACGTTCCTGCTGGGCGTCCTGATTTTCATCGACGACTATTTCAACTGCCTGACCGTCGGCTCCGTCATGCGCCCCGTCACGGACCGCCGCCGTATCAGCCGCGCAAAGCTGGCGTATCTCATTGACGCGACCGCCGCCCCGGTGTGCATGGTTGCCCCCGTTTCCTCGTGGGCGGCGGCGGTCTCCGGCACCGCCGAAAGCATGGACACCGGAATCAGCGGGTTGGAGCTTTTTATCCGCGCCATTCCTTACAACCTCTATTCCCTCCTGACGTTCCTGTTTATCATTTTGCTGGTTCTGCTGGGGTTCGACTACGGCCCCATGCGCCGCTATGAGAAACGCGCCGTCCGCTTTGGGGAGCTCGGCGCGTTGGAAGGCTCCGAGGAGACGGAAGGAAACCATAAGGGGCGCGTGATTGATTTGCTCCTCCCGGTTCTGCTCCTGATTGTCACCTGCACGATTGGTATGCTCTACGTCGGCGGCTTCTTTGGAACCGACTGGTGGGGCGGAACGGATAACAAATGGGATTTTATCGGCGCGTTCGGCAACACGGACGCCTTTATAGGGCTCCCGTGGGGCAGTATTATCGCGCTGGTTCTGGTGGTCGCCTATATTATCTTTCGCGGGTGCCTGACTTTTCAGGAAGCGATGGCGTGCGTGCCGAAGGGCTTTAACGCCATGGGCTCGTCCATTATCATCCTGACGCTTGCCGTCAGCCTGAAAACCATGACCAACGAGAAACTCGGCGCGGCGAAATTCGTGAAAACCGCCATGACGGGCGCCGCCGACCACCTGTACAGTATGCTCCCCGCCGTGATTTTCCTTGTGGCTTGCGTGCTCGCGTTCGCGTCGGGCACGTCGTGGGGCACGTTCGGAATCCTGATTCCCATTGTCACGGCGATTTTCCCGTCCACAAGCCCGCTTTTGATTATCGGCATTTCCGCCTGTCTGGCGGGCGCCGTGTGCGGCGACCACTGCTCCCCGATTTCCGACACGACCATTATGGCGTCCGCCGGGGCGCAGGTCGAGCATATCGACCACGTTTCGACGCAGTTGCCTTACGCCGTTACCGTGGCGGCGGTCAGTTTTGTGGGCTATGTCGTCGCGGGCTTCTTCCAAGACCTCTATCTTACATGGGGAATCAGCGCTATCGCGCTTATGGCCGTCCTGCTCGTCTTCCGGATTGCGGTGTTCTTCATCGAGCGGAGCGAGAGGCGGCAGGAAGAAAACGAGGCCTTGCGCGCCGCCGCCCTGAGGGCGGAGGAGGAAGCCAGACAGAAAGAGGAATCCTACTCTTTGCTGACCACGGAATCGGCGGAAGCGGCGGCGGCCAAGGAGGAAGCCGCAAAAGAGCCGGAGCCGTCCGCATGGAACGCGGCGACCTACGCGGCGCCGGATTTGGAAACGCCGAGGGAGGACGACGCGCCGCCGGAGGAGGATTCGGTTGTCGAGGAATCCGCGACGGACGAGACTGTTTCCCTGTCGGACGAAGAGCCGTCGGAGGACGCGGACGCGGACGCCGAAACGGAGAAAGCCGGCGACGAGGCGTCCGAAGAAAGCGACAAGCCGTCGGAGAACGTGAACCTTGTAAAGAAACCGTAATAACGCGGCGAAAGTCACCGGGGAGGCGGGTTCCTCTCCGGTGATTTCTCATACGGCGCATTTTAGAGGAGGAAACGCAATGAAGAAAAAAATCCGGACAGCCTGTCTTTTGCTGGTTTTTCTGCTCCTGACATCCTGCGGGAGCACGGAAAGCGCAGAAAAGAGCGGCGGCGCGGCGTCGGACAACGCGCCAAGCGTCGAAAAGTCCGCGCCCGCGACGGCGCCGACGCCCGGCGATTTGTCGGACGTGGAAAACAACGGCGGGCATTATGTCCGCGTGGGCGGGAAGGTCTATTTCCGCAAATACGGCGCCAAAGCCCTTGAAAATTTGGCGATGTTCGGCGAGTTCACGGACGGCGGGCACGTTACGGGCTACGAGTCGGAGATTGTCGCCTACGACCCGCAAACGGGCGAAACCGAGACGGCGTTCACGGATACCGGATACGGCGGGCTATACGTCGGCGACGGCGGCTTTTATCTGCAAGAGCGTATCAACGGCGCGGATTACGTCGTCTGGTATAGCGCGGACGGCAAGGACTGCGAGACCGTCGGCGAAGGAACGCTGTTAGGCTTTACCGACGGCGGGCTTTTGGCGATAGAGCAGAGCGCCGGGGACGGCTCCGCGTTTTCCTTGTACCGCGACAAGAAACAGGCGGGCTATTTCATCTCCGAGTTTCCCCTGATTTTCGCGGGGCTGTCGGACGAGGGCTTGTTCCTGATTCGCGTGGAGTACGAGACGGAGACCGACGAGGGCGCGGAAGCCGTCCGCACCCTGTGGCAGTTGCCGCCCGATTCCGAAGGGACGCTGCTCCGCCTTGGGACGTTCCCCGACGCCGATGTGATGTGCTCGACGGAGCCGGAGCAGCTTGTCTCGTCGGGACTGCAAATCGGGCTTGTGGTGGGCTATTACGCCGGAAGCGGGCATTTTCTCAATGATTTTGTCGTTGTGACGGCGGCGCCCGGCATTGAGGACAGCCTTTACGTCAAGGACGTTCCCCGCGAGGAAACGGACGATGAGTTTATGTTCCCGAAACTGACCGTTGACGACGACCAAAGCATTGTCGCCGTCCCATACCTTCCCGGCGCGTTGCAAATCGGCTGGGACGAGGACAACAACGGAGACTTGCGCCTGTACGACGGCGCGGAGTGGGCGACGCTCAAAGCCGGATTCTGCCCCGACCGCACAGAGGGCTACGGATTTGAAAAAATCGTGGAAGATATGGAGTACGTGGGCGGCGCCGCGTATGTGACGCTCGCGCTTGCGCACGCCTCCCCGCTGGACGACATAGGCTGGCGGAGCGCGTATGCCCTGCTGGATATGCTCTATCTTGTCGTCCCCGCGCCCGACGACGTGCGCGAGCTGGCTTGCGTGGAATATGACACCGTGCTGCAGGGGAACGTCTGGCTGCAGGACGGCTTGCAATCGCTGTTATGGCAACAGAGCACATTTGACCCGGATGTGTGGCAGACGGAAACGGATTTCGCGTTTCTGATTCCGGTCGCCCCCGGCGCCGTCTGGGAGTACAAGGACGAGATTCTTTCGGAAGCGTCCTACGCCGCGCCCGAAGGCGAACCGGAGTATTACGGCTATCCCGTGCCGGAGGCAGGCGGGCAAACCTTATACGTGCGCCTCAACCGCGACGGCGAAGCCGCGTTTATTACGCGGAAAGCTCCCGACGCGCTCTTAACGGTTGATGTCGGCGTCCCGGAGGCGGAACTGTCGGATACGGTAGCGAACATCGAACTGACGCGCCGTCCGTCCGACGAAGACACCCCGTGGCATTGGTCGCGCCTGACCGCCTTGGAGGACGGCGTAACGGTTTTAATCCGGCGCACCCCCGACAATGAGAACGCGACGGAAGAGCTTGCTATGCAGGACGGGCTTTTCGTGCCCGGTTCGACGCTGTTCCGGCGCGTCCTGAACAAAGGCGAGAGCGTCGGACTGTACGCTTCCCTTCCGTGGCATCCGGAAATCTGCGTCGCCGTCATGCGGAACGGGCTTTACGGGGAGTATATTTTCGGCGAGGACAACTATTTGCGCGAGGAGCCCGTCAACGGGCGCTACGCGCAAAAGATTCTGGCGGGCTATCCGTTGGAGGACAGGGGCGTTGTCGGGGAGTGGCTCTACCGCAACGAGTCCGACAAAGAGCACACCATGCGCCTGAGCTTTTTTGACGATAACACGCTTGCCCTTGCGCAGGACGGCGACCCGCGCTGGCTGAATTGGAAAACGGAGCGTCTGCACGCGGAGGAATGGGAAACGCCGGACTTGCTTTGTCTGGAAGCCGACGACCCGGATACTGTCGCGGCGTTGCGCGGCATGAGCGGGAGCGTAGGCGACTACTATGTAGAGCGTTTCCGCACGGACGGCGAGACGATTTTACGCCTTAGCCAAGTCAACAACGGAGACGCCGCGCTTGACATGCTCGTGCCCCATCAGGCGCAATGGATGACGGAGTTTACGCTTCATTCTTACGTCGGCGCGGCGGAGCCTGTCGCGCCGTTGCGGAACATCGTTTTGACGGCGGAAATCGTCAAGGTTGACGCGGAAAACAACGTCGTTTGGCTACAGGAAGCCGTAGCGCGTTACGAAACGGAGGATATGTCGCCGACGTTCCGCGCCAATCCTTACGCGCATTGCGTCGCCTGTCCGCTGGCGTCGGCGGGGCTTTTGAAGGCGTTCGAGGACTGCCGCGACCCGGAGTATCCCATGAAAACGTTCCAAGTCACGATTGACAGGGGCGGGTTTGTCGCAAAGCTGGAAAACCTGCCGTCGCCCGACGCGCCGTAAGAAGGCCTTACAACAGCCGGAACGCCTTAAGGAAGAAGAAACTTTGAAGGTAGGCGACGACGGCGAAGCCCCCGAAAGCCCATAGGAAGACGGCTGTGTTCAGCGCCGCCGGATTCATGAAGAACGAGACCCAAACCGCCGCGACGCCGATTCCCGTCGCGCAGAGCGTCCAAGGCAGGGCGGCGGCGCTTAACAGCC
>JAFXQD010000052.1 GCA_017527365.1 Oscillibacter sp.
GCGTGAATAAAATCGTCCGGCCGCGCAAATCTGACGGTTTGCGCGGCTGGGCGTCATATCTTTACTCGCTCCCTGTTCCCCGACCCACTTTGAGCCGGGGATTTTTCTTGTCAATCCGCCTCCACAGGCGACGCTTACAACAAACAGATTGTATAATTCCTGTCCGTAGCCACGCCAACGCAAATCTGGTTTCCGGATAATCCCCGCAGTCGGCTTCCGTCTTCATGAACGACAATATCACGCATTCGCACGGTATAATAAGTTTCGTCCAAGTATGCGCTTCCAGACAACACAATCTCCCTTTGGTAATCTTGAAGCGTTAAAAACAGCTTGTTAAGCCAATATTTGGAGGTTGAAAAGGCGTTTTTGTTGCTCCATGAAGCAGCGCTTAAACTCACGTGTCGAAATACGCTCAGGCAATATTCTATCCATTCGCTTACGGAGATTTTCCGCGAATCAAAAATCGTATTGGTTGTCGGACGGAATTTATGGCCGTGTGCGCACTTGTAGCGTTGTATTCCGTTGCTGTCCAAACCATCTCGTTTAAACTGATTCGTTGAGCATATCGGACAGCTTTTGGGCACGAATGAATTAATCATCAACGCTTCGCCCGTATCCGCCAACGCCGGGTGGCGTTGGCGGTAATGTTCCTGATAATTGAGTTTCATGAACTCCTGCGTAGGCGTCATATTTGCGCTCCTATCCCACGGCGTTTCTTTACGGGACGTCGTCTTTTTGCCCTTTGCCACCCTTTGTTGCTCCCTTTCTCAATATGCAACAAATGATAGCAATTTCAGCCCCCATCTGCAAGCGGGGAGTTTATAATATATATATATATATGCTATGTATATACGTCCATCTCATGCAGGACACGAAAGTCAAGGAAATTGACAAGTTGGAGGGGATTGACAAATTCATGGAGGTATGAGATAATGAAACTGGTAGGGAATCCCCTGTCAGCCTCTGTCGGCTATACCGATTTGTTACCGGAAATTTACCGGAGCGAAGCCGGCACTGGCAGGGCTAATTAGGACTAACTGTGACTGGAAATGGTCGAACAGTGCGACAAATGGTATGAACTGTGACTAAAAAGGCGCGGCAGGGAGACAAGCCCCATAAAGGTCAAGGACATGATACTGAAAGAAGCCGTTGACGAAAGACGCGGAAGTTATGGGTAAAACGGGGGATTCCGGCAACTTTTCCTTGTGATTTCGGGCAGCGAAAAGTGTCGTAAAACCAAGGCGGCAATGATATTCGGCGATTGAAATTCGCGCCCTGCGCGCAGACCGGCGTCCCGGAGCGCCCGACGGAGAGCAGAGAGCGCTAAGAACAGTCGCCGACTATTATTAGGGAAAGAATTTCGTTGCAGGGGCGAATCTTTCCCGCAAATTGCCCTCAAATGCGCGAATCCTGTCGCTATTTGACAGAATTTAAAGGAAACGGGATGATTTTATGAAGTACGCGCTTGTCTTTGGGGGCGGCGGCGGGAAAGGCGCCTATGAAATAGGCGTTTGGAAAGCGCTCGATGAGATGGGATACGCGAATCTCTTTTCCTGCGTTATCGGAACTTCCGTAGGCGCGTTAAACGGCGCTTTGTTCTGCCTGAAAAATATCCAAGACGCGGAGCAGGCTTGGCTCCGGGATTTGGGCGAAGCGCAACTGCTGCGGTTGAACTTGAACCCGAAAAAACTGCCCGAAAGCCTTCCCGCCGGACTTTTCAATCAGGAAGGATTGAAAAATCTGCTCGAACGCCACCTGCCGGACGTTATGCCCGACACGCCGGACTTTTACGTGTGCGCGTCCGAAATCTCCGGGCGCGACGAAAAGCCGAATTTTATTCAGGCGCTCTTTCGACCGGAAAAATATAAGGCGCAATACATAAAAATGAACGGGCTTTCCCGTCGGGAGGCGGCGCCGTTTTTGCTGGCGTCCGCCGCGATTCCTATCGTTTTCTCTCCCGTGCGCAAGCGTCGGGACGGCGGAATGCTTGCGCGGAATAATGTCCCTTACCATGAAGCCGCCCGCATGGGATACGAAAAAATTCTCGCGGTTTCTCTGGGCAATGATGCCGTTCACGTAGAAAGGCTTGATATTTGCGAGGAGCGGCGCGGCACAAAGTACGAACAGGAACCGATTTCTTCCGAAAACAACGGCTTTTCCGACGCGCTTATTTTATGCCCCACCGTTTCGTTGGAGAGAGGCCCGTTTTCCGGGCTTCTGGACTTTTCCGAAAAGAACGCGAAATGGCGCATGGAACTGGGATATGAAAATTGCATGAAGCTGTACCGCGAAAACATCGAGTCGTTTTTCGCGGAAGCGCCCCGTATTCCGAATTGTCGTGCGCAACTCTAAGGAGGCAAACGCTATGAATTTTCGCATGGAAGGGCTCGCGTCAACGGAACTGGCGGAGAAGCTGGAGAAGCAAATCGCCGGAATTGACCGCATACGGAAAATAAATTCCTACGGCCTGATTTCGCCGGAAACCGACGCCGCGCTTGCGTCCGTAAGAGACAGGGCGGAGGCTTTGCGTCGAAAATTCCGAACCGGCGAGTATGAAATTGCCGTGGTCGGGCTTGAAAAGGCGGGAAAAAGCACGTTCGCCAACGCCCTGATGGGAAACGACATTCTTCCCGCAAAGCCGCTCCGCTGCACGTATACCACCACCAGCGTTCGCTGGGCGGAGGAAGACCGCGCCGAAATCACCTTTTTCGGCGCGGAGCGTTTTATCGAGGCCTTCCGGGCCAATCTGCGGAAAATGGGCATTCCCCACGCGGACACCCTGACGCCCGCGTCGCTTTCTTTGGAGGATTACCGCAGAGAATTTGACAAATTAGGCGAAGAGACAAAAAGCTATTATCGAAACTCCGTCAACGAGGACATCGAGACCATCCTGAAAAATTACTCCTCGACGCTCGGCAGATATATCGGGGCGCCCCCGCTTCTTGTCTCCGGCGCGGAGCGGATTTCCGCGCCGGAATTTCGGCGCTTTATCGAAATTCCGGAATACGCGATTGCCGTCAGGGAAATCACCGTCTATTCCTCCAAACTGGATAGAATGCGTAACGCCGTCATCTACGATGTTCCGGGCTTTGACTCCCCTACGGAAATGCACAAGTCGCAGACACGCGACAAAATGCGCCGCTCCGACGCGATTCTGCTGGTCACAAACGCCGAGACGCCCAGCTTTAACGGGCCGTCGCTGGATATGTTCCGGACGGTCACGGACGACGACGGGCTGACGCTGGGGGATAAGCTGTTCGTTTTCGCCAACAGAGCCGACACGGTGGAAAACCTGCCCGCCAATCTGGAGGACTTGAAAAACGAGTTGCTCCGATACCGGATGATGCCCAAAAGCCATTTCGGGCGCGTCGTGCCGGGCTCCGCGAAGGGGCGCTTGCAGGCTCTGGGCGTCCTGCCGGGGCAGGATGTCGCCAACGCCCTGAAAAGCAAAGGGCGCTCCGACGGCGTGAAGGAAATCTACGAAAAGCTCGCGGAATACAACCGCACGGAACGCGCAAAAGTTCTGGAACGCCGCGCCGGAAAAGTGGAAAGCGACATCCGGCGCATTTTCGAGGAACTCTTTCAGGGGCAGGAGGAAAGCGCGTCCGGGTTTTGCCGCGCCAGAGACAGCCTGACGCTGGAAAAGTTCACGTCGGCTCAGAACGCCATCAAGGCGCTGTTGGAGGGCTACCGAACCGACCTGAACGAAAAGTTTTCCCGCGAAAAGCGTCCTTTGACAAACAAGCTGCTGGCGGAAGTCGTGAAAAAAATCGACTCTGCCGGAGAGCTCGGCGTGACGGACGAGGAAATGGAGCGTTACGGCAAGGGAATCGAAGTGCCCGTGCAGAACCCCACGGCGGTGGACGTGGAACTCCGCAAGGATAAGCGCCCCCGGATTTACGACGCGTTCCGCAAGGGCGTTGTGAATCTGGCGGAGGAGGAGCGCCGCGCCTGCGAAAGCCGGATTGAAGAACTGATGCTCAAGGGAATCGGCGTTTTCCCCCAAAGCGATACGGGCGGGGAACTGCGGAAGCGCGTTCGGGGCTATATCGAGTCCGTGAAGGGGGAAATTTCCGGCAGGGGGTATTACGACAGCCTTATTTTCCGCTTTTCCGACGACATTTTTAATATCCTCCTCCAATTTCCGTTCGGAGATATGGCAAGATTCAATTATTTCGACAAAAACCGGGATATTTTTTACAGCCTCTCCATGTTCGACCGCGACGCCGACCCGTCGAAGCCGCCCGAAGAACAGCCCTTGCTCTACCAGCTTCTTTTCCACCGCGTCCCCGACCATGCGGGAAACGCTCCCGGCGCCGACGCGGACAGGAAAGTTCTTGACGCGGCGCTGTCGCTGGCGGAATCTTACGTAATGGAGCCGCCGGAAGGCCGCTTGAAAAGGCTTATCGCCGCGTATGCGCGGGAGAATCAAAACGACGCGCTTCCGCAGATGAAGGAAGCGATTCAAAGTCTGCTGGCGTCGCGCCTGCAAACGAGCAGAGAGGAACGCAAACGCCTTCTGGCGGACTGGATAGAATTTGAAGTGGAAGCGGACGTGGGCGAGGACGACGCGGACGTAAAACCGGAGCCCCGCGAAAAGAGACTGCCTCACGACGAGAACTGGTATAAAGCTCAGTTCCGGGACCGCCCTTCCCCGACGTATGACACGGTGAAAGCGGATTTGAACGCGGATATTGACATTTTGCGCGGGGTTCTGGAAAACGCCGTCGTTCCGGCTGTCTGCATTGAGACGCCGTTCCTTTCGTTGGAACGCGCCCTGATTCGCAACATTCTGGAGGACATCGAACGCGGAAAGGGATTTCAGGACTTCCTCTCCGAGAACATGCCGCTCATCGCCGCCGAGGAGTACCGCATTTTGGACGAGCGGGAGCAGAAGCGCAATGTCCAGAAAGCCATTCGCATGGAAATTCGGGACATTCTCAAGGAAATGAACGGGGAGGGCTCGTTATGAAGGTTGTGCTGTTGGACGGAACGCCGCAGGACAAGCAGGCGCTTGTGGAAAACTGGAAAAATCCCGACGCCGTTTTCCTGCTCCGCTCCGAAGAATTGAAGCTCTACGAATACATTGACAAGTTCATCAAAAAAAGCGACGTGCTATACCGCATTCGCATTTGCTATGAGCTGACCGGGCTGGATGTCGATTACTGCGAAGTGGAGAACCCCGACGCGGATTTCGCGCAGAACATCGGCGCGGTCGAAAGCTGCCATGCCGAAACGCTCAGCGAACTGCTCTCACTCGTCAATCCCGCGAAAACTTCCTACGTAACCGTGAACGGGGATATTGGCGCGGACGAGAAGAAAATAAAGGCGACGCGAGCCCAGTTGGGGGAAATTGTCCAGCAAATGATATATTTGCAACTGCCGTTGCATAAAATCAGGGTGCGCACGGCCAAGGAAATGAAAACCGCCGAGTCCGTCCGCGTGTTTGAAAAGCGCCTTGGGGAACTCCGGGAGGAAACGCGTCGGGCGCTCTTGAAAATGGAGCGCGACAAGGGCGCTTTCTATGATTCGGTATTGTGGGAAGGAGTTTACGGAAGCCTGAGCCGGATTTTCGACTATCTGTCGCAATCCGCGCAGGATGAGATGAAAATCGCCGTGGCCGCCACCAAAAAAACCGGGAAGAGCGTCATTGTCAACAGCATTATCGAGCAGGAACTGGCGCCCACCAGTCTGGAGCAGGCCACGCCCAATAACTGCGTTTACAGGCGGCGGGAGGACCAGTACAGCCTGCAATCCGAAGGCGGGAAGCTCCGGGGTTTTGGCGCGGGCAAGGAAGGCGCCGCCGGACTGCGCTCGGAATTGACGAAAGAGTTCAAGCAGGCGCAGAAGTCGGAGGGCATTGCCATTCCCGATATGAACATTGGCTATATGTCCAAGGCGCGGGGAATCAGCTCCTATGTCATTACGGACACGCCGGGACCCGACCGCGAAGGTCACGAAGGCGCGGAAGAGATTGCGCGTAAGGCTGTCCGGGGCGCGGATATGGCGATTTACGCGATTGACTACTCCAAGCACCTGACCAAAGACGAAGCCGCGTATCTAAAATGGATTGTCGATGAGTTTAACAAAAACGGGAAATACTATTCCCTGATTTTCGATGTCAACAGGATGGACACGCGCTATCAGGACAAGGGACACAAGAGCGTCCCGCGAAGCCTGGATTTCATCCGGAACGAGCTGATTAAAATCGATTCGAGCTTCCAATCCTGCATTCTGTTCGGAACGTCCGCGCTGACCTATTTCTACGCGCTGGCGGCGGCGCAGATTCCGGGATGCGAAACGCTGGCGGAGCAAGGCGGCCTGTCGGAGCTTCCGGAACTTCTTGAGAAGTACAAGGAAGACGACGACATTTTTGGCGAGGAAGACGCGGCGGGCGACGACGCGGACCCGAAAACCGTCTTAAATTTCCTTGACGAAAGCGTAAGCCGCCTGAAAAGATTCCACAGCATTCAGGCGCGGTCGCTGGAAGACCTCAAGCAATTCAGCGGAATGCAAAGCCTGTTAAGCTACGTCGGCTATGTGGCGCGGGAAAAGGCCAGAACGGAAAAACTCAACTCGCTGATGCACAAAATTGACCGGGAATATGCGGATATTGTGAATTTGTTTCACTTTCAGGAACTCCAAGACGCCCTTGCCAAAAATCGTGACAGGCTGGAGGAAATTCAGAAACTTCTGAGCGAGTTCGCGGGGGAAGTCGGGAAAATTGACGACAAGGATTTCCCGGAAGTCTATCAGCGTTGCAAGGCGGGGGAAGTCAAAAGCGACTGGATTCGTGAATACGGACAGAGATACCCGTTCCACTGGGAAGACGTGGCCAAGGCGGTTATCGGCGATTTGAAAGCGCGACTGGAAATCCGCAGCCTTCTGGATGGCATAGTCAACAATACAATGCGGGCGCTTCTGAAAGACGAATATCGAACGAAGCAGGAGCAGGCCGGCATCGGGCATAAAAAGAAAATAGGCGGTCGTGAGGAAGTGCTCCTTGGAGCGCAGGAAATTAAGGAGTGCGTCTGGACAGCCGCAGAAAAGGCCGTCAATACCCTGCCCGCCAAAATTAACGAGAGTTTCATTGAGGCGGACAATATCGTGCGGAGGAACTACGAATTAGCTGAAAAGGATATGGAAGCCGTCTTCCAATCGCGTCAAGAACGGCTTAAGGAGACTGTGGAATACTATTCCCGCCGGATGTTGGAGGATTACTCTATCCCCTTTGACATGGAAACCCCGGTTTTCGAGTTTGAGTTTCCGCGGGACAGCATTGGCAATGTCAAAGCGAATATCCGGGTCAAACTGGACGACCTCAAAGACATGGCGGCGAGATTGGAAAACGCCCTGAGGAACGCGCCGTTGACTCGCAGTGCGTCGACTCTGTTCGGGCACCTTCTGAATTTGCTGAGCTTGATGGCTCTTGACGAGAAGGACATCCCCCCTATGTACTATAATGCGGACGCGTTCATCATGGAATATCAGAATAACTTTGCCTACAGCCTCGTTGCGGATTTGTCACGAGAGCGCTATGAGCGCGAGTATCAAAGCGACTTGAACAGAGCGGTGAAAGTGCGGAGGGATTACTTCGACTCCATCCAAAAGCAAATGGACGAGGAATCGCGCCGGATGCAAAACTTCGCCGTCCGCGTCTACAATATGCTGGACATCAGCGGAAAGTTGGATATGGAAAAACAGCGGATTGAAAAACAGCGCGAGGATTTGAAGCGCGTCCAAGGCGCTGTGGCGGGGTTGCAAGACGGGTGGGGCAATGTCCGCCCGGAGTCCTGAACGCGCCGCGTTCCGTTGCCGGATAAGCGAAAACAACGCCGTTGGTCTGACCTGACGGGCGGTTTTGCCGCCTGTCGTCGGGGCAATGGCACAAAGCGAAAAGGAGGACTTACCTTGAGCCAGTTCTTTTTTAATCCTCTGGTCTTTCAGGCCGCCCGCAACCGCTACCGCGACCGCTTGGAGGAGATGAATCCCATTCTGTTTCCCGACGGACAGAAATCGTTGCTGGACAAGGACATGTCCCCGGAGGAAGCGGACAAGGCGACGGAGGACGCGCTGGAAATTCGCCTTCATCAGGGAAGCGTGTCGGGGAATCTGGCGTTCTTCGCCAAGACGTTTTCTGACGGGAAAGTCAGTCCCGACCTTGCGGAATCCGTGCGGAACATCGTCCTGTCTATAGACGGCAACCGCCCGCTTTTAGAGCGGGGAATACGGTCCTGTTTTGGGGATAAGACGCTTCCGGCGTTCCTTATGGGCATGGTCGTCGGCATGGGCGCGGGCGCGTTCGTGACCGCGCAATTCTTCTTGAAGCGGCCCAAAACCGTAATTAGCGCGACGCATGTTTCCGCTAAAGTTCTCCACGCAATCGCAAAAGCCGCGAACCTTTCGGCGGCGAATGCGGTTCTTCTCGCGCAGAGCGACGCTCCCGCCGCGTCGGGCGGCGCGTCAAATTCTCCGGAAAATTGGCCTGTCGTTTTGGCGGCGGCATTGGCGGCGGCGGTTGTGGGAATCGCCCGTTATCGGAGAGCGAAGAAGAAACCCGCAAGCCCGGCGCAAGGCGAAATATGCAATCAAAAGCAGGCTCATGAAGTACTGAAACTGACGGAGTGCCTCGCCGACATTTACAGGAACGAACGGTAAGCGCGAATTTGGCGTTGATTCCGGGGGGAAGGCGTTCGCCGAAGTGGCGCGGCGAACTGCGCGACCCGGCGTATTTTCGGACGGTTCGGCTTGTCGACGGCGGCGCGGGGAGTGCGCGGGCGCACGGGCGGAACCCCGCCCCCGCGAGCTTTACGAACTCAGCCGCCCCGCCGACGCGCAGCGCATACTCCGCGCAAAAACGGGGCATACTGTCCCGGCGTCCCCGCACGGGGACAGATTGGAGGTTGCCTGTCATGACGGACAAAATCGCCCTGACGCTGGCTATCGTCGGCGCGTTGAACTGGGGCAGTATCGGGCTGTTCGGGTTCGACTTCGTCGGCTTCCTGTTCGGCGGACAAATGGCGGCGCTTTCCCGCGTCGTCTTTACGCTGGTCGGGCTCGCGGGGCTGTGGTGCGTTATGCTCCTGTTCCGCGACAACGAATCGACGGAGCCAAAGCCCCGTATGGCGTAAGCCTTCCGAATCCCCCGGCGCGTTGCGCGTCCGGGGGACGCGTGTTTTCCGCCCGTGCGGTCGCGCAAGACCCCCTTTGTCACTGCGTGACATCTCCCCCAAAGGGGGAGAGACAAACCCGCCGGGCATTGCAAAAAAGCCCTCCCCTTTGGGGAGGGCGGCGCGGAGCGCCGGGAGGGGGCAAGGTCTGATATAGCTTGACGCCTCTGCCCGGAACGGCGGGAGGCGCAAAAAAACGCCCCCGCTCCGGGCGGGGGCGCGAACGTTTGCAGACGCGGGGCGGCGCAAGCCTCTTAGCAACCCACGCGGCGCGGGGCGGTCGGACGGCTTCAAGCCTGCTCGCGCATACGGGCGAAACACTCGCTGCAATAGACGGGGCGGTCGGACTTGGGCTCGAACGGGACGCGGGCGACGCCGCCGCAGTTGGCGCACACGGCCTCGAAATACTGCCGGGGGCCGCGGGCGGCGTTCTTGCGGGCGTCGCGGCAGGACTTGCACCGCTGGGGCTCGTTCTGGAAGCCGCGCTCGGCGTAGAACTCCTGCTCCCCGGCGGTGAAAACGAACTCGTTGCCGCATTCCTTGCAGACAAGAACCTTATCTTCGTACATCTTTTACCCTCTCCTGTGATGGAATTATATCGCGTTCAGCTTTCGCTGAGGTCGCCGGAAGGCGTGCGCCGCGCAACCTTGCGCCGGATGCGCTGCACGGCGTTGTCCACGGACTTGGGGGGCTTGCCGACGGCGCCGGCGATTTCCCCGCATGAAAGGCCGTCCAGATAGTACCCTAAAACCACTGCTTCAAATTCGGACAACCGCTTCCGGACACTGGAAAGGAGAGCCGTTGCGCGCTCCCGGTCGATGAGGTACTCTTCGGGGTCGCGCTGGGCCAAGGGGGGCAAAAGTGTGCGGGCATTGCCGTCAAAACCGGGAGAATTAAGGGAAACGGACTGGGTAGACGCTTTTCGTTTGTCGCGCACGGAATCGCGCAGGAGGGAGGAAAGGCGGCTTCGGACGCAGATTTCCGCGAACGTGCGGAAAGACGCCTCTTTCCGGGGGTCGTACTCCCGGATGGCCTTTATCAGCCCCAACATGCCCTCCTGAATCAAGTCCTCGCTGTCCCACCCGGCGAGGAAGAAGGGGCGGGCGCAACTGCGGACAAGGCGGTAATGGCGCCGCACAAGGGCGTCCTCGGCGCGGGGGTCGCCGGAGGCGGCGCGTCGGCAAAGCTCCTCGTCGGGGACGGGGGCGGCTTCGGGGGGCTGTCCGTAGGCGGATTCTGTGGGCGAGTCAAACATGGGGGTATTATAACCGTCCTCAATAGAAAATGTCAAGCGTTTTCTCCTGTCATTCGCAAATTTTTTCTTTAGAAATTTGGTGAATTTGGCGGTTTCAGTCCAAATATTTACTGTTTTAGTTCATATTTTTACTTGTTCCCGTCTCCGGGAAAATCGGGCGACAACCGCGCCGCGCCGGCAACCGGATTGGCGGAAAAGCCTCCAGGGAGCGGCTTCCCCAAGTGCCTGTACGCCGCCTCCGTGACGCAGCGCCCGCGGGGGGTGCGCGTCAGGAAGCCCAACTGCATCAGGTACGGCTCGTAAACGTCCTCCAACGTCACGGCCTCTTCCGCAATCGTGGCGGCCAAGGTGTCCAGCCCCACGGGGCCGCCCCGGTAGTGGTCGATAATCGCGCCCAGCATACGGCGGTCGACGGGGTCAAGCCCCAAGTAGTCGATTTCCAACGCACACAGCGCCATATCCGCGACGGCTCTTGTAATCACGCCGTCGGCGCGGACTTGCGCGTAGTCCCGGACGCGCCGCAACATGCGGTTGGCGATACGGGGCGTGCCCCGGCTCCGCCGCGCTATCTCGAAGGCGCCTTCCGGCTCGATGTCCACGCGCAGGATTCCCGCGCTCCGCGTGACGATAAGGGCAAGCTGTTCGGCGCTGTAGAGTTCCAGCCGCAGGGTCACGCCGAAGCGGTCGCGCAGGGGTGCGGACAACTGCCCGGCGCGGGTCGTGGCGCCTATCAGCGTAAAACGGGGCAAGTCCAGCCGGATGGAGTTCGCGCTGGGCCCGCGCCCCACGATGATGTCAAGCGCGTAATCCTCCATAGCCGGGTACAGAATCTCCTCGACGCTCCTGTCAAGGCGGTGTATCTCGTCCACAAAGAGGATGTCGCCCTCGTTCAAGTTCGTGAGGAGCGCGGCAAGGTCTCCGGGCTTCTCGATGGCGGGCCCCGAAGTCACGCGGATATTGACGCCCATTTCCTGCGCGATAATCCCGGCAAGGGTCGTTTTGCCAAGGCCGGGCGGCCCGTGCAACAGGGTATGGTCAAGCGATTCCCCGCGCTTTTTCGCCGCCTCTATGAAGATTTGCAACTGCTCTTTCGCCTTCTCCTGTCCGACGTAATCCCGCAGGGCTTTCGGACGGAGCGAGCCCTCCTGCGCGTCCTCCTGAAGGAAGGTCTTGGCGACAAGCGGCTCCTCGTAAATGTCGTTCCCGAAGTCAATGCTCATAGTTCACGCCCGTTTCCGTCATTTGCCCCTCCCGGCGCTACGCGCCGCCCTCCCCAAAGGGGAGGGATTTTTCGCAATTCCCGACAGGTTTGCGTCTCCCCCTTTGGGGGAGATGTCACGCAGCGCCAGAGGGGGTTGTCATTTCATCATCTTTTTGAGGCTCTGCCGTATGAGTTCCTCCACCGACAGGCTTGCCGCGTCCGCGCCTTTGAGCGCCGTCTGGATTTCCTGCGGAGAATAACCCAGCGCGGCGAGGGCTTGCGCCGCCTCCGCCGCCCTGCCCATGGCGGACGGCGGCGCGCTTCCGGACGCGTCCGGAGCGGCGAACGCCTCCCCGGCAAGGCGGTCTTTCAACTCTAAAATCATGCGCTTGGCGATTTTCTTCCCGATTCCCGGCGCGGCGGTCAAGGCGCGTTCGTCCTCCGCGACCAGCGCCATTTTCAGCGCGTCGGGCGTCATGGCAGAGAGTATCGCAATCGCGGCTTTCGGCCCCACGCCCGAAACGCCCAGCAACATGCGGAACGCGTCCAGCTCCCTTTGCGTTGCGAAGCCGTACAGGTCAAAAATGCCGTCGCCGACTTGCAGGAACGTATAGAGCTTTCCGCGCTGTCCGCGCCTCAACGCCGAGAGCGTGTTCCCGGTCGTGCGGCAGGCGTAGCCGACGCCCCCGCAGTCGATGACCGCCAGCCCCGGCAAGAGTTCCGCGACAACGCCGTCAAGATAGTAAAACATGGTTTTTCTCCTTACTTATACGGTTTTCCCGTTCGGGGCGGGGCGGGGAAGCCGGGACGTGGCGCTCCGTGCGTGGCACAGCGCGATACTGAGCGCGTCGGCGGCGTCGTCGGGCTTGGGGAGCGACTTCAATCTCAGTATGCGCCGCGTCATGTCCATGACCTGCCGCTTGTCCGCCTTGCCGTACCCCGTGACGGCGATTTTCACCTGAGAGGGCGTGTACTCGCACAGCGGGACGCCGCAACGCTCGACGGCGCAGAGAATCACGCCCCGGCTGTGCGCGACGGCGATTCCGGTCGTGCGGTTCGTGTTGAAAAAAAGCCGTTCCACGGCGACAACGTCCGGTTTGAGCGTCTCCAGCAACTCTTGCGCGTCGCGGTCGATTTGCAGGAGCCGCTTGGACAGCGGCAGTCCGGCGGGGGTGGTAATCGCGCCGTAGGATTCCATGCGCGCTTGTGCGCGTTCCGCCTCAATCAGCCCGAAACCGACGATGGCGTATCCGGGGTCAATGCCGAGTATCCGCACGCAATCCCCCCTTTCGGGGAGATTATAGCAGACTGTCGGCGCAAGCGCAAGAAAAATAAACGGACGGGGAAAGCTCTCCCCGTCATACGCCGTACTTTTTGCGCCGCTTCCACGCCGTGCGATAGACTTCCATTTCGTCTCTCGCGCCGATTACAACGACCTGCATTTCCGCCTCCGTGCGGACAAGCCGATAAACGACGCGAATGCCCGAACTCCGCAACTTGATTTTCAGCAAGCCCGTCAAGTCGTATCCGCTCTGATTGCCGAGGGGCTTTCCGTATCCGCCCTCCCGGAGCGGCAGAGGATTCGCCCGCACTTTGTCCATCATCTTTTGCACAAGGACTCTACGGCTTTTGTCCGGCCGTTCCAAGTCCTTGACGGCCTCCGGAAGATAGAGAAGTTTCCAATTCACTCAAACTCATCCTCTGCGCAGTCGGCGAGGTCTTGTTCCGTAATGCCGAAACGCCGGTTGACCTCTTCCCATGAAAGCGTTTTCGACGGGTCGCAACGCGCCAAACGTTCCGCCGCGATTGCGGACAGTTCCTCGTCTTCCGACAAGAAGAAATCGGCGCCGATTTGTGCGTACTGGGCTTTTCCCGTTACTCGTCGCATGGCAAGCCACCCCCTTATAGGCTTCTATGATAGCAAACGCCGCGCCCTTTGTCAACCGACGCGAAGAATTTGTCACAGGGACAGGCGGGGCGGGATATGATGGAGTAGCCGAACCGGGCGCGGAGAGGAGGCGCGGAGAATGCGCGGAAAAAACGGGGTCGTCCTATTGGGAATCTGCGCGGCGGCGCTGGGGATGGGAATCCTGATAGCGGAAATCTTTCCGGCGGGGCTGTTGCTGTTCGTGACGGCGTTCCTGCTTATCGCTTGCGGCTGCGTCTGCTGTCGCGGACGGTGACGCGGCGGCGCGGAAGCGTTTGGAACTGTGAAAGGAGCTTGTGGTATGAACATCGTGGTATGGAAGGCGCCGAAGAGCTTGCATGGGCTGTTGCGGACGTTGTTCGGGATGAAGAAGCCGAAACAGGCATAACTTTTCCCGGCGGCTCATAGAGTGGGGCAGGAACCGCAGGGAAAGGGAGGGTTGCCGCGTATGGAACTGGAACTGCAAACGACGGACATAGAAGCCTACGAGGTTGCGGACGGCTTGACGCTCGCGCAGGACGAGAGCGCGGAAACGATTGTGCCGGACTACTGCCCCGACATGGCGCGGGTGATAGCGGCGGAAGGCGCGGTGTTCCTGCACGGGCAGGAGTTGCGGGAAGGCCGGGCGCAAATTACGGGAAGCGTGCAGGTCAATATTTTGTACGCGCCGGACGGGGAAAGCGGCGTCCGGGCGCTGGAAGTGTCCCTGCCGTTCACGGCGGAGAGCGCCGACCGCGCCCTGTCGGACTGCGAGGAAGTCGCGGCGGAGACCGTGATAGAATCGCTGGAGACGCGGACGCTCAACCCGCGAAAAGTCTTTACGCGCTGTCGCCTCTCCACGCGCCTGACGGGCTACCGCAAAAAGACGCTGCGCCTGACGACGGACGTTTTGTCGGGCGGCGGGCACAGGCTGGAAAAGCGGCGGGAACGCCAAAAGCTGTCCCTGCCGGCGCAGGTCGTCCGGCGGGAGTTCGAGTTCTCCGACGCGCTGACGCTTCCGCCGGGGCGCCCCGGCGCGGTCGAACTGCTCTGCGCGTCCGCCGCGCCCAGCGTCGCGGAGACGCGCATTATCGGCAACAAGCTGATTTGCAAGGGCGTTTTCGCGCTGTCGGTTCTGTACCTGACCGACGAGGGGGAATGCGCGTCGCACGCGGCGGAACTGCCCTTCTCGCAAATCCTTGAAATCGCCGAAGCCCCGGAGGACGCGCCCGCGTCCGTGCGCGTGACCTTGAGCGGCGCGGACATCCGCCTTGACGGGGGCGACCCCGACGGGCGCGAAATCGAAGTCACGCTCTATCTCGACGCGTTCGCCGTCGTGCGCCGGGAGTGGGAGCTGGAACTGTTGCGCGACTTCTATTCCACGGCGTTCCGGACGCGCTACGACGCCGCGCCGCTGGCGGCGGTCGAGGCGTGGGAGAGCCGGACGCGGCGGCAGTCGGCGCGGGAGGTTCTGGAAACAAGCGTCCCGGCGGACGAAATCCTGTCGTTGCGGATTCTCTGCGGGGCGGTCGCGGCGGACGCCGACGGCCTGCGCTGTCCGGTCATAATCCGGGCGCTGTACGGCGACGAGGGCGGCGCGACGCTGGCCGCCGAACGGCGGGCGGAAGTCCGCTGCGAGGCGGACTTGCCCGACGGCTGGCAAGTAACGGCGCGGGCGGAGGTTTTGGAAGAGCCGAGGGGGAGCGTGTCCGAACGCGGGCTTGACGTGCGCTTCACGGTCGATTTCCGCACGGAGGAGGCGCGGACGGCGCAAATACCGTGCGTGACGGCGGCGGAGCTGGACGAGGACGCCCCGAAGGAAACCGCCGACGCGCCGTCGCTGGTCTTGCGGCGGATGTCGGCGGGCGAAAGCGCGTGGGACATGGCGAAAGCCTGCGACAGCACGGTCGAGGCGATACTGGGCGCGAACTGCCTGACCGACGAGGCGGAACTGCCCCGCGACGCGCTGATTCTCATTCCGCGCCAGCGCGGGTAATCCGGGGCGCGGGAAGGAATCGGACAAGGATTCCGACGCGGGAAAGGACGGCGTATGAACCGGAGCATTTATCAGAACATCGCCACGCGCACGGCGGGCGACATTTACATTGGCGTGGTGGGGCCCGTGCGGACGGGCAAATCTACCTTTATCAAGCGTTTCATGGAGACGCAGGTTATCCCGAATATCGAGAACGTGTACCGCAAGGAGCGGGCGCGGGACGAACTCCCGCAGAGCGGCTCCGGGCGCACGATTATGACCGCCGAACCGAAGTTTGTGCCCGAAGAGGCGGCGCAAATCCGGCTGGAGGGCGGCGCGTCGTTCTCCGTGCGCCTTATCGACTGCGTGGGCTACATGGTGCGCGGCGCCATGGGGCAGTACGAGGGCGACGCCCCCCGCATGGTCACAACCCCGTGGTTTGACCACGAAATCCCCATGACGGAGGCCGCCGAAGCCGGGACGCGGAAAGTTATCGCGGAGCATTCGACCATAGGCATAGTTATCACGACCGACGGCACAATCTCCGACATCCCCCGCGAGGACTATCAGGCGGCGGAGGACAGGGTGATTGAAGAGTTGCAGGAGCTCGGCAAGCCGTTCATCGTGCTGTTGAACTCGGCGGAGCCGGAGAGCGCCCGCGCTCAGGCAATCGCGGCGGACATTGCGCGTCGCCACGGCGTGAACTGCACGCCCGTAAACTGCCTTGAATTGAGCGAGGAGGCAACGGCGGACATCCTGCGCGGCGTCCTGTACGAGTTCCCCATGCAGGAGTTGCGCCTGCGCCTTCCCGCTTGGGTGGACGCGCTTCCCATGGAACACCCCATACGCGCCGATTTGTACGCCGCTATCCGCGAACAGGCGGCTTCCCTGCGGCATATCCGGGAAGTGGAGGGCGTCGTTTCGCGCTTGGGCGAGGGCGAGAACATCGAGGGCGCGGAAGTCGAGTCCTTGGACTTGGGGACGGGCGTCGCGTCGGCGCGGCTGTCCCTGCCCCGCGCCCTGTTCTACCAGACCCTGTCGGAACAGTCGGGCTTTTCGGTCTCCGACGACGGCGACTTGATGAGCCTTTTAACGCGCCTCTCCGACGTGAACGCCGCTTACGGGCGCGTCGCCGACGCCCTGCGCGACGTGCAGGAAAAGGGCTACGGCATTGTCGCGCCCGATATGGCGGAGCTGAAATTAGAGGAGCCGGAGATTATGAAGCAGGGCGGGCGCTACGGCGTGCGCCTGAAGGCCAGCGCGCCGTCCATCCACATGATACGCGCCGACATACAGGCGGCGGTGTCGCCGATTGTGGGCGACGGCAAGCAGTCGGAGGACATGGTGAACTACCTGTTGCAACAGTTCGAGGGCGACACGCGCAAAATCTGGGAGACGAACATTTTCGGGCGGAGCTTTCACGAGCTTGTCAACGACGATTTGCAGGCGAAATTGCGCCGTATGCCGGAGGACGCGCAGAAGAAGTTGCAGGAGACCTTGACGCGCATTATCAACGAGGGAAGCGGCGGGCTGATTTGCATTATCCTGTAAACGCGAAAAGAGCGGAACCGGGGTTTCCGGTTCCGCTTTGCGCTGTCAGTCGGTGACGTAGGGCAGGAGGGCGATTTGCCGCGCCCGCTTGATGGCCTCGGTCAACTGCCGCTGGTGCATGGCGCAGGCGCCCGTGGTGCGGCGGGGCAGAATCTTGGAGCGCTCCGAAAGGAAGCGCGCAAGTTTCTTGCTGTCCTTGTAGTCGATTTGGGCGGTCTTTTCGGCGCAGAACTGGCACACCTTGCGGCGGCGTCCGCGTCCGCCGGGTCTGCCGCCCGGCTTTCCTTCTCTGTCATATGCCATTAGGAAAAACTCCTTCCTGTCAGAAATCAGAACGGCAAATCGCCGTCGTCGTCGGACATCTCGGCGAAGCCGGAGGGGGCGGGCTTTTCGGCGGGGGCGGCGCCGTTGTCGGCGGAAGGCGCGGTGCCGTCGTTCGCGGGGGCGGAGGCGTTGTCCGCCGCAGGCGCGGCGCCGTTGTCGGCGGCGGGGGCGGAATCGTAGCCGCCGTAAGAGGACGCATAGCCGCCGTAAGAAGAGCCGTAGCCGCCGGAGGAATTGGACGAGTAACCGGAGGCGTAGCCGCCGTAACCGCCGGAGGAGCCGCCGTAGCCGGGGGCGGAACCGTAGCCGCCGGAGGAATTGGAGGCGTAGCCGGGGTTCGAGCCGTAGCCGCCGGAGGAATTGGACGAGTAACCGGAGCCATAGCCGCCGTAGCCGGGGGCGGAGCCGTAGCCGCCGGAGGAGGAGCCGCCGTAAGCGGGGGCGGCGCCGTAGCCGTTGTTAAACTCCCCGTTGGGGGCGTCGCGGCGGCTGTCGCCGAAATAGATGTTGTCGGCGACAATCTCAATGGACGTGCGGCGGTTGTTGTCGCGGTCGGTCCACTCCCGCGTCTGCAGGCGCCCGTCCACAACTATCATGCGCCCCTTGGCAAAATAGCGGCTGACGAACTCCGCCGTGTTCCGCCACGCCACAACGTCGAAAAAGTCGGATTGTCTGGCGCCGTCCTGACCTTTGAAGTCCCGCTCCACCGCGATGCGCATGGTGGTGACGGCAATGCCGGCCTGCGTGCGGCGGAGTTCGGGGTCGCGCACAAGCCGCCCCATAATACTTACCTTGTTCAGCATGGATTCTTCCTCTTTACTCGCCCTTGCAGACAATCAGGGAGCGCATAACGCCTTCGGTGATACGGAACACGCGGTCGAGCTCCTTGGGGAACTCCGGCCCGCTGGTAAAGGACATCAGGACGTAGTAGCCCTCGTTCTTGAACTTGATGGGATAGGCGAGCTTGCGCGTCCCCCATTCCTCGACTTCCACGGCGGAGCCGTTCTGCTCGGCCAGTTCGCGGAACTTCGCCACGGTCGCGGCGACGCCTTCCTCTCCCTGCGCGGGGTCGATAATGTATACGACCTCATAGTTGGCGGAAATCTTAGCCATACTTGCACCTCCTTCTGGACAAACGGCTTTCGCGTCCGGCGCGAAAGCAAGGATTTTTTCCGTGCGCCGTGCTGACGCACAGTTTGTTTATTGTAACGGCGCCGGGGCGGTTTGTCAAGCGCCTTTTTTCGCGGCGCCGCGAAAAAACATCCCGCCGGCGCGTATTTGCAAGGAAAAAAGTCAAGGTTTCTCTTTACAAACGCGGAAACGTCGGATATAATACCGCCATACCATGGAAAGGAACGGGGAAACATGGCGCTCATTGAATACGACACCTACAGGCAGAAGTTGCGGGAGCTCAAGCCCGAACTCGACAAGCTCTCCGCCGCGCTGGATTTGGACGGGGCGCGGCAGGAATCCGCCCGCCTGACCGCAGAGACCGAACAGGACGGCTTCTGGAATGACCTCGCCCGTTCCCGCAAGGTGCAGACCCGCTTGAAGCAGTTGCAGAACAAGATTTCCCGGCAGGAGAAGCTCCTTTCCGAGTGGGAGGACTTGTCCGCGCTCTGCGACATGGGGCGGGAGGCCGACGACGCCGAAATCTTAGCCGAGCTGAAAGAGGAGTACGCCGCGCTGGAGGCGCGGGCGGAGGAAAGCCGGATGTCAACGCTTCTTTCCGGGGAGTACGACGGCAACAACACAATCTTGCAATTCCACGCGGGCGCGGGCGGCACCGAGGCGCAGGACTGGGCGCAAATGCTCTACCGCATGTACACCCGCTGGGCGGAGCGCCACGGGTTCGCCTACAAGACGCTCAACTATGAGGACGGCGACGAGGCGGGGATTAAGTCGGCGGCGATTTCTATCGAGGGCGAAAACGCCTACGGGCTTCTCAAAAGCGAAAACGGCATACACCGCCTTGTGCGCATTTCCCCGTTCGACGCCAACGCCCGCCGCCATACGTCCTTCGCGGCGGTCGAGGTCATGCCCGAAATGGAAGAGGACGATTCCATAGAAATCCGGGACGAGGACATCGAAATGCAGGTCTACCGGGCTTCGGGCGCGGGCGGCCAGCACGTCAACAAGACTTCGTCCGCCGTGCGGCTCATCCACAAGCCCACGGGCATTGTCGTCGCGTCGCAACAGGAGCGGAGCCAGTTCCAGAACAAGGACAACTGCATGAAAATGCTCCGGGCGCGCCTGCTGGAATTGAAGGAACAGCAACACGCCGAGAAGATTTCGGACATTAAGGGCGTGCAGATGAAAATCGAGTGGGGCAGCCAAATCAGGTCTTACGTGTTCATGCCCTACCAGTTGGTGAAGGACACGCGCACGGGCTACGAAACCAGCGCCATTGACAGCGTGATGGACGGCGACCTTGACGGCTTCCTCAACGCCTATTTAACCAAGCTCGCCACGGGCGAACTCCAACGCTAATCCCCCGCCGTATCCATAAAGCGGAATAAAAACAGCCCTCTCCCGCGTCGCGGGAGGGGGTAGCGCGTCGAACTCAGGCGCGAAAAGGCTTGGCGCTTTACGAAAGGATGTGTTTCCCATGCCGCAAAAGCCGAACGAAAACAAAATGGGCGTCATGCCCGTCGGGCGCCTCCTGTTCGGAATGGCGATTCCTATGATGTTCTCCATGCTCTTTCAGGCGCTCTACAACGTCGTGGACAGCATTTTTGTCGCCCGCATCGGGCAGGACGCCCTCAACGCCGTGTCGCTGGCGTTCCCGTTGCAGAACCTGATGATTTCCGTCGGCGTCGGCACGTCCGTCGGCATGAACGCGCTCTTGTCGCGCTCTCTGGGCGAGGGCAAGCAGGACGCCGCCGACCGCGCCGCCAACGTCGCAATCTTTCTCAGCCTGTGCAGTTTCGCGGCGTTCGCCGTGATTGGGCTGGGCTTCTCCGGGCTGTTCTTCCGCTCCCTCACGCAAAACGAGCAAATCATCCGCTACGGCTCCGCCTATACGGGCATTTGCTTGGGCGTTTCCGTCGGCGCCATGGGGCAGTGCTGTTTTGAACGGATGTTGCAGTCCACGGGGCGGACGGGCCTTTCCATGGCGACGCAGGTCACGGGCGCGGCGATTAACATTGTCCTCGACCCTATCCTGATTTTCGGCTTGTTCGGCTTCCCGCGCATGGAGGTTGCCGGAGCCGCCGTCGCCACCGTCGCCGGGCAGATTGTCGCGGCGCTCATGGCGCTGTGGTTCAACGTCCGCCGCAATCCCGACGTGCGTTTGAGCGCCCGCGAAATCCGCTGGCACGCCCCCACGGCGCGGGAGATTTACCGCGTCGGCGTCCCGTCGATACTCATGATGTCCGTGGGCTCCGTGATGAACTTCTTCCTCAACCGGATTCTGATTTCCTTCACGGAGGCGGCCACCGCCGTTTTCGGCGTCTACTTCAAGTTGCAGAGCTTCGTGTTCATGCCCGTGTTCGGCTTGAACAACGCCATGGTGCCGATTGTCGCCTACAACTACGGCGCGGCGAAAGCCGAACGCATGAAGCAAACCATCCGGCTGGCGGCGGCGTCCGCCGTGTGCCTCATGACTGCGGGGCTGCTCCTGTTCCAGTTCGCGCCGGGCGCCCTGCTGGGCTTCTTCGACCCGTCGGAGGAAATGCGGAGTATCGGCGTCGTCGCCCTGCGGATTATCAGTTTCTGCTTCCCGTTCGCGGGGTTCGGGATTGTCTCTGGCTCCGTCTGCCAAGCGATTGGGAACCCGTTCCATACGCTGGTTATCTCCGTGTGCCGACAGTTGGTGGTGCTGTTGCCGTCGGCGTGGCTCTTGTCGCTGACGGGGCGGCTGGAATGGGTGTGGCTCGCCTTCGTCATCGCCGAGGGCGCGTCCATGCTGTTGAGCGCGGTATTCCTGCGGCGGACGCTCAAGGACGCCGACGAAAATTTCCGCGCAAGGGGCGTTGCGGCTTGACCCGGAACCGCCGATATGTAAGCGCAAACGCAACCGCATGAAAAGAAAGAAGGGAGAGACGATGATAGAGGAAAAGACCCTGTTGGAGCGACTTCGGAAGGGCTTCCAAGACGGGATTGTGTACGCAAGCCAGCTAAGGAAAAAAGAAAAGCTGTGCGCCGCGCTGAACCGCCTTTCCCTGTCGGAAGGACAGACGGCGGCGCAATGGCTCGCGGCGCGGGGCTTGACATGGGCGGAGACCGGTTACGTCGAGGTCGACATGCGCCCCAGAGGGAAAGCCCATTCCCCCGGCGGCTTCACCGCCTACGACATCGCGCACTTTGCGTTCCGCAAATACCCCCTTGTCGGCGCCTACGTCCTGACCCCGGAAGAGGACAGGCTTCTTTATCAGGAATGCAAGACCACCATCAAGCAGTTTTTGCGCGCCGACTATTCCGCCGACCGTCAGGCGTGCGCCGTGCTCATGCTGGAGGCGGTGCGCGCCGTGCGCGGCTGGAACTGGCGCGACCGCGACGCCGCCGCCGCCGAGGGCGAGTTCTGGCGCTACCTGTTTCAGCAATTTGGAATCCATACGGAAAACTCGTCCACGGCGGAAGAACGCCTGATTGACGGCTTCACCATGGCGATTGAGACCGTGGCGGAGTTCTACCGCCGCTTTCAGGCGCCCAAGGGGCGCTTGCAGTACAGCACGACTTTGCTTTTGCACGCCCTTTCGCCGCGCTCCGAGACGGAGGACTTGTTCCGGGAGCTGTTCCACTTCTACACCCGCACGTTGCGCTACCAGTACCGCGCCGGGGACGTGGGCTTCGCGGCGCTGGCCGAGGATTTGCTGGCGCGGTGGGACGCCGAGGCGGAAGCCCGCGACCCGGCGGCGCAGGAGCGCAAGGGCCCCCGCCAGAAAACGCACAAAATCGGGCGCCCGCGCAAGGAGGACTTAATCGAGCTGGAATCGCCCCCGATTTCCGGCTTCCACGCGCTGTTCCGCTACCGCCCGGACTACGCCGCCGCGCTCTGCGACGAGATTGTCCGGAAAATGGACATCCTGCTCAAAGAGGAGGAGCCGCTGGACACCGCCCGCGACTACTGGGGCTTGCTCTTGACGGAGTGGTACCGCCGCAAGGCTTCGGCGGAACGCGCCCGCATTCAGGAGGCGCGGCGCGCCGTCCGCCCCGAATACGTGGCGGTGTCGTCGGGGGCTATCTCCCTGCGCTACGCCATGCGCCGGGGGCGCGTCGGGCTGGAAATCCCCGGCATACGCCTGCCCGCTTTGAGCGACGAAATGCCCGTCCTGCGCGTCTTTCAGGGCGGCGAGGCCATTTATTCCGAGACGCTGGAAGCCTCCGGGACGATTCCCACCACCGCCGGGCGATTCCTGCCCCTTGACGAAATCGGCTTTGACTTCTCCCAGCCGCCCGAACTGGGCGCGGAAATCAAATACCAAGGCGCCCTGCTCTACCGCTCCGGGGAGGAGCTCCGCCGCAAGTGGCTTTTGTTCGACGAGGCGGGGAACCTGCGCAAGCCCAAAAGCGGCGAGGCGTGGCTGTTCGTCGGCTCCGGGCAGGAAGTCTCCGTAGACGGCGGCGACGCCGCGCTTTGCGACTTCCCCGGACGGCTCTACCGTATGCAAATGGGCGGCGTGTCGCGCCTGTCCGTGGACGGGCGGGAGGTGTTTTCGGCGACGGTCTCGCGCTTCCGCCATCATACGTCCCTGCGCCGCGTCGGGCTTCTCCGCGCCGACGCCAACGGCAAGCTCTGCGACATCCTCCCCGGCGCCTTCAAACTGCTTATCCGCATGACCGACTACGACCGCGCCATACGCTACCGCGTCCGCGCCGACGGCGAGGAGGTTCCCCGCGACGCGCTGGAAATCGGCAAGAGCGAAATTGCCTTCACGCCCCCCGGCGCCCCCCAAGCCCCGCACTGCGTGCAGGTCTTTGACCAGAACGGCGTCCTGCGCGACGAGTACAACTACATGATTCTCAACGGGTGCCGCGTCGCCATGGACCGCCGCCTGTACCGGGAAGGCGCCGACGAGGTCAACGTCAAGATTTCATGGAACACGCGCTCCCGGCAGTACGCCCTGCCCCTGCCCCCCGGCACGGACACCGTCCCCATCACCCTGCCGGGGCTGCACTACCCGCTGGAAATCGAGGCGCCCGTCGTGCACTGCTCCTTCCGGGGGCGCAACGCGTTCTTGTCGGCGGAGGCCGTATGGCACAAGGACATCGCCCCCGACGAGGCCTTGACGCTCCGCCTGCCGTCCGGGTGGAACGGGCAGGCCATGCTCGGCATTGCGCCCGTGCCGCCCGACGAAAGCGGCGGACGCTTCAATCTGGGCGCGTTGCTTGCGCGGGGCGGCGACTTCGGCGCGGAGGCGCCGCTGTGGGTCTCCCTCTGGGACGGCGCCGGCCCCAGCCGCCGCGTCAATTACCAAATCGCCACGCTGATGTTCCGCCCCGCCTTCCGCCGCAACCCGCTGGAAGTCGAAAACGGGCGGCTGCTCTGGCAGGCGGAGGACAATTTTGTAGGGGAGGCGGGGAGCCGCTTCGAGGTCGTTTGCATACGCCCCAACGGCGCCGAACTGCGCTTCCAGACCGACGCCTCCGACGCCGCGCTGTGCGATACCCGCGACTTCCGCGAGGGGCGTTACGCCTGCAAGGTTTACCCGCTTGACGGCGAAAGCGTCGCGCCCGACGCCGCGCCCCTCTTCGACGGGAGCGTGATTATCGGCGATTCCCGCAAGTTCGCTTTCTCCGGGAAGCAAATCGTCGTCACGGGCGCGCTCTGCTGGGACTTCGACGCCGACGACCTAAAGAGCGTCCCCATGGAATCCGGTTGCGGCGTCCTGCGCGACATCCAATATCAGGGCGCGAGCCTGCCCCCCGGCGAAAGCATCCAGTCCTCCGAATACTCCGCCACCCTCTACTATACCGACGAGGACACCGGGGACCTGTTGCCCTTCCATACCCGCGCCGACGATTACTTTGAGCAGGTCAACCCCGTCACGCTCTGGACTATCAACGAACACCTGCTTATTTTGCAGGGCGCCACGGGCGACACGCTCTATATCGACAACCAGACCGCCACCATTTTGTACCGCAACCCCGACAGCGTGATGACCCGCGACGAACAGCGCGAGCGGCTGGAAACCCCGGACTATTTCGAGTACCGCGTGGAGGACGCCCCCCGCGAGGAGAACGCCGATTCGGAGTAACCCCGCGATAAGAAAGGCCCCGTCCGTGGGACGGGGCTTTTCTCCGCGCAACTTGGCGGGGCGTTCCGCGCATTCTCTGTGTAAAATGACGGTTGAAGCCGCCGGGGAAATAGAGTATAATATAAATTGAAAATTCAGGCCGAAAGGATGATGAGAACATGGCGGAATTTGTGAAGGAATACGCGGCGCTGACGCCGGAAGAGCGGGCGCGGGAGTATGACGCGGCGCGTGAGGAATGGGAGCGCTTCAAGGCAAGCGGCCTGAAATTGAATATGGCTCGCGGCAAGCCCGGCAAGGAACAGCTTGACGTGGTCAGCGGGATTTTTTTCCGTATGCTCGAACACGACGAGTACCTTTCCGACGGCGAGGACGTGCGCAACTACGGCGAGCTGGCCGGACTGCCGTCCGCCCGCCGCCTCTTTGCCGATATTCTGGACTGCAAGCCCGAACAGGTCTTTGTCGGCGGCAACGCGAGCTTGCAACTGATGTACGACACGATTTCCAAGGGCTTCACCCACGGGCTTCTGCACAGCTCCGGGCCGTGGTTCAAGGAGGGGATGATTCGCTGGCTCTGCCCCGTCCCCGGCTACGACCGCCACTTCCGCATTACCGAGGACTTCGGCTTCGAGATGATTCCCGTGCCCATGACCCCCAACGGCCCCAATATGGATTTTGTGGAGTCCGCCGTCAAGGACCCCAGCGTCAAGGGGATGTGGTGCGTGCCCAAGTATTCCAACCCCCAAGGCGTCATTTACTCCGAGGAAACCATTCATCGACTGGCGTCCATGAAAACCGCCGCGCCCGACTTCCTGCTCATGTGGGACAACGCCTATGTCGTGCACGAGTTCGAGGGCGAGTACCAGCCCTTCCCCGACATGCTCTCCGTCTGCGCCGAGCACGGCAACCCCCACCGCGTCATTGAGTTCGCGTCCACGTCGAAAATCACGCTTCCCGGCGCGGGCGTGTCGTGCTTCGCCTGCTCCGTCGAGAACATGACGTATTTGAAACGCCTGCTTTCGGTACAGGCGATTAGCTTCGACAAGGTCAACCAACAGCGCCACGTGCTCTATCTGCGGAGCAAGCAGCGCACGCTTGACCTTATGAAAGAGCACGCCGCGATTCTGCGCCCCAAGTTCCGCTGCGTGGAGGAGACGCTGGAAAACAAAATCGGAAAGCTGAACATCGCAAAGTGGAACCATCCCAAGGGCGGCTACTTCATTTCGCTGGACGCCATGCCGGGGACGGCGCGCCGTGCCTTGCACCTGTGCCATCAGGCGGGCGTGACCATGACGGCGGCGGGCGCCACGTACCCTTACGGGCTCGACCCGCTCGACAGCAATATTAGAATCGCGCCATCGTACCCGCCCATCGGCGAACTGCGCAAGGCGGCGGAAATCCTGTGCGTGTGCCTGCGCCTCGCCGCGCTTGAAAAGTTGGAAGGATAAGCGGAAACGCCCCGTTTTCGATAGCCGCCGCGCCGTCTTGGGGCTTGCGGCGCGGACGCCCGAAGAGCGCGCAAACGGCGGCGTTTTCCCGAAAATTTACATGCAACACATTGCAAATTTGTCCTTCCCCCGGAACGGGGGAAGGTGTCGCGCAGCGACGGATGGGGGCGAATGCCGCGATTGCCAACGATTAAAATCCGGAAAAGCCCCGAAAAGCGATTGACGCGGCGGCGGGAATCTGTTAAAATTAAAACAATCTTGCGAAACGCAATGGCGGACAGCGCGTGACGCAAACCTGAAAAGGGGAAAGAAGGAACACTATGTACAAAATCGTGCGCAAAGAGGAACTGCGCCCCACGGTCACGCTTTACGAGATTGAGGCGCCGTTAATCGCAAAGAAAGCCCAGCCCGGACAGTTCGTCATCCTGCGCGTGGACGAGGGCGGGGAGCGCGTGCCCATCACCATCAACAGCTACGACCCCGAAAAGGGCACGGTGACCATTATCGTGCAGACCGTCGGCGCGACGACCGAAAAGCTTAAAGCCTTGAACGAGGGCGACTGTTTGCAGGATTTCGTGGGGCCTTTGGGACGCGCCAGCGAAACGGAGGGCAAGAAGAAAGTGTGCGTCGTGGGCGGCGGCGTGGGGTGCGCGATTGCGTATCCCGTGCTGAAGAAATTCCACGACGACGGCGCGGAGGTGCACGGGGTTATCGGCTTCACGACGAAAGACCTTTTGATTCTTGAGGACGATTTCCGCGCCGCCACCGACGTGCTGAAAATCTGCACGGACGACGGCTCCTACGGCCAGAAGGGGCTTGTCACGGACGCGCTCAAAGAGCTGATTGAGGCGGGCAACCAGTACGACGAGGTTTTCGCCGTCGGCCCCATGGTCATGATGAAGTTCGTCAGCAAGACGACCGAGCCTTACGGAATCCCGACGACCGTTTCCATGAGCCCGATTATGATTGACGGCACGGGCATGTGCGGCGGGTGCCGCCTGAGCGTCGGCGGAGAGATGAAGTTCGCCTGCGTGGACGGCCCCGACTTCGACGGGCACAAGGTCGACTGGGACATCGCCGTAAAGCGCAACCAGATGTACCACGACTGGGAAGTCAAGAAGCACGAGGAAACCTGCAATCTGCTGAAAAAGGGGGCGTAACCATGGCGAGAAAGGCGAATATGTCGTTGCAAAAGAATCCGATGCCCTCCCAAGAGCCGGATGTGCGCAACCACAACTTTGAGGAAGTCGCGTTAGGCTACACGGAAGAACAGGCGCTCGACGAGGCGCAGCGCTGCCTGCGCTGCAAGAACCGCCCCTGCATGGAAGGCTGTCCCGTCATGGTGCGCATTCCGGAGTTTATCGAGAAGGTGGAAGCGGGCGAGTTCGAGGAGGCTTACCAGATTATCTCCGCCACGTCCGCGCTTCCCGCCGTATGCGGGCGCGTCTGCCCGCAGGAGAGCCAGTGCGAGAAATACTGCGTGCGCGGCAAGAAGGGCGACCCCGTCGGAATCGGGCGCCTTGAGCGGTTCGTCGCCGACTGGCACAATGAGAACGTCAAGGCCAAGGCCGAAAAGCCCGCGTCCAACGGACACCGCGTCGCGGTTATCGGCTCCGGCCCTGCCGGGCTGACCTGCGCCGGCGATTTGGCGCGCAAGGGCTATGAAGTCACCGTGTTCGAGGCGTTGCACCTTGCGGGCGGCGTGCTCGTGTACGGTATCCCGGAGTTCCGTCTGCCCAAGGCGATTGTGCAGAAGGAAGTCAACGGCTTGAAGGATTTGGGCGTCACGATTTCCACGGACACCGTGGTGGGGCGCACGATTACCGTGGACGAGCTCATGGAAGAACAGGGCTTCGAGGCGGTGTTCATCGGCTCCGGCGCGGGGCTCCCCATGTTCATGAACATCCCCGGCGTCAACTACAAGGGCGTGCTGTCGGCGAACGAGTTCCTGACGCGCATTAACCTTATGAAAGCCTACCTGCCCGGTTCCGACACGCCCATTATTCACCCAAAGAAAGTGGCGGTCGTGGGCGGCGGCAACGTCGCCATGGACGCCGCCCGCTGTGCCAAACGCCTTGGCGCGGAGGTCTACATCGTCTACCGCCGCGGCATGGAGGAGCTTCCGGCGCGTAAGGAAGAGGTCGAACACGCCGTTGAAGAGGGCATTATCTTCAAGACCCTTAACAATCCCGTGGAGATTCTCGCCGACGAGAACGACAACGTGACGAAAATCCGCTGTATCGAGATGGAGCTTGGAGAGCCGGACGCGTCCGGGCGCCGCCGCCCCATTGAGAAGCCCGGCAGCGAGTTCGAGCTTGAAGTTGACTGCGTGATTATGGCGTTAGGCACCAGCCCCAACCCGCTGATTAAGTCCACGACGGCGGGATTGGAAATCAACCGCAAGGGCGGAATCGTGGTCAACGAGGACGGCCTGACCTCCCGCGAGAACGTCTACGCGGGCGGCGACGCCGTGACGGGCGCCGCGACCGTCATTCTGGCCATGGGCGCCGGCAAGACCGCCGCCAAAGCCATTGACGAGGCTTTGAGCAAGAAGGACGCGTAAGCGCGTAACCGAAAAATATCCGCGCCGCAATCCCGTTTTGGGGACTGCGGCGCCGAATCAGGAAAGAAGGCGAGCTTATGACAATGACGGAAATCACGCGCCTGATTTTGGGGTTGCGCGAGGCCGGATGGAGCGAGGAGAAAATCAACGATTTCCTGATTTATATTGAATCCGGAAACGACGCCTACAAGCCCCGTCCGGACGACGACAAACAATAACGAACCGCGCCGCAATCCCGTTTTGGGACTGCGGCGCGATTTGCGTCATACGTCCAGCTTGCGCTTGCCGCCGAGGAAATACGGCAGTTCCTTGCCTTCCTTCTTCCAGTGCGCGTACTCCGCGATAGAAGCAAAGAGCACGTCGCCCGACGAGTTCAGCGCCGTTTCCACGCTGTCCTGAATCACGCCGATGATGAACCCCACGCCCACAACCTGCATGGCAACGTCGTTGGAAATCTCAAAGAGCGAACAGGCCATAGGGATGAGCAACAGGGAGCCGCCCGCGACGCCCGACGCCCCGCAAGCCGCCATGGTCGCCAACAGGCTGAGTATCAGCGCCGACGGGAAATCGACGTTGACGCCGACCGTATTCGCCGCCGCCAGCGTCATGACGGAAATCGTCACGGCGGCGCCGTCCATGTTAATCGTGGCGCCGAGCGGGATGGACACGGAATAAGTCTCGCGGTCAAGCCCCAGCCGTTCGCACAGCGCCATATTCACCGGGATGTTGGCGGCGGAACTGCGCGTGAAGAACGCCGTGACGCCGCTTTCGCGCAGGCACCGGAATACCAGCGGGTAGGGGTTGCGCCGCAGGCATACGAACGCTATCAGCGGGTCAACCACGAGCGCGACAAAGACCATACAGCCCACAAGCAACAGCAACAGTTTGCCGTAAGTGGTAAAGATTCCGAGGCCGTTTGTGGAGACCGTGCTGAACACAAGCCCCATAATGCCGAACGGCGCGAGGTTGATTATCCAGCGCACCGTCTGCGACACCGCGTCCGACAGGTTCGCCAATACCGCCTTTGTGCTCTCCGTGGCGACGCTTTTCAGCGCGAGCCCCACGACCACCGCCCAGAGCAAAATTCCGATGTAGTTGGCGTTGACCAGCGACGCCACCGGGTTGGCGACGATGTTCATCAACAGGTTGCGCACGACTTCCCCAATGCCGGACGGCGCGGAAGTCACGTCGGGGATTTCCGCCAGCGCGATGGTCTGCGGAAACAGGAAACTGCCTATGACGCCCGTCAAAGCCGCCAGAAACGTGCTCACGACGTAGAGCGTCAGCACCAGCCCGAAGCGGCGGTTCATGCCCTTGGAGCTTTGCACAAGGGCGCTCATAATCAGCACAAAGACCAGTATGGGGGCGATTGCTTTCAAGGCGCCGACAAACAGGTCGCCCAGAATCGCAATCCACGACGCGCCGGGGACGGCCAGTCCCAGAACGGCGCCGACAATCAGCCCCGCCGCGATACGGAGTATCAGGCTGAACTCGTTGTAGGCTTTCGCCAGTTGTTTCAAGGTTTTCATGAAGGCTTCTCCTCTCTTTCTGCCCCGCCGCGGGGGAATTAGCAAAACGCCTCCCCACGCGCCCGCCCTTTCGCGGGGCGGGCGCGCTTTCGGGAGGAGAAGCCGCGCCAATTCAGACGGCTTCCGTTTTGAGGGTGGGCGAGGTGATTCCGTCGGGAGGTTGCGTTCCATTGCGGCGTTGCCCGTCTTTCATGCCGCCGTCAAACGCCCCGTTTGCGCCGGGCGTCCCGCGTTTCGCGCCGCGAGGGAATCCGGCGCCGGGCGTGTGCCCCCCGTCCTGACCGCCGCCGAAACCGCGTCCCATGCGGCCTCCGCCGCCCATCTGATTCGGAATCGCGTCAACTTTCTGCCCGTTGACCGTCACCGTTCCGCCGGTGAAAGTTATCGTCCCGTCAATGTCGAACGCGGAATTTCCGGTCACGTTGACGGCGCCGCCCGTGATGACGAGGTTTCCGTTGGCGTCAATGCCGTCGGTGTCGCCGGGGCCTACTTCCACGTCGATTTCCCCGCCGTTGATTTCAATCGTAGGCGCGTAGGCTCCGGATTTCGCGGCGGCGTTTATGCCGTCGTCGGCGGCGTAAATTTTGACGCTCCCGCCGTTGATACGGATATAATTTCCCTCAAGCCCTTCCAAAGCGTTGATGTCCGCCGAGCCGCCGTCGATTTGCAACACGCCGGAAGCCGTGATTCCGTCGTCGGCGGCTTTAATGGCAAGGCTTCCGCCCGCGAGGTAGACGTTGCCCTTTTGGGGGTCCTCGTCGTTGCCGGAGTGGACGCCGTCTTTCCCCGCCGTAATCGCAAACGTTCCGTCGGCGATTCCGACGCCGTCTTTCCCGGAAAGCGCGTGCCCCGCCGCCGTGATTTCATACGTCCCGCCCGCGACGGCGAGGTCGTCCTTGGAGACAATGCCGTGCTTGGCGGGGGAATCAACGGTCAGTTTTCCGTTGCCGTTCAGGGTCAGGTCGCCTTTGGAAAAAATCACGCCGTCCGCGTTGTTTTCGTCAACGGCGCGGAAACTGCCGCCGTTGGACAGCGCGTTTTCCGTTCCGTCGGCCAGCGTGACAAAGACTTTATCCGCCTGCTTCACGTAAACGGCGGCGAAGTCGTCGGAACGGACGGAGGCGCCGTTCAGGACGATTTGAACCTTATCCTCTTTCCCGGCGTCCACGACGACGGAGCCGTTGTCGAGGGAGCCGGAGAGGACGTAAGTCCCGGCGGCGGAGATGACCGCGCCGGAGCCGGAGACATCCACGGAAGGGGAATCGCACGAAGCGGACGCGCCGTTCAGCTTGATAAAGACGGCGGAATCGGCGTCCCAAGCCGCGGACAAATCCCGGTTGGAAAAGTCGAACGTTTCCGCGCTTTCGGCGCCCGTCGCGGCGGGTTCGACCGACGCCTGCGCGGCGCCGCCGTCCCCGTTCGCGTCGCCGGATACCGTCCCTTGCGCGGGGGCGGGCGCGTCCCCGTCGCCGGATACCGTCCCTTGCGCGGGCGCGGAGAACGCCGGGGGGGCGCTTTCCGCGCCCGACGCGCCCGGCTCCGTCGCGGCGGCGGCGCAGGCGGACAACAGCGCCGCCGCCCCTAAAATCGCCCAAAGCCCTCTTATCCGTTTGTTTTTCATGAAACCCACTCCTCAAGTCGCACGCGCAAGGCGCGGCTCTGTTTTCAACTGTCAGGCGGCATTCTATCCCCTCCGACTTAAAATTTCCTGAAAGCCCGCGAAAATTTCTCACTTCTTCGCGGGCTCGCCCTCCGGGAAGATGATTTTGTTCACAAAGAAGAAAATCACCATGGAGATTCCGCCGTTGAGCACGACCGTCACAATATTGTACGCCGCCGCCGGGACGAACGCGCCCCCGACCGCCACCCATACGCAGTTGATAGAGTTCACAATGCAGGTTATCACGCAGAACGCGATAAAGTACCACATAATCTGGTAGGCGACATTGCCCTTGCTCCGGAAAACGAGGTTGCGCTGCAACGGGAAGTTGACGCACTCGCCGATAACCATGGCGACAAGGTACGCGAAGAAGTAGCGCATACCGCCGGAATTGGCGTCGTAGCCGAGGATGTTCCATTGGAAGTCGAAAACCTTCCCGGCGATTTCCCAGTGTACGGGGAGCGCGGGCCAGCCGAAGTCGGTCTCCGGCAGGGACGCGAACGCCGCCGGCAAAAACGTCAGAATCAGGTACTTGAACACCGTGATAACGTTGCTGACGATGACGAACAGCCCGCCTTCCCGTATCCATTTGGCGGCGGCGGGATGCTTTTCCGCGAACCCGTTCCACCAGTTTGTAAACGCGTTGCCTTTCACAAGAATCCCCCTCACTCCATGGAACGCGCCTTTTTCAGCGCTTTGCGTTGCTTGAAATAGCCCGAAATAATCTTGCCCAACCCTTGGAAGAATGCGATTGCGTGACCGTTGACAATCGTCAGAATGCCCTCGCACATCTCCTGCGACACCATGCCGCCCGTCATTTTGCCGATTCCCCGGAACGGCATGTTGTAGACGAAGATGATATTCAAATCGGGCTTGCCCTTCTTCATGCTCCGGTTGAGCATGGCGGTCATAATCTTGTAGGCAAGGCGGGCTTTCAGGCTCTTAGCGTAGTAGAGCTGGCAAATGGCGTCGTTCATGCCGATTGTCCCGCTCCAGCGCCCGTCGGGGATGGGATGTCCCAACAACGCCTCAAACTCGCCGTCGGACACGTTCTCAATCTCGCCGGAGTAGTAGGAGGGCATTTTGCCGCGCTCGTAGGGCGCGGGGGCTTCCGTGCCCTTGACCGCAAGCGTGCCTTTCAGGCGGATGTCGGACGCCGACGCGCCGATGAAAACGCCGTACTCGCCGCCGTCCACCTCGAAACGGTTGGTTTTCACATTGAAATAGCGGAAAGCCTTGTCGTCGAAGGGAATCGTGACGGACTTGCTTTCCCCGGCTTTCAGAAAGACTTTCTGGAAGCCCTTCAACTCTTTGGCGGGGCGATAGACCGTCGGGTTTTTCGCGCTTACGTACAACTGCGCGACTTCCGCGCCGTCGCGGTCTCCCGTATTCTTAATCGTGAACGTCGCGCCGCCGTCCGTTACGGTCAAATCGGAATATTCAAAGGTTGTGTAGCTCAGGCCGAAGCCGAACGGGAACAGCACGGGCTTTTTGACGGTCTCGAAGTAGCGGTAGCCGACGTAAAGCCCCTCGCGGTATTCGACCGTGCGCTCCTGCGCGGGGAAGTAGGGCGACGAGGGAACGTCGTGGTATTTCAGCGCGTAGGTTTCGGATAGTTTCCCGGACGGGTTGATTTTGCCTGTAATGGCGTCCAGAACCGCGCCCGCGCCCGCCTGTCCGTGCAGGCAGCCGTGAATGAGCGCCTTGCAACGCCCAAGCCACGGCATTTCCACCGCCGAGCCCGCCGCCATGACCGCCACAATGTTTTCGTTGGCGTTCGCCACGGCGTTGATAACGTCCGTCTGGCTGCGCGGGAGCCTCATGTTCGGGCGGTCAAGCCCTTCCGACTCGCTGATTTCGTCCAGCCCGATATACAGCAACACAATATCCGCTTTTTGGGCGAGCGCGGCGGCCTCTTCCAGCATGGCGCGGTCTCCGGGGCCCGTGCGCGGGTAGCCCTGCGCGTAGCCGACGACCTCAAGCCCCGTTTCGCCGATTAAGTCCATGGCGGCGTCAAGTTTCGTGCAGTTCACGACCGACGACCCCGCGCCCTGATAGCGCGGGTTCTTGGCGAACTCCCCGATAACCGCCACTTTCGCGCCGGGTTTCAGAGGCAGTATGCCGCCCTCGTTCTTGAGCAGTACCAGCGATTCCGCCGCCGCCTTCCGCGCCAAGGCGTGGTGGGCGTCCTTGTCGAACGGCTTGCCCTTCAGCGGGTTCACGGCGGCGCGGGTGGACAGAATCACGTCCAACAGTTCGTCAAGGCGCCGGTCGATGACTTCCTCGGAGATTTTGCCGTCCCTGACGGCGGCTATTAACTCCTCGTCGCTGTCGCCGCCCGTGGTGGGCATTTCCAAGTGCCCGCCCGCCCGGACGCCTTCCACGTGGTCGTTAGACCCGCCCCAGTCGGAGACGACATAGCCGTCAAAGCCCCATTCGTCGCGCAAGATTTCCTGCAACAAATGCGGGTTCTCGTTGGCGTAAGTCCCGTTAATCATGTTATAGGACGACATGATGGCGCGGGGGCGCGCCTCCCGCACGGCGATTTCAAACGCCGTCAGGTAGATTTCCCGCAACGTGCGCTCGTCTACGACGGAATCCGACGCCATGCGGCGAAGCTCCGTATTGTTGGCGGCGAAGTGCTTGGGGCACGCCGCCACGCCGTTGGACTGTATGCCCCGGACGTACCCGGCGGCGATTTTGCCCGCCAAATACGGGTCTTCCGAAAAGTATTCAAAGTTGCGCCCGCAAAGGGGGTTGCGCTTGATGTTCACGCCGGGACCCAGCAAAACGCACACGTCCTGCGACGCGGCTTCCTCGCCCAGCGCCCGCCCGATTTCCTCGCCCAGTTCGGGGCTCCACGAGTTGGCGACGGTCGCGGCGGTGGGGAAGCAGGTCGCGGGCAGGGAGCCGTTCAAGCCCAACTGGTCCCCCGCGCCCTCCTGCTTGCGGATACCGTGGGGGCCGTCCGCCATGGTCATGCCCTCGATGCCCAGACGCTTCAAACTGCGGCTTTCCCAGAAGTCCTTGCCGGAAAAGAAATAGCATTTTTCCTCCAAGCTCATCTGCGAAATCAAGTCCTGATGTTTCAATCCTCCCTCTCCTTTCCGAAAGCGGAGACGACCGTAAAGCCGTCTCCGCGCACAATTAAGGCGTAAAGGACGCCTTACTTCCCGGATTTCTTCTTATAGTTGCGGTAGAGCAGGAACCACAAGACCGCCGCGCAAGCGACGATTACGGCGTCAATCGTGTACATGGTCATTTTCCACGGAGCCATGCCCGTATTGAGGTTGCCTTCCGCGTACTGGCGGCTGTTGGCGACGACGTAGAGGATATTCTTGGCGGAGTTGCGCATAGCCTGCTTGGCGCCGTTGGTGTCGCGGAAACGCACGTCGTTCGTGGCGGTGGCGTAGTTCACAAGCATGAGGTCGGAGCCGTTGCGGATTCCTTGGTCGGCGCTCATGTAGCCGTAGACGCCGAAGTAGTCGGTCTCGACGAAGCCCTTGAAGCCCCATTCGCCGCGCAGAACGTCGGTTTGCAATTCCTTACAGCCGCCGCTCCAGCGGTTGCCGACATAGTTGAAGGAGGACATGACCGCGAGGCAGTCGGAATCCTTCACGCACTTCTCGAACGGGCGGAGGTAAATTTCGCGTATCGCCTGTTCGTTGCTCCACGTGCAGAGCATGTCGCAACGGTTGCCCTCTTGGTCGTTCATTGCGAAGTGCTTCATATAGGCGTACACGCCGTTCTTCTGACAGCCCGCGACGGCGGCGGCGGCGATATAGCCGGAGAGAACCGGGTCTTCCGAATAATACTCGAAGTTGCGCCCGGCGAAGGCGGTGCGGTGGATGTTCATGGCGGGGGCGTACCAGCCGGAAACGTCCATTTCGTTCGCCATTTTGCCGATGCTGTCGCCGAACTGCTCCGCGAGCTCCTTGTTAAACGTGGCGGCGATGACGACGCCCACGGGGAAGCCGACGGAGCCCACGCCCGTGAAGTTGTTGTTGATGGAGGACGGGCCGTCGCAGTCGTTCGTGCGGACTTTGCCCACGGACGCCACAGCCGCCGTCTGGTAGCCGCCCAAGGAAATAATGGCGTTCATGTCGTCGAGCGTCATTTGGTCCATGAGCTTATCCCATTGCGGGTCGTCCTTGTCCAGCCCGCGCACGTCGGAGAGGGTCAGACCGTTTTTCGCGCCCGTCGTGACGGGGGCGGCGTCGGGGTTCTCGTCCATGGCGGTGGCTTCCGCCGTCAGATAGTTGCTGATGTTGTAGAAGGTCGCCTTCTTATCGGCGGCAAGTTCAAAATCAGTGGGGGCGGCGGTGGCGGCGGCGTAGTTGGCGAAATGCCCGGCGCGGGACAGGTACGTCACGTTGCCCGCCGCGAAGTCGAACAGGTTCGACGCCGTGACCTTGTCGCTTTCGCGCTTGTTGCTGTTATTGTAGACCACCATTTCCGGCACGTTCCAGACCTGCATTCCAATCTGGGAGTGGGAGTCGCGGTTGATGGAAATGACGTAGCTTCCCGCCTCCAAGACGTAGCTTCTCGAACGCTGGTAATCGTAGGACATCAAATCGTCCTTGTTGACGGAGATATGGACAGTCTGCGTCTCTCCGGGCTGGAGCAGGTTCGTTTTCTCGAACTGCACAAGGTTGGAAACCGCCTTCTCAATGCCGCCGTCGGCGTAAGGCGGGTTGCAATAAACCTGCACGACTTCCTTGCCCGCGACATCCCCGGTGTTTTGCACAATCACGTCAAACTCTACCGTGGTGTCGGTTTCGGTGAGGCTTCCCATAGTCTGGGAGAAAGTCATATAGGAGAGCCCGTGACCGAAGGGGTACTGCACGTAGTCGCTGTAGTTAATCAAGCCCTCGGCGGCGGCGGTCTCATAGAAGCGGTAGCCGACGTAAATGCCCTCGACGTAGTTCACGAACGACGGAATGACCTCCGCGCCGCCGAAAGACGTTGTGGACTTGAACTCGTCCATGTTGGTATAGTTGAAGTCGCCGAAGTTGTTCCACCACGGCGCGGCCTTGAAGTCGCGGACGTAGGTGTCCACGAGCCGCCCGGACGGGTTGACGGTTCCGGCGACAATCTCGCCCAAAGCCGCAAAGCCCACGTGCCCCTGCGACGGCGCCCAGAGGACGCTCTTAATCTGGGGGTAGTTCTCGATGAAGGTCAGGTTGAAGGTGTTGGAGCAGTTGACGACCACAATCACGTTGTCGAACTTGGAGCAGACCAAATCGAACAGTTCGCGCTCGCGGTTGGACAGGTCAAGGTAGGTGTCGCCCTCGTTCCAGTCGTTCCCGGCGTTGAGCGCGTCGTCGTAGGTGGCGGCGGTGTAGGTTGTGCCGTCCTGATACGTGCCGTTGACAATGCCGCTCATGTCATGGGGAATGTCGGCGCCCTCGCCGCCCGACCGGGCGATGAATACCATGGCGGTGTCGGAGAACTTCTGCGCGTTGGCCATCATGTCGTCGGTGTACAGGGAAACGGCGGGTTCGGGGAGCGTCCAGTCCTGCGCCCACATGCCCACTTCCGGGCGCCCGTCCTTGTACTTTACGTAGAAGTTGGACAGCTCGGCGTTGGTCTCAATCCCGGCGTCGTTGAGCGCCTGCAAGGGCGTGACTTTCTCGTAAGCGTCGTTGAGCCCGCCGGAGCCCGCGCCGCCGTAGCACGCCGCCGTGGACGCCCAGCCGAACACGTTGAGCTTGTCGCCCGACGCCATGGGCAGGAAGCCGCCCTTGTTCTCGACCAGCACGATGCCCTCGCGGGCGATTTGCACGGCCAGTTCCTGCGCCTCCTTGGCGGTGGCTTCCTCAATCGTGCCGCGCCCCGTCACGAGGTCTAACATTGTGCTCATGGGCCCGGTGCAAATCAGGTTGACGCACAGCGTGATTGCCAGAAGCATGGCCAGAAGCGCGGAGCCCCGGACAAGCCCCTTCTTCTTCCCCATGCGCCCGGCGGCGACGGCGGCAACAATGCCGACAACAAGAATCACCGCGATTGCGATAAGGTAACTCTTGATGGAGTTCAGCACGTTGACGACATCTTCCATGTTGATACTGAGCATATGTTCGTCTCCTTCCTGTTGTTCCGAATCAAATCGGGATTCGCGTTGATGAAATTATAATGCGCGTTTCGCAAATGCGCAAGCGTCCCTTGGCATTTTTGGAAAATCGCACAAAAACAAGGGCGATTTCCGTACAAAAAGGACAAGTTGAAAACGGGGCTTGACAGCGGCGGCGGAAACGTTGTAACCTGTGCGGGAAAGGGGGCGGCGCCTTGCATTACGGGACTGTCAAAAACTGCGACATCGCCAACGGGGAAGGGGTGCGCGTAAGCCTCTTCGTTTCGGGGTGCGCGAACCGTTGCAGGAACTGTTTCCAACCGGAAACTTGGGATTTTGAGTACGGGGAGCCGTTCGGGGCGGAAACGGAGGCGCGCATACTGGAAATGTTGTCGCCGCCATATATCGCGGGGCTGTCGGTGCTGGGCGGGGAGCCGTTCGAGCCGTCCAACCAACGCGCCCTTCTGCCGTTCCTGCGGCGCGTCAAGGCGGCGTACCCCGGCAAAAACATCTGGTGCTACTCCGGCTTCACGCTGGAAGAGCTCCAAACCGACGGGAGCCGCCCGCGCTGCGAGGCGACCGACGAAATGCTGTCGTTGCTGGACGTGCTGGTAGACGGGCGCTTTGTCGAGGAGTTGAAGGACATTTCCCTTCGCTTTCGCGGGAGCCGCAATCAGCGCCTCATCGACCTGAACGCGACGCGCAAAACAGGTGAAATCGTATGTCTTCCGGACAGGCGGCGGGAAATCGCGCCGTTGCACGACGGCGAAAGCAAGGGGGAGCGCTTATGAACGTAAGAAAAGCGGAGGAAAAGGACGTTGAGGCCGTGCTTCGGCTGTTGGCACAGGTGAACATGGTGCACCACAACGGGCGCCCGGACATATTCAAGGGGCCTACGACTAAGTATACGGCGGAACAGTTGCCCGGTATTTTCGCCAACCCGGAAACGCCCGTCTTTGTCTGCGTTGACGACGCCGACGCCGTGCTGGGCTACGCCATGTGCGTTTTCAAGCGGCATGTCAACGACAACCTTCTAACCGACGTGAAAACGCTGTATATCGACGACATCTGCGTGGACGAGGCCGTCCGGGGCGGGGGCGTCGGGCGGGCGCTCTACGAACGCGCCGCGCAATTCGCCAAGGAATCCGGCTGTCACAACGTGACGCTCAACGTCTGGACGCTCAACCCGCCCGCCATGCGCTTTTATGAGAAGCTCGGCATGAAGCCGCGCAGAATCGAAATGGAGCAAATCCTGTGACGCTCGCCTTTCGGGGCAACGCAAAGCCGGGAGAGGAACGCCCTCTCCCGGCTTTGTAACAAAATGTTTTCAATTTGTTCATAAATTTTTTCCAAAAAACGCTTGCATTTTATCCCGGCTTGTCGTATACTGTCAGGCAAGGAACACATAGGGCGGCGGCTCGCGGAATGGGTCCAATCATCCCGCAAGCCTATTTTGAGTGAGACAGGTGATAAAAGTCAGCCACTCAACACACCGGAAGAAATTCCGGACCGCAGGGGGTAGTATAACCGTTTTTGGCGTTTCCTTGCAAGATTCGTTCGGCCGCTTTTACTTTCTTCGGCGGCGCGGGATTTTGACAGGGGTTCCGTCTCGAATCGGGCGGGGCGCGCCAAGCGTGAAAACGGCTGTCGCTTGCGGAATCGCTTTTGAAATATTGTCGGGCGCAATCGTGCTTTGACGGTTTTCGGGCGGCGTTGAGTAGTTCACTCGGCGCCGCCTTCGTGTGTTCCGGAAGGGTCGCCGGAGCGGGGGACAGCCCCCCGCCCGTGCGCGGCCTGTCCGGAATCATGCAAAGGAGGACTGTTAAGCATGAGAAAACTGAATAAGAAGACGGGCTTCACGCTGGCGGAACTGCTCATCGTGGTGGCGATTATCGCCATTCTGGTGGCAATCGGAATCCCGGCGTTCTCGACGGCGATGGAGCGCTCCCGCGAGACCGTCGACCTGTCCAACATCCGCGGCGCCTACGCCGAGTTCATGGCGGGCACGCTGGGCGGCAACGCCAACACCGGGTACTACAAGATTAACGTTAAGCAGAGAAACTGCGCCGATTGGGTTATCGACTGTAGCGGCTTTCTCTCGAACATCGTGAAGGTGGACAGCAATAAATACGTAACGCCCACCGAAATGCCCACAGACGATAACTTTAAAACAGGCGACGTGTGGGTCAAATTCACGACCATGGCGGCGGAGAGTAGCGGTACTAACGAAACCGCCAACCCTTCCGAAAAGCCGCGAATCGCCTTTGTCAAAACTAACAATGACAACACCCAGCCTAATGGCGTTACCATAATTAGTACGCCGACCAACTACAGTCCTTCAACGCCGACTACTGCGGGCTTGGTTGCCAAAGGCGACGGTTGGTATCTGACATATGAAGTCCCTGCGGCAGCTCCCTAATACCGCAAGCAATCCGCGCCCGTAACAGACCTGTCAAGGTGGGGCGGCGTATAAATCGCGCTAATGCGCCGCGCCACGCGCAAGCCCTCTCCCGCCCACGCGGGGGAGGGCGTTTTGTCGCCCACACCCGGCGCGGTGCGCAAGACCCCCTCCGGCGCTGCGTGACATCTCCCCCAAAGGGGGAGACACAGACCTGTCGACATTGCAAAAATGCCCTCCCCTTTGGGGAGGGTGGCGCGAAGCGCCGGGAGGGGGCAAGTCTGATTTAGCTTACCCGACCTGTTTCATGCCAAAGTCCTGTTGTTGAATGTCGGCTTCTTCAAGGGATTTCGACCACTCTTCGTAAGCGTCGGATTTGAGCTTGTCAAATACCTGAACCTGCCAGCGGGCAAGGGGGTCGTCGCCGACATAGTACATAATGTGGTAGCCGTAAGTGGTTTCGACAATATCGGTGTCGCCGGGCTTGCGCGCCGCGTCAAAGCACCAGTCGTTGAACTCCGCGACCATGTCGCCCTCGGACACGCGCTCGTAGAGCCCGCCGTCGGACTTGCTCCCGGCGTCGTCGGAATGTTCCTCCGCCAGCACCGCGAAAGATTCCTCCGTCGCGTCGCCGTCCTGCCACTGTTGATAGATTTCGTCGGCTTCCGTTTTCGCCGCCGCCATCAGCGCGTCGTGCTCCTCCTCGTAGCCCTCGTCGCCCTCGGACAGCTCGCCCTCCTCCGGTTGAATCAGGATGTGCCGCACGTCCACGGTTTTGGTCTCGTCGCGGAAACGCCGCTCGAACTTCACGACATAGTACAGGTCGCCGTTCTCGATAACTTTCACGTCCCCGGCCTTGCGGGCGTCCTCAAAGAGCCAGTCGGCGAACTCGTCGCTGGTATAGGTACAGCTTTCGTAGCTCTCCTTATCGCCGGAGAACGCGGACGCGTTGTCCATGCCCTCGATAAGCGCGGAGAGCGTCCCGCCGTCGCGGACGCCGGACGCCAGCGCGTCGGCGGCGTTTTTAGCGGCGGTTTTCGCCGCCTCCGCCGCGCCTTCCGGTATCGGCAAGTCGTTGCCGTCGTCGTCCTTTTCCGCCTCCACGCCGCCGTCAACCGACGCCGCGTCGTAGGCGACGAAATCATAGCTCCGCTTGTCCTCGTCGTAGGCGGCTTGGATTTCCTCCTCCGTATACGTCAGTTTGTCCTGATAGGCGTCGGAAAAGGCGTCGAAGCGCAGGAGGCGCAGGAGCTCGGACTTGTACACGCCCTCGCTCATCGTGGGGCCGAACGTCGCTTGGAGATACCGCCGGACGCTCGTCCCCGCCGAACGCGCCGACTTTTCCAGCGCCGCCATGCTCTCCTTGTGCTGTTCCTCCACGCTCTCCGGGAACGCGAAGCCCTCTTCCGACGCCTGCTTGAGCCCGTTCTGCACGGCCGCAAGCTGTTTGAGGGCTTCCTTGAGGAAGTAGTCCTTCCACGTCATCGTCTCGCCCTCGGCCAGCTCCAGATTCAGGAATCCCGCCGCCGTCTCGTTGACCTCTTGGCTGTCTAGCGGCAGGGAAGTCGAAAGCCCGAAGTAGCTCGCCAAGGACGACCACTGATTCATGAATCCCAAATAGGCGTTGCGGTAGTAGAAATTGACCTGCGCGGCGCTGTACTTCTGCCCGTCGGCGGTCAGAGCCGTCGCCGAACGGGTAATAATGTTGGAGTTCCAAATGACGGACACGACTACCACCGCCGCGAACGCGGCGCCAATCAGCCCGTAAAGCAGGTTGTTGCGCTTCTCTTCCTTACGTTGCTGGGCCTCGCGGGCGGTTCTCGGCGGGATTGCCCCCGACGCGGTCAAATCCTTCCGGTTTTGCTTTTCACGTGATGCGCTCATATCGCTTGTTGCTTCCTCCTTAAAGTCAAAATAAAGCGCGTCTGCGCTTGTGCGCGTCCCCGTATTATAGCGTATCCGCCGCCGCCGCGCAAGCGTTTTTTTCGGGATTCGCCGAAAAGGGGCGAATTTCCTGCGCGGACGCCTTGCGCCGTCCCCCGAAAGGGCGTATAATGGGGCGCAAGGGGGGATTGTCTTTGTTTTTTGAATGGGACGAGGCGAAAGCGGCGGCGAACTGGAAGAAACACCGGGTCGATTTCAAAGACGCCATGCGCGTCTTTGAGGACGAGAACCGCAAGGAATATTATGACGCCGCGCACAGCGACGACGAAGACAGGTACATCACGATTGGCATGGCGGACAACGTTCTTTTCGTCGTATACGCCGAGCGCCGGGAAACGGTTAGAATCATTTCCGCCAGACACGCCAACCGCAGGGAAAGGAGATTGTACTATGATTGTTAGGTATGCTTTGAGTATCAATCCGAAACCGCACCCGCCGCTGACCCCGGCGGAAATCGCGGAGATTGAAGCCCGCGCCCCGCGTGACGACGAGATTTTCTATGACGAGGACTGCCCCAAAATGACCGAAGAACAGTTGCGGCAGTTCAAGCGCGTCCGCCCCCGTCCGGACGCCGCAGAAGCCGTGCGCAAAACCGGATAACGCAAACGCCCTCCCCCGCATAGCGGGAGAGGGTTTCGCGTTGCCGCCGGGCGTCATTCCGACAGTTCGAGGGCGCGGGCGATAATCTGATTGGACACCAAGAAGCCCCGCGCCGTGAGCGACACGCGCCCGCCGTCGGCGGCGGCGTAGCCCGCCTTGACGCATTGCGACAGGAATCCCGCGTCGAACGCCCGCCCGAACCGCGCCGCGTATTCCGAAAGCGGCACGCCGTCCGAGGTGCGCAAGCCCAGCATGAGCCATTCCCGCGCCCGCTCCCGCGGCGAAATCGCGGACGATTCCGAACGCGCCCAATCGCGGCGGACAAACGCGCCCAAGTCCCGCGCCCACGCGAACCGCTCCCCGTCGAAATCCGAATGCGCCCCCGCCCCGAAGCCCAAGTATTCGCCCAGCGTCCAGTATTTCAGGTTGTGCCGCGACTCATAGCCCGGCTTTGCGAAGTTCGACACTTCATATTGTCGATAGCCGCGCCGCGACAGCGCGTCAACCGCCCGCAGGTACCGCTCCGCCTGCGCGTCGTCGTCGGGGAAGGGCAAGTCCCGGCGACTGCATAGCGGCGTCCCCGGCTCGACCTTCAAGCCGTAGCACGACATATGCTCCGGCAACAGTTCTGCGGCGCGTTCCACGCTCTCCCGCCACGATTGCGCCGTCTCCCCCGGCAAGCCGTATATCAAATCCAGCGACACGTTTTCAAACCCGGCGCGGCGCAATACTTTCACGGCGTCCGCCGCCTGTTCCGCCGTATGCACGCGCCCGACGGCGCGCAAGAGCGCGTTGTCGAACGACTGCGCGCCCAGCGACACGCGGTTATACCCGGCGGCGCGGAGTTCGGCGAACCAGCCCCCGACGGAATCCGGGTTGGCTTCCGCCGTGATTTCGGCGTCCGGAGCGACGGCGTACAAGCCCCGCACGGCTTGCAGAATCCGCACGAGCCGCGCCGCGCCCAGATACGACGGCGTGCCCCCGCCGACGTAGACCGTATCGACAACGCGGGCGGCGGCGCGGGGCGCGAACGCTTCCAACTGCGCTATGAGCGCGTCGGCGTAATCGTCCATGCGTTCTTCCGCCCCGGCGAGGGAGTAGAAGTCGCAATAGGCGCATTTGGACTTGCAGAACGGGACATGAATATATAATCCTAACTTTCGCATGGCTCGCGCTCCTGTCTCGTATTTTTGGGAAAGTATAGCGCCCCGCGCCAAAAATGGACAGCAAAAATATTTGACAAAAAGCCCGGAAGCGCGTATACTTCTTTTGTCGCTTTTTACGGACGGAGGGAGGCGCGGCGAATGCGAATCGGCGTCAGCGAATTGATAGTTGTGCTCATAGTGGCGCTGTTGGTGTTGGGGCCGGACAAACTGCCCCGGTACGCCCGGAAACTGGGCGCGGCGCTGGCGGAGTTCCGCAAGGCGTCCGACGCGGCGGCGCGGGAGATACGCGAGAACGTCGCCGAGCCGCTGGCGGAGGCGCAGAAGCCTTTGCGCGACGCCATGGAGCCGTTGGCGGAAACGGAACGCGCCGTCAAGGAAAACTTGCGGGAAGCGCAGGATTCCTTGACGAATATCGGCAAAGACGCCCCGAAGGCGGCGCAAGCGGTCGGGGCGGCGGAAACGGTCAAGGAGGGTGCGGAATGAGAATCGGAGTTACGGAGCTGATGGTGATTCTTGCGATAGTGGTCATAGTCTTTGGCCCCACGCAGATTCCGAAGCTCACGCGCATGATGGGCAGGGGCGTCAGTCAGTTCAAGAAGGGATTGGACGAGGCGGAGAATGAAGCGGAACAGGGCAGCGCCGACGAAAGCCAGTGACGCGGCGCAAGCGTCCGAAAGCGGCGCGGAAAAGCCCGAAAGCGCGGCGGGAAGCCCCGGCAAGGCGTCGGGGGAAATGGGCGTCACGGAGCACTTGCGCGAGTTGCGCAACCGTCTGATAGTCTGCCTTGCGGCGCTGTTGTTGTGCATGGGCGCGGGGCTGGCGTTCGCCGACCGCGCCGTAAGGGCGCTCCTTGCGACGGGCGAGGCTTACGGCTACAGGTTCGTGTACCTGTCGCCGCAGGAAATGCTCTTGCAGTACGTCTCCGTGGCGTTCGTGTGCGCCGTGTGCGTGACGTTGCCCGTCGCGCTTTACGAAGTCTGGGCGTTTCTCCGCCCCGGACTGAAACGCAACGAGCGCGTGTTCTACATTCTAACCATGCTGTCCGGGCTTGCGTTCGCCGCGCTGGGCATTCTGTTCGCGGCGAAAGCCCTGATACCGTTCATGTTGCGCTTTCTTATGACGCTCAACCGCGAAAGCGGCGCGGCGGCGTCCGTCAGCGTGCAGAACTACGTCTCGTTCCTGTTGACGATTTTTGTCATTTTCGCCGTCGTCTTTGAACTGCCCGTCGCAACGGTTCTGCTCACGCAGTTGGGGCTTGTGAAGATTGAATGGCTCAAACGCGCCCGCCGCGTCATGATTGTCGTGACGTTCTTTGTCGCGGCGGTCATCACCCCGCCCGACATCGTGTCGCAGGTCATGGTGGCGTTGCCGCTGTTGGGGCTGTACGAGTTCAGCATACTGGTCAGCGCTTTGGCGGCGCGTCTGCGCAAGCCAAACCCGGAGGAGGAATAAGCCGGAAAATTTCCGGTCGAATTTCAAATTGTTCATAGGGAGGAATCGCAATGGCAGAGAAAGAAATCACCCGGCGGACTTTCGTAAAGGGACTGGCGGCGGGCGTCGCCAGCATTGCGGCGCTGGGCGTGCTGGAAAAAGTCGGCGGGTCGTCGTCGGGGGGCGGCGGCGCGTCAAGCGTCGCGGCGTCCGGGACGGCGAGCCTGTCCGACGGCATGAAGGCGGAGCTGTCCGCCGCCACAAGCGGGCTGTCCTTCACCCCCGGCACGTACTCGGCGAGCGCCCGCGGAATCGCCAGCGACGTGGTAGTGACTATGACGTTCGACGAGACCAAAATCACGGACGTTCAGATTGACGTGTCCGGCGAGACGCCCGACATCGGCGGCAAAATCGGCGGGCAAATGGCGCAGGCGATTTTGGACAAGCAGTCGGCGGACGTGGACGTTGTCGCCACGGCCACCGTCACTTCCAACGCCATACGCACGGCGGCGGCAGACTGCATTTCGCAGGCAAGCGGGCAGGCGGTCACGCTGGGCGCGTCCGAAAGCGCGGCGGCGTCCGACGATTGGCTGGGCAAGGCGCCCGAAATCGCCGACGCCGACATTACCGAAACCGTGGACACCGACATCTTGATTGTCGGGCTTGGCACGGCGGGCTGGCCCGCGCTCATGACCGCCGCCGAAGCCGGCGCGAACGTCCTCGCAATCGAGAAGAACGCCGAGCCGACGAGCGTCCGGGGCGACATGGGCGCGATTGGCACCAAGTGGCAGAAGGAGACGGAGAAGAAGTTCCCCAAGACCGCCATCGACAAAATGGAGGCTATCGAGGACATCGTGCGCTACGGCACGGGCTACGTCAACTTTGACCTTGTGCGCTTCTGGGCGGACAACAGCGCGGAAGCCATCGAATGGATTGGCGGCATTTTGGAGGATTCCGGCAAGTACAAAATCTGGCACGAGGGCGCGGTCGGCGACACGCGCTATCCCGAACGCGACAAGGCTTACGCCACCGGGCACAGCCCCGAAAAGACGAGCCGCTACAAGGACGACGATACCGTCACGACCAACGGCGTTTTCCTTGACTACCTCCGGAAATTGAAGTACGACCCGGAAAAAACAATCCGTTGCAATACGGCGTTAGTGCGGCTCGTGCAGAACGAAAACGGCAGGGTTGTCGGGGCAATCGCGCAGGATACCAACGACCAGCATTACGTAAAAATCAATACGAAAAAGGGCGTCATCATGTGCGCGGGCGGCTACCTCATGAACACCGCCATGATGAACGCCTTACAGCCCATGACCCAGAAAATGAAGGTTCAGTGCCGTATCGGCTCGCGTTGCGACGGCTCCGGCATTAAGGCCATGCTCTGGGCGGGCGCCGAAATGGACCCCATCCACACTTCCATGATGTTCAACCGTTGTTGCGTCAAGCCCGACGAGACCGCCGGAGCCGACACCACGGGCGAATGGTTCTGGTTCGGCGAACAGCCCTTCTTGAAGGTCAACCTCAAGGGCGAGCGGTTCTGCAACGAGTCGGGGCCCTACGAGTTTATGTTGCACTCCATGATGATGCAACCCAGCCATACCTACTGCGACATCTTCGACGCCAACAACAAGCAGTACACCGAACAGTTCCAAGAGGTGGGATGTTGCCGCCTGTGGGACTTCGACAACGGCGCGCCCCCCAACCGTTACTATGACGACTGCTGGAAGTCCAACGAGGAACTCATTGAAAAGGGCTATCTCCAGAAGGCGGACACCCTCCCCGAACTCGCCAAAAAGCTGAACATCCCGGAAGAGGCTTTCGTGAACACCGTCCAGCGCTACAACGTGCTCTGTATGCAGGGCAAGGACGAGGATTTCGGCAAGGCGCGGCACCGCATGACGCCAGTCAATCAGGCGCCTTATTACGGCGTCCGAACCGCCGCTTGGCACCTGACCACCCTTGACGGCGTCCGCATTAACGCCGACATGCAAGTGTTGCGCGAGAACGGGACGACCATTGACGGGCTTTACGCGGCGGGCGACTGCTCCGGCGGCTTCTTCGCCAACTGCTACCCCAACCTCTTCACGGGTCTTGCCTGCGGGCGGAGCATGACCTTCGGGCGGCACGCCGCCTTGGTCCTCTCCGGCATGTGAGCGCGTCGGAACGAAAGGAGGGGCGCTTATGACAGGGCGCACATTTCGCGGCGGCGTCCACCCCGACGACGGCAAAGCCTATTCGCGGGACGCCGCGCCGGTCGCGTATGAGCCGACGGGGGAGCTTGTCTTTCCGCTCTCCCAGCACATCGGCAAGCCCGCGAAACCCGTCGTCAAGCCCGGCGACGCCGTTCTCGTCGGACAGCTTATCGCCGAACAGGACGGCTACGTGTCCGCGAACATCCATTCTTCCGCGTCCGGGACGGTCAAGGCGATTGAGAAGCGCCGCACGTTAATGGGCAATCTTGGGGAATGCGTCGTGATAGAGAGCGACGGCAAATTCAACGCCGTCGAGGGCATGGGCAAAAAGACGGAGTGGCGGAATCTGGGGCGGGAGAAAATCCTTGCAAAAATCCGCGAGGCGGGCGTTGTGGGCATGGGCGGCGCGTCGTTCCCGACCGCCGTCAAGCTGGAGCCCAAAGACCCCGGCGCGATAAGATACGTTATCGCCAACGGCGCGGAGTGCGAGCCGTTTATTACGTGCGACGACCAGTTGATGAGGACCCGCGCCGGGGAGATTGTCAAGGGCTTGAAAATCATGCTGTCGCTGTTCCCCAACGCGGAAGGCGTGGTTCTGATTGAGGACAACAAGCCCGAAGCGATAAAAGCCATGACGGAAGCGGCGGCCATGGAAAAGAAAATCCGCGTCCGCGCCGCGCCGACCAAGTACCCGCAGGGCGGGGAAAAGTCGATAATCAAAGTTGTGGCGGGGCGCGACACCAAGATGAGCCAGCTCCCCGCCGAAGCCGGGTGCATTGTGGACAACGTTTCCACGGTGTGCGCGATTTACGAGGCGGTGTGCCTGAACACGCCGCTGATACGCCGCGCCGTCACGGTGACGGGGCCCGCCGTCAAGACGCCGGGCAACTTCATCGTGCGCGTGGGCACGGCGTTTAGCGAACTGTTGGAGGCGGCGGGGGGCGTCGCCGACGGCGCGGAAATCCGCAAGGCGATAGCGGGCGGCGCCATGATGGGAATCGCCCTCGCCGACTTGGGCGCGCCCATACAGAAGGCCAGCAACGCTTTGACGCTGTTCGCGGAGGACGAGGTAGAGAAGGCGCAAGAAAAACTAACGCCCTGTATCCGTTGCGGGCGTTGCAACGAGGTCTGCCCCATGGGGCTCACGCCGCAGATGATGGGCGCCGCCGCCGAACGCAAGGATTACTATAAGTACGAACATCGGCTGTACGGCTTGGAGTGCGTTTCGTGCGGCTCGTGCACCTACGTCTGCCCGGCGAAACGTCCGCTCATGCAGTTGTTCAAGGACGCCAAAGGCGCGATTCTGGCGGCGCGGAACGCCGCAAAACAGGGAGGAGGCGCGGCAAAATGAGCTATCACGTTTCATCCTCTCCCCACGTCAGAAGCCCGTTGAGCACGGGTCACGTCATGTACGACGTGATTCTGGCTTTAATGCCCGCGACGCTCTTCGGCGTCCGGATGTTCGGCGTCCACGCGCTCCTTGTCGTGCTCATGAGCGTGGCTTCCGCCGTCACGACGGAATACGTTTTCGACTATATCGCCGGGCGCGAAAACACGCTTTACGACGGGAGCGCCGTCCTGACGGGCTTGCTGTTGGCGCTGTGCATTCCCGCTTCCGTGCCGCTGTACGTGCCCTATATCGGCTCCGTGTTCGCAATCGCGGTTGTCAAGGGGCTGTTCGGGGGGCTGGGCAAGAACTTCATGAACCCCGCCCTCGGCGGGCGCGTGTTCCTGTTGCTGTCGTTCGGCGGCGCGATGACGCGCTACGCGATAGACGGCGCAACCAGCGCGACGCCGTTGGCGAATCTGGAAAGCGGCGCCGCCGTGAACGTCGTGCAAATGTTCACGGGGCACGCCGGGGGCGTCTTGGGCTGTTCCACGTTCGCGCTTTTGCTCGGCGGCTTGTACCTGTGGGTCATTGACGCGATTTCGTGGCGGATTCCGGTTTCCGTGCTCCTGAGCTTCTCCGTATTCGTCGCGCTGTTCAGCGGCGGCATGAGCCTGCCCGAACTCTGCGCCCATTTGACGGGCGGCGGAATCGTCATGGCGGCGTTCTTCATGGCGACAGACCCCGTGACATCCCCCGTCACGGCGCCCGGACAACTGCTCTACGGCTGGCTTATCGGGCTTTTGAGCGCGTTCTTCCGCGTGTTCGGCTCCTCCGCCGATTCCGTCAGCTACGCCGTGATTTTGGCCAACGTCGCAACGCCGCTTATCGACGAATTGGTGATTCCGCGCCCGTTCGCCTACCGCAACAACGCCGTGGAAGCCGTCCCGGACGCGGGCGGCGAAAGCAAGTCGGCGTTGCGGAGAGCCGCCGCGCCGCTGTGCGTGCTCGCCGTGTCGGTCGCGTTATTGTGCGGCGTGGCGGGCGTGACGGCGGGCGTTATCGAAAAGCGCCGGCTCGCCGAACATCTCGCCGCCTACCGCGTCCTGTTGCCCAACGCCGTTGACTTCAGCCTTCCGGAAGCCGCCAACCAAGCCGCGCCGGGCTTCGATACGTCCGCCTACGGCAACATCGTGATTCAAGAGGCGGCGGCGGGCGCGGACGCGGTCGGGGCGGCGGCGGGGCAGGTCGTCGCCGTGCGCACGTCCGACGGGCGCGACGGCCCGATTACCCTTTCCGTCGCCTTCCTGCCCGACGGGACTTTGAACGGTATCCTTTACTCGGAGCTCAACGAAACGCCGGGAATCGGCATGAAAGTCGGGGAGGATGCGTTTACCGGGCAGTTCGCCGGGATTCCCGCGCAGACGCTGACGCTCGGCGACGGCATTGACGCCGCGTCCGGGGCTACGATTTCCTCCGCCGCCGTCGTGAACGCCGTCAACGCCGCGATTGCCTTCCATGACGCCTACGGCGGCGCAATGAATTGAAAGGGGGCGGAATTTTATGAAAGATTGGAAACGGCCGCTTGAAAATCCCGTCTCCGCGCTGTTCCTGCTTGGAACCTGCCCCGCGCTGGCGGCTTGCGACACCTTCTGGAACGCCCTCCTAATCGCCGCCGCGACGGTCGTCGTATTCGACTTGACGAACGCCGTTTTGTACCTGTTGCGCGGCGTGGCGGCGGGCGCGGCAAGGCTGGCGGCTTTGCTCGTGACGGCTTCCGCGCTGTCGGGAATCGCCGTCCTGCTCGTCGAGGCGTATTTCCCCGCGCAGTACGAGGCCGTCGGGCTTTACATCCCGCTGACGGCGTTGCAGTGCGCGGCGCTTGACCGGGTTCTGCCCGACGCGGAAACGCCGTCGGGGCTGTCCAAACTTGTGCGCCCGCTCGCGCTGTATGTCCTGACGCTGTGCGCCGTCGGGCTGTTGCGCGAACTGCTGGGCGCGGGGACGGCGTTCGGCGTCCCGCTCCTGCCGTCCGGCATGGAGGCGTTGGCGTTCTTCCGGAGTGCCCCCGGCGCGTTCCTGACGCTGGCTTTCGTCGCCATGGGCGCCAAAGCCGCCGGACTGTTCAGAGAGGAGGCGCCGCAATGAGCGAGTATTTAATTGGCGCCGTCGCCGCCGCGCTGGTCAACTATTGGACGCTGGCGCGGGAGGAATCCGCCGACGCGATAACGCGCCTGAAACAAGCGGGCTGTCTGGGCGGCGCGACCGTCCTTGTCGCGCTCAAAACGGCGGGGCTGTCGTATGTGCTGTATTACGGCGTCCTGTCGCCGCTGGGCATGGGCGCGGCTCGCGTCCCGCTGTGTTTCCTTACGGCGTTCGCCTGCGCGTGGGCGACGGGGCAACTGGCGCGGAACGGCGCCGGGGCTTGGGCGGAGTTCGTCGAAACCCGCTGGCCGCTTGTCGCGCTGAACGCCGCCGTTCTGGGCGCGGCGCTCTACGGCGTCTCGCCGGGGGTCGGCTTTACGGGAATGCTCCTGTCCGCTTTCGGAGCGTCGGCGGCGTTCGCGCTGTCGCTGTTGTCGCTGACCGCGATACAGGCGCGCACGGACGTTGACGCGCTTCCGGAAAGCGTTCGCGGCTTCCCTGCGCTCCTGCTCGCCGCCGCGCTGATTTCCATGGCGTTGACGGCCTTCGCGGGGCTGTGACGGCAATCCCTCTTCGCGTTGCGCGGAGGGGCGCAAATCGAAAAAGCCCGCCCCGTTACCGGGGGCGGGCTTTTCAGTTCGCCGCGCCCGCCCGCGTTGCGCGGGACGGGACGGCGGAGTATTTAAGCGGATTAGCCCAGATTGAAGAACGCCTTGCGTCCGGGATACTGCGCCACGTCGCCCAGCTCTTCCTCAATGCGCAGGAGCTGGTTGTACTTCGCCACGCGGTCGGTGCGGCTCGGCGCGCCGGTCTTAATCTGCCCGGCGTTGAGCGCCACGGCGATGTCGGCAATGGTGGCGTCCTCGGTCTCGCCGGAACGGTGGGAGACAATCGCGGTGTACCCGGCGCGGTTCGCCATTTGGATGGCGTCGAGCGTCTCGGTGAGGGTGCCAATCTGGTTGACCTTAATCAGGATGGAGTTGGCGACCTTCTTCTCAATGCCCGTAGACAGGCGCTTGACGTTGGTCACGAACAGGTCGTCGCCGACAAGCTGAACCTTGTCGCCGATGGCGTCGGTGAGCTTCTTCCAGCCCTCCCAGTCGTCCTCCGCCATGCCGTCCTCAAGGGAGATGATGGGGTACTTGTCCGCAAAATCCTTCCACATGGCGACCAGCTCGTCGGAGCTCATCTGCCGCCCGGACTTGGGCTGGAGATAGCCCTTGTCGGGGCCGTCCTTCTGCCACTCGGAGGACGCGGCGTCGATGGCGATGCAGAAGTCCTCGCCGGGCTTGTATCCCGCCTCGGCGATGGCCTTGACAATCGTCTTGAGGGCGTCCTCGTCGGAGCCGAGGTTGGGGGCGTAGCCGCCTTCGTCGCCCACTCCGGCGGCGGGGGTGCCGTTCTCCTTGAGCGTCTTCTTCAACTGGTGGAACACCTCGGCGCAGCGGCGCAGGGCTTCCTTGAAGGACGGCGCGGAGACGGGCATAATCATGAACTCCTGAATCTCCACGTTGTTGGTGGCGTGGGCGCCGCCGTTGAGGATGTTCATCATGGGCACGGGCAGGGCTTTGGCGTTGGAGCCGCCGATATAGTTGTACAGGGGCAGGCCGAGGGAGGCGGCGGCGGCCTTCGCGGTGGCGAGGGACGCGCCCAGAATCGCGTTGGCGCCGAGGCGCTCCTTGTTCGGGGTGCCGTCGAGGTCAATCATAGCGCGGTCAATGGCGACTTGGTCGAGCGCGTTCATGCCCACAAGGCACTCGGCGATTTCGGTGTTGACGTTTTCCACGGCCTTGGAGACGCCCTTGCCCAGATAGCGGCTCTTGTCGCCGTCGCGCAGTTCGCAGGCCTCGTAAATGCCGGTGGACGCGCCGGAAGGCACGGCGGCGCGGCCTACGGTGCCGTCCTCTAAGCAAACTTCCACTTCCACCGTGGGATTGCCGCGGCTGTCGAGAATTTCCCGGCCGCATACGTCAACGATTTCGAGAATTTGCTTCATAATTCTGTTCCTCCTCCGAATTGCTTGCGGGGACGGCGGATTCCGACCCCATAATGACCGCGGACTATTTTACCAGCGTTTCCGGGTTCTGTCAAGAAAGAACGTTATGCTTTTCACAAATTTTCCTGCGGACAGCTTACGCGCCGCGCCGCTCTATGCGCGTCCAATCGGGAAACGCGTATTTTCCTATTGTCGCCTTCGCCGGAAATCGTCAGGACGCCGTTTTCGTCTATCGCAAAGGCGACGTTGCCGCCGCATTCGCCGCGCTTGACAATCGCCGCATTTCTCACGAAAACGCCTCCCCGGTTCAGTTGAAATGGAAAATGCGGTTGGCGAGGCGGTAGGCGGTCACGTCGATTTTGCGTCCGGCGCGCCCCGGCAGGTTCAGGAACATGCCGAACATGCCGTAGCGCAGGCGGCGGTACTCCCAAGGGTGGTTTTTGCGGATATACGCCCAGAGTTCGCGCTTCTTCTTCAGGTGCTCCGGCGTCCCGGCGACGATGAGCAGAGCCGTCGTGACGGCGGTTATCATGTCGTGGTACTTTAATATCGTCTTGCGCTGTTTGCGGTTGCGGATATGCGGCAAGTCGACCTGCTCCATCATCAGCTTGTTGACGAGTATCTGCTGGTCAATGCGCCGAATCATGGTCTCTTCCTGCACGGACTGCCCCTCGCGCCCGATATAGTAGTGATACAGGTCAACGTTGATATAGTAGAGCGTGCGGACGTTGGCAAGGGGCACCGAACAGTAGAGGTTATCGACATAGAAGGTGTGTTCGGGGAGTTTGAGGGCGCTTTTCCGCAAAACCTCCGTGCGGTAAATCATGGAGTGCATGAGCAGGTTTTCCCACTTGCGGAAGCGCCCCACGTCGTCCCAAGTCAGGACGCGGTTTTCGGGCAGGGCGTGGGCGTAGCGGATGGGGCGGCGGCGGTTCTCGTGCACTTTGTCGTAGATATAGTTGCTGATAACCAAATCGGCGGGGCGCTCCGTTTTGGCGAGTTCGCGCAGGCGTTCGAGCACGATTTTCAGCGCGTCCTCGTCTACCCAGTCGTCGCTGTCCACGACCTTGAAGTACAGCCCCGTCGCCTCGCGCAGTCCCGTAGCGACGGCGCCGCCGTGCCCCTTGTTCTCCTGATGGACGGCGCGCACCACGCCGGGGTGTTCGCACTCCAGACGGTCGGCGATTTCCCCCGTGGCGTCCTTCGAGCCGTCGTTTACGATGATAATCTCCACGTCGTCCCCGCCGGAGAGCAGGGTTTCCACGCAGTGTTCCATATAATCCTGCGAGTTGTAGCAGGGCGTCGCCACGCTTAAGAGTTTCATATGCGATAACCTCTCTGTGTTTCCATGATTTTCCGGGGGCTTTGCGCCCGTTCTTGCGCTAAAAGGATAACAGTTTCGCGGCGAAAATGCAAGGGGGAAAACGCGGGACTGCCCCTGTTATGAGACAGCCCCGCGTCCCCGCCCTGTCGAACGCCCTTAGCGGATTTGCGGCGCGTTTCCCTTGCGTTTTGCGGAGAGACGCGCTATAATGGGGATTGCAAAATTATTGCGAAAGCGGGGTTATCGTATGAAACGCAGCGAGATTAACGCCGCGCTCCGGGAAATGGAGCGCATGATTTCCGACTACCGCATTTCCCTTCCGCCGTTCTGCAACTTCACCCCGGAACAGTGGCAGACCGTCGGGCACGACTACGACGAAGTGCGCGACTGTATGCTCGGCTGGGACATCACCGACTATGGCCTTGGCAAGTTCGACGAGGTGGGCTTCTCCCTGATTACCATTCGCAACGGCAACCGCGCCATGCCCGACAAGTACCCGAAAGTCTACGCCGAAAAACTGCTCTATCTGAAAGAGGGGCAGTATTCCCCCAACCACTTCCACTGGCACAAGACCGAGGACATCATCAACCGGGGCGGCGGCAACGTCCTGATTCGCGTCTACAACTCCCTGCCGGACGAGGAAATCGACTACAAGTCGGACGTGGCGGTGCATACCGACGGGCGGGCGCACACCGTCCCGGCGGGGGCGCAGGTGCGCCTGACCCCCGGCGAGAGCATCCATATTTACCAGCGGCTCTACCACGACTTCACGGTGGAGCCGGGCACGGGCGCGGTACTGCTGGGGGAAGTGAGCCAGTGCAACGACGACAATACCGACAACCGTTTCAACCCGCCCGTGGGGCGCTTCCCGGAAATCGAGGAGGACGAGCCGCCCTACCGCCTTCTGTGCGGCGAGTATCCCCCGCGCCGTAAGCGTCCGCGCTGTCCGGACGACGCCTACACGCGGGAGCTTGAAAGCGCCGCGGAGGACATCCGCAGGGATGAGAAATGGAGGGTGGATTATATGCTTCTCAGCGAAAAACTGCGGGAAAACAGGCGTCTGGGCAGGTATACGCAGAGCGTTGCGCAGGCGCGGAAGTTCAGGGGGCGTTTCGGCGCGGACGAGCTGGCGGAAATCTGCTTTGTCAGCCCGCAACTGCTTCAAGCGATACTGGACGCCATCGACGCGCACCCGGACTGGGACGACGAGACCGTAGCGGAACACGTGGACTTTGAATGACCCCGCCGCCCTCCCCGCAACGGGAAGGGCGGTTATTCTGCCGACATAGAGCCAGATTCCGTCTCTCTCATCAGCAAAATAACTTGCTCTTGCAAAGCCAATATGTCTTGCTTCGCGGAAATGCTGTCCAGCGCGCATATTTGACGGACGGACTGATTCGCGTCGCTGTACCAGTAAACGGCGTCGGTGTCAATCGTCAAAACGCCCTGATTAAACAGCTTATCGGGAGGGGCAAAACGCCCGTTTTTATCCAGTTTCAGCGCGTCCAGAGCGCAATACTTGCGCAGTTGCCCGACTAAATCCTTCTCCGCGTGAATGTTCAGCTTGACTTCCACCGGAAGGTACTTCCCGTCAAGGATAATGACATTATCTGCGAAAGATTCTTTCCGTCCGCGTTTGATACAGGGGCATTCGACGAAAAAACCTTTTCTGTCGCCGAGGGATTCCAGCAGATAGTCCACGTAATAGGCCCTGAACTGCTTTTCAAGAAAGAAACTGCGCCGATATTGGGAGGCGACCTGAATCCAGTTATCACCTGTAATTTTCGCAAGCGGAATTGGCATTGCAACGCTTTCCTCTAAGTAGCGCGGCACGGCGTTCTTGCTCATAATTAGAGCCTTCAACATGTCAAACTCCTTGCCGAAAACGGGAGTAATGGCGCCGCCAGTAGAAAGCGCGATAAACGCCTTGAACTCTGAAAGGTCTATAGGCTCCTTAAGACAGTATAAACCGTCGATGCGCGCATATATTTTCGACTTCCAATGAAGCTCAACGTCAGAATCATCATCGGAATCAACGTCAGAATCATCATCACGCTGATAATATGGGTTATCGCATACTTTGCCAACAGCAAAGATTTTTCCCCCGTACTGCTGATACAATTCCAAAGCGCGTTCCAGTGCAGAACTCAAAATGGCGTAATCATCCGAATTATATTCGTCTTTGGAACGCCGCAAAGCGCCTTTTAATCTGGATATAGTGACGTTTGCGGTTTTCGCGTGATAAAAAAACACAATATCGCCTATTTTGCACCATTTAGGCATAGTCCACGTAGTATCTATGCCATCTTCCGCGTCAAAGAGTATATCTTCAACATTGAAACAACCATGGACTGTTTCAAAGAAAAATACCTCCTCCAAGGTTTTGGGAAATGAGATATTGTTAATAACAGCCTGTACTTCGTTCATGGCGTACCTTCTATGTGTGCCGCAGAATCATAAGCCGCTCCCCCGCAATGCGAGGGAGCAGGCAACAAGGCTTAGTCTAATTCCGCCTGCCCCGTATAGAGGCGGTAATAGCGCCCCTGCGCGGCTAACAACTCCTCGTGGCTCCCGCGCTCGATAATCTCCCCGTGCTCCAAGACGATTATCGCCCGCGACGTGCGCACGGTCGAGAGGCGGTGGGCGATAACGAATACCGTCCGCCCCGTCATGAGCGCGTCCATGCCCTGTTCTATCAGCTTTTCGGTGCGCGTGTCAATAGAACTGGTCGCCTCGTCGAGTATCAGCACGGGCGGGTCGGCGCAGGCGGCGCGGGCGATGTTCAGCAACTGCCGCTCGCCTTGGCTCAAACTCCCGCCGTCGCCGGAAAGCTCCGTGTCGTAGCCCTGCGGCAGGCGCCGTATGAACGCGTCCGCGCCCGCGAGTTTCGCCGCCGCCTCTACTTCCCCGTCCGACGCCGACGGGCGCCCGTAGCGGATGTTCTCGCGGACGGTGCCGGTAAACAAGCGCGTGTCCTGCAACACGACGCCCAGCGAACGCCGCAAGGATTCCTTGGCGATGTCGCGCACGTCGATTCCGTCATAGGTGATCGCGCCGTCCTGAATGTCGTAGAAGCGGTTGATGAGGCTTGTAATCGTGGTTTTGCCCGCGCCCGTGGAGCCGACGAAGGCGATTTTCTGCCCCGGCTTGGCGTAGAGGGAGACGTTCCGCAGTACGGTTTTCTCCGGGACGTAGCCGAACGTGACGTTCTGGAAGCGCACGTCGCCGCGCAGGGGGGTTAGCGACCCGTCGGGGCGGCGCCACGCCCAGTTGCCGTTGTCGTCGGGGCGCCCGTTCTCGTCCACGCGGGTTAGGGTGACTTCCCCGGCGTCGGGCTCCGGCTCGGTCTCCATCATGTCAAACACGCGCTCGGCGCCCGCCGCCGCCGACAGTATTGTGTTGACCTGTTGCGACACCTGCGTGATAGGCTGGCTGACTTGGCGCGAGTACAGCAGGAACGCGCCCAGCCCGCCCAAATCGCCGCTCCCTATCGCCAGCAACGCGCCGACGCAACAGGTTAGGGCGTAATTGACATAGCTCAGGTTGCCCATGGCGGGCATCATGATTCCTGCGAAAATCTGCGCCCGCGTGGCAGCGGCGCGGTACGCGCCGTTCTTCTCACGAAAGCCCGCTTTGGCGGCGTCCTCGTGGCAGAACACCTTGATGACTTTCTGCCCGCCCGTCATTTCCTCGATATAGCCGTTCAGTTCGCCCAACGCCTTCTGCTGGGCGACGAAGTAGAGGCGGCTCCGGCTTCCGATAACGCGCACGACCGCGAGCATGACGACAAGCATACCCATCGTGACGAGCGTCAAAACGGGGTTCAGCAGGAGCATGGCGGCGAGGGTGAACGTAAAGTTCAACGCGCTTGAAATCAGGCTCCCGAAGCTGTTGTTGAGCGCCTCGGACACGTTTTCGATGTCGTTGGTGTAGCGGCTCATGAGTTCGCCGTGGGTATGGGCGTCGAAATAGCGCAGGGGCAGTTTCTGCATTTTGTCGAACATGTCCTGCCGGATTTGCGCGACGGCGTTTTGGGAGACCCCCACCATAATGCGGGCGTAGCCGTAGGAGCACGCCGCGCCGACAAGGTAGACAAGCCCCATGACGCACAGCATACGGGCAAGCCCCGCGAAATCGCCGGGGAGGATATAGTCGTTAATGAGCGGCTTCAGCAGGTACGACCCGCCGACCGTGCAAAGCGAGCTTCCGACGAGCAGGAACGCCACGAGCACGAGCGCGAGTTTGTACGGCGCGAGATAGCGGAAGAGTTTGGACACGGTGGTTTTGAGGTCTTTGGGCTTCTGGAAGCCGCCGCGCCCGCCGGGACCGTGCGAGCCGCGCCCGCCCCCTTGCGGCGCGTCCTGTTTGCGAAGTTCAGCCATTCGACATCGCCCCTTCCTGTTGCGAGTTGCACACGTCCCGGTAGATTTCGCAGCGTTCCAGTAGTTCGGAATGCGTTCCCGCGTCGGCAATCGCGCCGTTGTCCATGACAATAATGCTGTCGGCGTCCATGACGGAGGCGACGCGCTGGGCAATGATAAGTTTGGTCATGCCGGGAAAGCCCGTGCGGAACGCGGCGCGGATTTTCGCGTCCGTCGCCATGTCCACCGCGCTGGTCGAGTCGTCCAAAATCAGGATTTTGGGCTTTGCGAGCAAAGCGCGGGCAATGCAAAGCCGCTGTTTCTGCCCGCCGGAGACGTTCACGCCGCCCTGCCCAAGGTCGGCGTCGAGGCCGCCGGGCATGTTCTTCAAAAACTCGTCGGCGCAGGCGGCGCGGCAGGCGTCCCACAGTTCCTCGTCGGACGCGTCGGGGTTGCCCCAGCGCAGGTTTTCGCGGATAGTCCCGGAAAAGAGCGTGTTGTTCTGCAAGACCATGCTGACCGCGCTTCTAAGATGTTCCATCGTATAATCCTCTACGGGGCGCCCGCCCACGCGCACGGCGCCCTCTTGGCATTCGTACAGGCGCGGAATGAGCGAGACCAGCGACGTTTTGCCGGAGCCCGTGCCGCCCAGTATCCCCACCGTCGCGCCCGACGGAATGCGCAGATTGATATTCCGCAGAACCCAAGCGGAATCGCCGTCATGGTAGCGGAAGGAAACGTTGTCGAACTCCACGGAGCCGTCCGCGACGCGGGCGGACGCGTCCGCGTTTTCGTCGGTAATCGTGGGCTGTTCGTCCAGCGCCTCCGCGACGCGCTTCGCGCACGCTATCGCCCGCGTGAACATCATGAACATCATGGAAAACATCATCAGCGAAATCATGATTTGCGTGATATAGGTGTAATACACCATCAAATCTCCGCTTCCGAGCGTCCCGGCGTTGACCATGTGACCGCCGAACCACATCACCGCGATGAGCGTGGAATAGATAATCAACATCATCACGGGCATATTGATGACGACCATGCCGAACGCCCGCAGGGACGTGCCTTTCAACGCCCGATTGCGTTCCGCGAACTTTTCGCTTTCCCGCCCCTCCTGTACGAACGACTTCACGACGCGGATTCCCGCCAAGTTTTCCTGCACCGTCAAGTTCAGGGCGTCGGTCTGCTCCTGTAAGGCGCGGAACATGGGGCTTGCCTTTACCATAATCGTCGCCACGACCGCCGCCAGAATCGGGAGCGACACCAGAAAGACGGAACTTAAACTCGCGCTAATGCGTATCGAGAACGCGATAGCCGACACGAGCATGACGGGCGAGCGCACGGCGATTCTCATGGACATCATGAGCGTGATTTGCAGGGCGTTTATGTCGCTGGTCAGGCGCGTGACGAGCGACGCGGCGGAGAATTTTTCGATGTTTGCGAACGAGTATTCCTGTATGCGCTCGTAGACGGACTGGCGCAGGTTCGCGCCGAACCCCATGCCCACAATCGACGACGCCGCCGCGCCGCCCATGCCGAACAACAGCGAGATAACCGCCATGCCCACCATTTTCAGCCCTTCCCTTGCGATATAGCCCGCGTCCCCGGACGCTATGCCAATATCCACAATGTCGCTCATGACCATGGGAATGAGCAGTTCAAAGACGGCTTCGGCGGCGGAACACGCCACGCCGAGCAAAACGAGCGGGACATAGGGGCGGGCGGCGCCCCGAATTTTTTTCATGCTTTCGCCCTCCTTCGCGTTTCAATTTACCGGAGACTTAACGTTAAGGATACTACCACGCGTTTCCCTACGTTGTCAAGGGCGGAATCCTTTGACAAACGGCGGGAAAGGGGTTATGATAAAGGCAACGGATTCGGAGGGGGCGGGATTATGACCAAGGACGAGTTGCGGGAGAAGGCGAACGAACTGCCGTTATTGCCCGGCGTGTATCTCATGCTGGACAAGTCCGGGAAAGTGATATACGTCGGCAAGGCGAAACGGCTGAAAAACCGCGTCAGCCAGTATTTTCAGGACGGCTCCGGGCATTCCGACAAAACGCGCCGCATGGTTTCCATGATTGACCGTTTCGACACGATTATTGTAAGCAGCGAGTTCGAGGCGCTCATACTGGAAAACTCCCTGATTAAGCGCCATATGCCCCGTTACAACATCCTCCTGAAAGACGACAAGGGCTATCCGTTCGTGCGCATGAGCGGGGGAGATTATCCGCGCTTTGCGATAGTCTCCAAGTACGCCGACGACGGGGCGCGGTATTTCGGGCCGTTCGGCGGGCGTAGCGAGACCCGCGCCGCCCTTGACGCCGTGCTTTCGGCGTTGCGCCTGCCGACCTGCCGCAAGCGGTTTCCCGCCGACATCGGCAAAGGCCGCCCGTGTCTCAACTACCATATGGGGCGTTGCGACGGCTTCTGCCGTCCGGAAATGTCGGCGGACGAGTACCGCCGGCGCATGGAACAGGCGGCGCGGCTCCTCAACGGCAAAGCCAAAGAGTTATTGAAAGAGCTTGCGGCGTCCATGGAAGCCGCCGCCGCCGAACTCCGCTTTGAACAGGCCGCGCAAATCCGCGACCGTATCAACGCCATCGGCGCGTTGTCGAACAAGCAAACCGTGATAGCGGGGCTGTGCGCCGACACCGACATATGGGGCTTGTGCTTGGGCGAGGGAAAGAGCTGTTGCGCGATACTGCACATGGAGGACGGAAACCTGACAAGCCGCGAAACGTCGCTCTTTCAGACGCCCTTGGAAGAGTCGGAGGCGGAGACGCTTTCCGCGCTGGCGGCGCAATACTACCTGCCCCGCGCCGTACTGCCGCACGAAATCCTGTTGCCGTCGGACGCGGGCGGCTTGGACGCGCTGTCCGACGCGCTGTCGAAACGGGCGGGGCGCAAGGTCTGGGCGCACGTGCCCCGGCGCGGCGAAAAGGCGGATTTGCTCGCTATGGCGCAACGCAACGCCGCAGAAGAAGCGCGCCGCGCCGCCACGGAGACCGAACGCGCCGCGCATACGCTGGAACGCTTGGCGAAAATGCTGGGCTTGGAAAACCCGCCCGGACGCATGGAAAGCTATGACATCTCCAACACGGGCAAGAGCGACATGGTCGCGTCCATGGTCGTCTACGACGGCATGAAGCCGCTCAAATCGGCGTACCGCCGTTTCCATATCAAGGAATTGGACGCGCCCGACGACTACGCGTCCATGCGGGAAGTCCTGCGGCGGCGTCTGCAACGCGCCGCCGACGGCGACGAAAAGTTTTTGCCCCTGCCCGACGTGTTCCTGATAGACGGCGGGGAAACCCACGCGAAAACCGCGCTGGAAGTTCTGGAAGGTTTCGGGCTGTCAATCCCCGTGTTCGGCATGGTCAAGGACGACCGCCACCGCACAAGGGCGTTAGTGTCGCCGACGGGGGAGGAAATCGGGATAGCCGCCGTTCCCGCCGTGTTCGCGCTGGTCGGGCGCATACAGGAGGAGACGCACCGTTTCGCTATCACGTTCCACCGGGAAAGCCATCGGAAGAGCGCGTTGCAATCGCAACTGGACGCCGTGCCGGGAATCGGGGCGAAGCGGCGCGAGGCGTTGCGCAAGCGGTTCGGGAGCCTGAAAGCGATACGGGAGGCGGATATTGACGCGCTGTCGGAAGTCGTGCCGAAGAACGCCGCCGAAAATCTGTGGCGGGCGTTTCACGCGACGGAAGAAAAATAACGCCCGTCCCGCGCAAACGGGAAGGGCGGCGCTTTTGCGCTCCGCGTTTTGAAACAAGCGCGAAACGCCCCGCCCGGCAATGGGCGGGGCTGTCGTTATGCTTCCGTTACCGCAAACTTAGAACTGCGCAAAAACAATTCTGTCTGAGCGGATGAGGCGCCAAAAGTCTCCCCCTTTGGGGGAGATGTCGCCGCAAGGCGACAGAGGGGGTCTTTTTAAACCCCCTCCCGGCGCTCCGCGCCGCCCTCCCCAAAGGGGA
>JAFXQD010000053.1 GCA_017527365.1 Oscillibacter sp.
CAAAGCCGCGACCGGCTGCGGAGGCTGTAGCGCGCTGGTGAAGCAGTTGATGGAGTTCCAGCTTGTAGCAGCCAATGTTCACCGAGCTGTTTGGCGCAAGCTACCGCTACAGCGGCGCGGGCGTTCGCGCTCCAGCTTCGCGCCGTCCGGCGACAATACGTCCATGTCGAACAGCCGCCCGATTTCGCCGTAATCCTCTATTTCCTGCGCAAGCGCCTTTAACGTTTTCGCGTCCGCGTCCGCGACGTACAAGCCCTCGCAACCTGACGGCGCGTCAAGCGTTTCCGCATGGACGAATTGCTTTCGCAGACGCGCAAGCTGTCCGCGCAGGCGCGCCTCGCCGATGAGAAAGCCCCGCCGTATCAGCGGGCTGTTTTTGATTGGCCCCGCGATGTTCATGCCGAACGATACCAGCGGCATTTTGTATTCTTTTAGCAGTTCCGTTTGACGCATTGCGCGGCGTTCCCGCGCTTCCAGCATTTCCGCAAGCGTGATTTCCCTTTCTCTCATATGTCCTCCCATACAGGGAAAAGCCGCCCGGAATGAGCGGCTTTCCCTGATTTATCGCGGGTTGCGGTTAGTCCTCAAACTTGAACTCTTTCGCCTCGCGCACAACGTCCATAATCGTGCCGTCGCGGGCTTCGATAATGCCCACGACGCGCTCGCCGAACTCCACCTTGCGCGGCTCGCCCACGATGGAATAAGCAATATCGCGCAGTTCCTCGATGGTTTTCAGCGGGACTTTGCCGCAAGCCTTCAAGGCTTCCAAGATGTCCTGACGCGCCGGGTTGACCGCCACGCCGTAATCCGTCACAACCACGTCGATGGATTCGCCGGGGGTCGTGACGGTGGTCACGTCCGTGCAAATGGCGGGAATGCGCCCCTGCAAGAGCGGGCAAATCACGATAGCGCATTTTGCGCCTTGGGCGGTGTCGGGGTGCCCGCCCTGCGCCCCGGTAATCATGCCATCGGAGCCGACGACGACATTGCAATTAAAGTGCACGTCCACTTCCAGCGACGCCAGCACGACGTAATCCAGCTTATTGACGAACGCGCCCTTGTTCAACGGGTTCGCGTAGGCTCCCGCCGTAATGCGGTGGTGGTTGACGTTGCGCAGATTCGCCACGGCGTCAAGGTCGAAGTCCTGCACGTCCAGCATGACCCGCGCCATGCCGTCGTCAAGGAGCTTGCACATAGCCTTGGTCAGGCCGCCCACGCCGAAGCCCATTTTAATATTGCGCTCGCGCATAATCTCCGCAAGGTACTGCGTGGAGGCAATCGACGCGCCGCCGACGCCCGTCTGATAGGAAAAGCCGTCCTTGAACCACGGCGTGTTCACGACAACGTCCGTGCAATACTGCGCCATAAGGAGCTTGCGCTGGTCGGTCGTCGGCTTGGCCGCGCCCGTGGCGATTTTCGACGGTATGCCGATTTCGTCCACGACTACCACGTAGTCAATTTTCGTCTGGGAGATATGCGCGGGAAGGTTCGGGTACGGCACGAGGCAGTCCGTGATAGCCACGCAGTAATTGGCGTGGTTGCCGTCCACGATGGCGTAGGACAGCACGCCGCAGTCCGCCTTGCCGCCGATTCCGCGGCAGTTGCCGTAATCGTCGCAGGTGGGGGAGCCGATAAAGGCGATGTCAATCTTGCTTTCGCCGGTGGTAATGGCGCGGACGCGCCCGCCGTGGGAACGCATGATAGCAAGCCCTTTGAGCTTGCCCTTGGAAATCGACTCGCCGATTTTCCCGCGCACGCCGGAAGATTCAATATTTGTAATCGTGCCGTCCTCAATCATGGGGACAAGCGGGTCGTGGGCTTTGCCGAGGGAGCTTGCGCAGATGGTGATGTCCTTCAAGCCCATGGCGTGAATTTCCTTCATGACCATGTTCACGATAAGGTCGCCCTCGCGGAAATGGTGGTGGAAGGAGACGGTCATGCCGTCATGGGCGCCGCACTTCTCCAACGCCTCCCGAATGCTTTTCAGGAGCTTGCTGTGGCGGTTGTCCATAACGGGACGGATGGAAGGCCCGGCTTTCGTGAAAATTTTGCCTTCCTTGTAGAAGTTGCCCTGAAACGGCTCCTTGCCCGTGATTTTCAGGATTTCATCGGGAATCTCTCTGCCGACAGCGTTAATCATATTCCCGCCCCCTTTCTTACAGTTCCCCGTCGTAGACGCCGGACGCTTTCGCAAGCGCAAGCGTCCGCTTGGCGCCGTCGTAGAAAGCGATGTCAATCATCTTGCCGTCCACGGTAAAGACGCCGATTCCCTGCGCCTTCTTCTCGTCGATTTCGCGCACGACCTTCTCGGCGAAAATGATTTCCTTGGGCTTGGGGGTGTAAATCTCGTGGACAATGGGAATCTGCCGGGGGTTGATGATGGACTTGCCGTCAAAGCCCATGTCGTGGATAATCTGCACTTCCCTGCGGAAGCCTTCCATGTCGTCAAGGTTGGTGTGCACGGTGTCGAAGCACTGCACCCCGGCGGCGCGGGCGGCGATAATCATATGCTGGCGGGCGCCCATGAGCTCGACGCCCGTGCCGGAAAGCGTGGTCTGCAAGTCCTTGGTGTAGTCGCCGCCGGAGAGGGCGATACCGAAGAGGCGTTCCGAACTGGAACAAATCGCGCCCGCGTTCAACACGCCCTTGGCGGATTCCAGCGCGGCGATAATCAGGATTTTGCCCTTGGGAATGCCAAATTCCTGCTCGGCGCTGTCAATGGCCTGTTCGACCATTTCCACGTCCTTGGGTGTCTCGGTCTTGGGGAGGCGGATGGAATCGCAGCCGCCCGCGACGGCGCAGCGGATGTCCTCTCGCCACAGCCCGGTGTCAAGCCCGTTAATGCGCACGACCTTCTCGACGCCCCTGTAGTCGATTTCCTGCAAGGCGTGGTAGAGGGAATAGCGGGCGGCGTCCTTCTCCTTTTCGGCTACCGCGTCCTCCAAGTCCAGCATGATGGAATCCGGCTGGTAGATGTAGGGGTCTTTGATAAGTCCGGGTTTCTGGCAGTTTAGGAACATCATCGTGCGGCGGAGCCGTTTCTTGTTGGGATTGTTCACCGGATGACACCTCCCCACGGAAGATAGCCCTTGTACTCGTTGGCGCGATAGCAGGCGCACTCCACGCGGGCTTTAATCGTGCAGTCCAGCGCGCCCTTGTCTACCATGCGGATTTTGACGTTCTTCACGCCGAGGCGCTCCAGCGTCTCCATGGTCACTTTGCGGATTTGGTAGCCGTACTGCCGGATAACCGCGCTTTCCAAGTCGAACTCGACGCCGTTTCCGCCGGGTTCCACTGTCACCATGCAGTCGCTTGACTCCAGCGTCCCCGCCACGGCGGGCTTTTTAATTTCCACTGCGTTTCCTCCTCTGTCAGCGGTTTTTCAATGGTTTGAACGGAAAAGGGGGCGGCTTTGGGCGCCGCCGCTTCCGCGCCTTTCCCGCCCTCTTGCGAAGGCGGGAAAGGAAAAGACGTTTACAGGGGCATAATGCCGAAGATAACGGCGAAAATCATGCAGATGATGGAGAACGCCCAGACGTAGCCGAAGGAAGCCTTGATATGGTCTTTGATGTCAACTTCCGCAAGGCCGACGCCCAGCAGGGTGGCGGGCACCATGGGGCTAATGAACGTGGCGCAGTTGCGGCACACGACCATAGCGACGGCGACCGGAAGGGCGGCGACGCCGAAGCCTTCCCCTATGCCAATCATGACGGGGAGCATACCATAGAAATAGCTGTCGGTGTCGAACGCGAGCGCCAGAGGCACGGACAGAATGCCGATGACAATAGGCAGGTGGCGCCCCAAGAACGCCGGGAGAATCATTTGAATGATTTCCGACATGCAGGTAACGACGCTGGCGACTTCCTCCCCGTCCACGGTGACGGACTTCACCAACACGCCCATGAGGACAGCCGCGCCCATGAGGGTGGAGCACATCATGAGGGCGGGGGCGGCGTGAAGGTTAATGAGCTTCTTGTGCATATTGGCGCTCATGCCGTAGTTGACAATCAGCGCGGCGGCGACGCCCAGCATAAACGGGAAGTAGCCGGGATAGTCGTACTTATCCTGCCCAAGGAAGATAAGCAGGAAAATGACGACCAATGTAATGCCAAGGTTTACCCAGAACAGTTTCGGGCGGGCTAAATCGTTCTTTTGGGCGGCGTCCTCCGCCGAGGTTTCCACGACGACTTCGCCTTCTTCCTGCGCCAGCCGCCCGTTCAAGCCCGCGCCCCGGCGCTGTTCCTGTACGCCCGCCAGAACCGCGTGGGCAAGGGAGAGGACAATGCCGAACGCCTGAACGGGCAGGAGCGTCCGCCAGAGGGAAGAGGGGTCCATTTCCAGCACGGACGCGGCGCGCATAGTCGGCCCCGCCCACGGCATGAGGTTCAGCACGCCCATGGCCAAAACGGACACGCGAAGAAGCGTCGTCGGGCGCATGTGCATTTTCTTGTAGACGGGGAGCATGGCGGGCACGACAATGCAGAAGGTGGACGCGCCGCCGCCGTCGAGGTGCCCGATAAGCGCGATAACGGTCGTCATGACGGTGACGCCAATCACGTTGTCGCCGACAAGTTTCATAAGCTTGTCAATGATAACGTCGAACATCCCGGCGTCGGTCATAATGCCGAAGTATAGGACGCTAAAGACGAACAGGGCGGCGGTCGGGCCTGTGCTGTTGAAGCCGCCCTTAATCAGTTTGGCGATGTCCGGCAGGGTGTAGTAGCCGCCCAGCACCAGAATAATCGCCAAAATGGAGGGGAACACGATAAACGCGATGCTGGGGAGGGTTTTGCTCTGGAAGAGCGTCGCAACGATGGCGACGATACATAAAAACCCAAGTATTCCTACAAGAACTTCACTCATACGCAATCTCCTTTTCATGTTGTCAGGGTCTGCGGCGCGTCGAAAAGCCGTTCCCGCCCCCTTTCCTTGCTTCCGTCCGCCCGTGCGAAAGATACCTGCTTATCATACCATTGCTTTTCCCCGGTAGCAAGCAAAATCTCGCGCCGCCTTGACAAATTTTGACCGCGTTTTTAGGCATTTTGTTCACAATTCAAACGCGGGCGCCTTTTCGCGCCGATTTGTCATGCTTTCCCGTCCCGGCGCATAGAATGGGCAAAAAGAGACGGGGGAGTGTTGCCGTTTGAAAGGGAACATGGAGGAACGCGCCGAAAGCCTCGCGCTGTACATCATCGAAAACCGGACGACCGTCCGCGCCGCCGCCAAGCGGTTCCATGTCAGCAAGTCCACCGTACATAAGGACATCTCGCAGCGCCTGCCGCAGTTCAACCGGAGCCTGTACCTGCAAGCCCGCGAAATACTGGACATCAACAAGGCGCAGAGGCATATACGAGGCGGCATTGCCACCCGGCGCAAATACAGGGGCGTATAGGAAATTCGCAGACATTCCCGGCGCGGCGGCTGAAAATTTTGCTTGTATTTTGTCGGAACAGGGCGTATAATAGGGCTTGCGAAGATTTGGCGACACACGTTGAGAGTTAAGGAGCGCGCCCTATGCCTGCAAATGACGAACGCGTCCCGCGCAAGCGGGCTTCTTACCATAAGGAACAAGCCCCCCGCCGCGGGCGCCCCCCGAAATGGGAATACGCGGTCGGTTCCGAACCCGCCCCCAAGCGCGGGCGCCCTCCGAAACGGGAGGGCGCGTCAAGCCGCGGGCGTTCGCGGGAGCGGGCACGCGCCCCAAGTTCGCGGGAACGCGAACGGACGCCCAAACGCGGGCGCCCGTCGGAGCAGGAGCGCACGGCAAGCCGCAAGCGGGTGCCCGAACGGGGGCAAACGCAGGGCCGTCGGCGCGCTCCGGAACGGGAGCGCACGGAAACCCGCCGCACGTCGGAACGGAAACGCGCCCCCGCCCGGAGAGCCGCGCCCGGTCGCGGACGCCCGGCGAACCGGAGACCCGCCGCGCAACGAAAACGCGCCGTCCGCCGCAGACGGGCGGCTCGCGGCGGCTTTGCGGCGATTCTCTCCCGCACCGCCTTGCTTGTCCTGTTGCTTCTCGCCTTGGGCAAAGTCGGAGACCGCTTTGTTTTCCAAGAGTTGCAAGTCTACCACCCGGACAAGAACGCCGTTTCCGACGAAAATCCGGTCGTTCCGCCCGTGGACAAGACGGTTTCCGCAAGCTCGCGCCTGCCGACCCGCGCAACCGTCCCGCAGGAACGCATTGACGCCGCCGCGCCGGATACCATCGCCCGGCCGGAGCGCAAGGACGGCTTCTATACTATCCTGCTGGCCGGGGTTGACGACCACAACGGCGGAAGCGACACCGTGATATTTGTCGGCGTGGACGCGAAAAACAACCGCATTTTCGGCGTCAGCATCCCCCGCGACACGAAAGCGGTTATCAACGGCAAGCCCTATAAGATAAACGCCGCCTATAAAATGGGCGGCATGGAGCTTTTGGCGCAAACCGTCTCGGAACAAATGGCCGTTCCCGTCGATTATACTGTAAGGGTTGACTTGGAAGGGTTCGCCGCGCTGATTGACGCCGTCGGCGGCGTTGACTTTGACGTTCCGATTGACATGGATTACGAGGACCCGAAGCAAAACCTTGAAATCCACATTTCCAAGGGCTTGCAACATCTGGACGGCGAGTCGGCGTTAAAAGTCGTGCGCTTCCGTCACAACAGCGACGGCACGGGCTACGGCGACGAGGACTTGGGGCGTATCCGCACACAGCAGAACTTCCTCAGAACCGCCGCGAAAAGCCTGTTGTCCCTCTCCTCTCTCACGAAGCTGGACGATTTCGCCCGGATTTTCCAGAAATACGTCAAAACGGAACTGACGCTCCCGAATCTGGCTTGGCTGGCGAAAGAAGCCTTTGCCGCGAGAAACGACGGCATTCAGTTCGCCACCCTGCCGGGGACGTGGAAAAGCCCCTACATTTATACCGACCGCCAAGGCGCGCTGGAGCTCATCAACGCGCATTTGAACCCGTACAAAGAGGACAGGACGCTTGAGGACTTGAATTTCCCGTCCTGAACGGAAGCCGCCGCCCGCCCCGCATGGGGCAAGCGGCGGTTTTCCCGCGAAAAAACGCCCGCCCCTCGCGGGACGGGCGTTTTCCTCCCGGCGGACACGCGCCGGGTACGATTCCCTGATTATTCCTCCGGGGCAATAGCGCCGTTGGGGCAGGAATCGGCGCAAGAGCCGCAGTCGAGGCAGGCGGCGGGGTCGATTACGTACTGCTCGTCGCCCTGACTAATCGCTCCGGCGGGGCAAACGTCGGCGCAGGAGCCGCAACTCACGCAAGCGGAAGAAATCTTATAAGCCATGGTAAAAGCCTCCTAAAGTTGATAAGCCTATTATAGCGCGGCGGCGGAAAAACGCAAGAGGGAAAATCAAAAATTTGCGACAAATTTTCGGCAAAAAAGAGGCGAAATCGGCGAAACAGGCGGTTTGCTATAACTAACTGACGAGTTTCAACCCGCCGGGGAAAGGAACGTCAAAAAAAGTCAAAAATATTTTTGCCAAACCCCTTGACAAACGGAAAAAGGGCGCTATAATAGGCTCCAGAAACAAGGTCAAAGACAGTCAAAGTCAGAGACAGAAGAAAGGCGGCGGTTCCGTGGGAATCACAGATTTAATCGCCGGATTCCTTCAGGGTTCCTTGGAGGAGGCGGAAAGCGGCGTGCTGGAAATCCGGCGCAGCGACTTGGCGCAGCGCTTCAACTGCGTGCCCAGCCAGATTAACTACGTCGTCGCCACCCGCTTTTCCCCGGAGCGCGGCTACATCGTCGAAAGTCGGCGCGGCGGCAACGGCTACATCCGCATTACCCGCGTGCGCGTTGACCACGAGACGCTGTTAATGCACGTCATCAACAGTATCGGCGAAGAGCTCGACTACTCGTCGGCGCGGGCGATTTTGGGGAACCTTCTCCACGCGGGCGCGTTGGAGGAGCGAACCGCCAAAACGCTCTCGTCCGCCGTCGGCGACAAGTCCCTTGCCGCCGCCCCGAAGGAAATCCGGAACCGTATCCGGGCGGACATCCTCAAAAATACCCTGATTTTACAGGTTTAGCCCCCCGGAAAACGTCCAAACTCTCTAACGCGGAGGGCGCCGCAAGGCTAACGCGGCTCCCGTTGAAAATTTAAGGAGGTTATCGGTTATGAAATGCGAACATTGCGGAAAGAATGAAGTGACCTTTGTTTACCGCAGTAATATTAACGGCAAGGTGGACGAGAAACACCTTTGCGCGGACTGCGCGGAGAAGCTCGGCTATACCCGGCGCGTCGCGGCGCAGAACCGCTCCATGATGCGCAATTTCTTCTCGGACGGCTTTTTCGGCGACAGCTTCTTTGGAAACGGGCTGTTTGAAAACTTCCCGTCCCCCATGTCCCTGATGGGGCGCATGATGGACAATCCCTTTGACGACTTCTTTTCCGACATGCCCGCGCTTACGGCGGGCCCCGCGCCCCGGAGCGCCGAACAGAAGAAGCCCGACGAACATCTTGCCGACGAGGGCGAATGCAACCGTTACGACCAGTGGCGCAGGCTCAACGCCCTGAAACTGGAAATGAACAAGGCCGTGCAGGAGGAGAACTTTGAGCGGGCGGCGGAACTCCGCGACGAAATCCGGCGCCTTGAAAATCCCGACGGCCAAGCCAACGCCGACAACAAGTAATCAAATCGCCGCGCCCCGGCGCAAGCCGGGGCGGAGCCCGACTACAACGACGAAAGGAAGGTCTGCCTTATGAATGAAAATCAATTCACGCCCGGCGCGGAAGAGGCGTTGCAACTCTCCCAAATGGCCGCCGGAGAACTCGGCCATAGTTATGTTGGAACCGAACATCTTTTAATGGGGCTAATCCGCGAGGGCAAGGGCGTCGCCCACAGCGTCTTGACGGAATCCGGACTGACGGACGAAATGGTTGAGGAAATCCTGAAAAAGAGCGTCGGAACGGGGCTTGCCGGGGCGAATCCCCCGCAGGGGCTGACTCCAAGGGCGCAACGGGCGATTCAAATCGCCATAGAGGACGCCATGCGCGGCGGGGCGTCCGCCGCCGGGACGGAACATCTTTTGGCGGGGCTTCTGCGCGAAGGAAACAATATGGCCGTGCGCGTGTTGCGGACGGCGGGCGTGGACGCCCGAAGCCTCTACTCCGCGCTGATGAAGAAGTTAAGCGACGCGCCCAAGGCGCAAGCCGGGCGGTTCCGTCCGGGAAGCGGGCGCGAGGAGGGCGGCGGCGCGTCCGGGAAGAACTTGCAAGAGTTCACCCGCGACTTGACCGCCGACGCCCGCAACCGCCGCCTTGACCCGGTCATCGGGCGCGACAACGAGATACAGCGCGTGATTCAGATTCTGTCCCGCCGCACTAAAAACAACCCCTGCCTGATTGGGGAGCCCGGCGTCGGCAAGACCGCCATCGCCGAAGGGCTTGCCGCGAAAATCGCCATGGGCGACGTGCCCGAAGAACTGATTGACAAGAGAATCCTTTCCCTTGACCTCTCCGGCATGGTCGCCGGGACGAAGTACCGGGGCGAATTTGAGGAGAGAATCAAAAAGACGCTGGAGGAAGTCAAGAAGTCGGGCGACGTGATACTGTTCATCGACGAGCTTCACACGATTGTCGGGGCGGGTTCGGCGGAAGGCGCCGTGGACGCCGCGAACATCATCAAACCCGCCTTGGGGCGCGGCGAAATTCGCGTTATCGGCGCCACCACGCTGAACGAGTACCGCCGCTATATCGAGAAGGACGCCGCCCTTGAGCGCCGTTTCCAGCCCGTGCAGGTCGGCGAGCCGTCGCAGGAGGACAGCCTCGTTATCTTGAAGGGCTTGCGGGAGCGCTACGAACAGCACCACAAGCTCCATATCACGGACGAAGCCTTGGAAGCCGCCGTCACGCTCTCCACGCGCTATATCAACGACCGCTTCCTTCCCGACAAGGCGATTGACCTTATGGACGAGGCCGCGTCCCGCGTCCGCATGGAAGAGGAGGAGCCGTCCGAAGAGCTCAAGAGCCTTGAGGAGAAGATTTCCGCGCTCTCCAAGGACAAGGACGCCGCCATAGCCCGGCAGGATTACGAGACCGCCGCGCAGTTGCGCGACATCGAGAAGAACTATCAGGAGCAGGTCGACTTGGAGCGCGACCGCCGCCGCAAGAACGCGAAGAAGCACCGCGACGTGACGGCGGAGGACATCGCGGAAGTCGTGTCCGGCTGGACGGGAATCCCCGTCACGCGCCTGACCGAGGACGAGGGCGAGCGCCTTCTGCATATGGAAGAGACGCTGCACAAGCGCGTCGTGGGGCAGGACGAAGCCGTCAAAGCGGTTGCCCGCGCCATCCGCCGCGGGCGCGTGGGGCTGAAAGACCCCCGCCGCCCCACGGGCTCCTTCCTGTTCCTTGGCCCCACGGGCGTGGGCAAGACGGAGCTTTGCAAGTCGCTGGCGGAAGTCATGTTCGGCGACGAAAGCGCCATGATTCGGATTGACATGTCCGAGTATATGGAGCGGCACACCGTCTCCCGCCTGATTGGCTCCCCGCCGGGATACGTCGGGCACGAGGAGGGCGGACAGCTCACCGAAAAAGTGCGCCGCAAGCCCTATTCCGTCGTGCTGTTCGACGAAATCGAGAAAGCCCACGAGGACGTGTGGAATATCCTGTTGCAAATCCTTGACGACGGGCGCGTGACCGATTCGCAGGGGCGCACGGTCGATTTCAAGAATACCATCATCGTCATGACCAGCAACATCGGCGCCCGGAGTTTGACGGCGGCGGGCACGAAACTGGGCTTCACCCACGAGGGCGACGCCGCGCAGGACGAGGAGTCCGCGTTCCAGAAGGCGAAAGAAACCGTCATGGACGAATTGCGCCGGACTTTCCGCCCGGAGTTCCTGAACCGTATCGACGACATCATTGTGTTCCGCGCCCTGACGCAGGCGGACATTCAGGAAGTCGCCCGGCGTATGCTGGAGACGGTTTCCGAGCGCATGGGCGCCATGGGCATCCGTCTGGAAGCCACGGACGAGGCGATAGAGGAGCTTGCCAAGGAAGGCTTTGACAGCAAATACGGGGCGCGCCCCTTGCGCCGCGCCATTCAGAGCAAGGTCGAGGACGCGGTCGCGGAGCGTATGCTGGAAGGCGCGTTGCGCGAGGGCGACACCGCCAAACTTGCGCTGGAAAACAATCAACTGGTAGTCACGAAATAAGCGGAAGCGGACGGGACGCAAATCGCGCCCCGCCCGTTTTTTTTGCTTGTCAATGCGCGGCGGTTGTGCTATACTGCGTAGTTACGGAGAGGGGCGCGGAGTATGAAACGGTTTCCACGGCTGGAGCCCACGTTTTGGGACGGCGTTGTGACGGTTTTTGTCGTACTGCTGGCGCTTGCCGCCCTGTTCGGGCGCGGGGGCGGCGGCGCGTCCGGAAGCATCTCCGCCGCCGTGTACGCCGACGGCGAGGAGATTGACCGCGTGGAGCTGTCAAGCGTGGAAACCGTGGAAGAGCGCGAGTATTCCGGCGAGGGCTACGTGTTGCGCGTGGCGTTCTACCCGGACGGCGCGCAGGTTTTGAGCGCCGACTGCCCCACGCAGGATTGCGTGCGCACGGGGAAAGTAACGCGAAACGGGCAGTCCGCGGTATGCCTGCCCGCCCGGATTGTCGTCCGCTTGGAGGGCGGCGCGGTTCCCGACGGCGCCCCCGACGCCGTGCTTGGGTAACAACCGGAGGGAGGACGCATGAAACTGACGACAAAAGCCCTTGCGCAATGCGCCATGCTGACCGCGCTGGCGCTGGGGCTGTCATGGATGGAAAGCGCGTTTCCGCTCTCGGCGCTGATTCCCCTGCCGGGCGTCCGGCTGGGGCTCGCCAACGTCGTGACGCTGTTCGCGCTCTACGCGCTCGGCTCGCCGTCGGCGGGGCTGATTCTGCTTTCGCGTTGCGCCCTCGGCGCGATGTTCGCCGGGAATATGAACGCGCTGATGTTCTCGCTGTTTGGCGGCGCGGCGGCGCTGTCGTGCATGACGGCGCTGTCGCGGTCGCGGCGGCTGTCGGTGTACGGCGTTTCGATAGGCGGCGCGGCGGCGCACCAGTGCGGGCAAATCGCCGCCGCCATGCTCAACCTCGGCAACGCCGCCCCGCTCTATTACCTGCCCGTCCTGCTGTTCGTGTCCATTTTCACGGGGGCGCTCACGGGCTTGATTGCGGCTTTGTTTTTCCGCGCCCTCGACGCCGCAAGGGCGTTCGCGTGGTGAATAAAAACTTGAAAGGGGTTATCCCATGGGAAAGAATCCTTCCGACGATAAGGACGCGCTCATCATGCAACAGTTCGACCTTCTGCATACCATGACGCAAAACAATATGCGGCGCATGGGCGCGGATTTCTGGGGAAAACCCGCAAACGCCCCGGAAGTCTCCGGGACGCCCGCGCAACCCGGCGCCGCGCCGCAGTCCGGCGGAGCGACGAACGCGCCGCAGTCGGGCGGGACGCCGGACAACGCTCCGCAATCGTCCGCGCAATCCGGCGGCGCGGCGGTCGAAAACGGCGCGCAGGCGGAGGAAGTCCCGCCCCCGGAGAGCATGGAGGATTTGCAAAAAGAACTTGACGGCTATATTGGGCTGGAAGCCGTCAAGAAGGAAGTGCGGAGCCTGATTGACCTTGTGAAAGTGCACAAAATGCGCCGGGAGAACGATTTGCCGGAGCCGGATTTGTCGTTGCACATGGTGTTCACGGGCAATCCGGGCACGGGCAAAACCACGATAGCGCGTTTAATGTCGCGGATTTACCGCAGTCTGGGCATACTCTCCAAGGGACAGCTTGTCGAGACGGACAGGAGCGGGCTTGTGGCGGGCTACGTCGGGCAGACCGCGCTCAAAACAAGCAAGGTTATCGAAAAAGCCATAGGCGGCGTGCTGTTCATCGACGAGGCGTATACCTTGAGCGGCAAAGGGGAAAGCGATTTCGGACAGGAAGCCATTGACACGCTCCTGAAAGCCATGGAGGACCGCCGCGACGACCTCATTGTAATTGTCGCCGGGTACGACGAGCTCATGGACGGCTTTATACATTCCAACCCCGGCTTGGAATCCCGCTTCAACCGCTACCTGCATTTCGACGACTATACCAACGAAGAACTGCTTGACATGTTCAAAATGCGTTGCGACAAGGGCAAATATACGCTGTCGGAGGAAGCGGAACGGGCGGCGAAAAAGCGTCTGGAAGCGGAGAACGGCCCGACGTTCGGCAACGGGCGCGGCGTCCGCAACCTGTTCGAACGCGTCCTTGTGCGCCAAGCCGGACGCCTCGCCGCGAAAGAGGGCGTCACGAAGGAAGAGCTCATGGAACTTAAGCCGGAGGATTTTGAAAGCGCGTAAAACGCCGCATTCACACGCCCCGTTTAAACGAAAGGGCGCCCGACGCTTTGGCGTCGGGCGCCCTTTTCTAAAGGAAAGGTCGAAGCGGTCATTGTTTCAGGAAAACGGCGGGGGAATAGAGATAGCCCTGATAGCAGTCGCAACCGATACTATGCAGAATCTCGCGCTGTTCCTCGGTCTCCACGAACTCCGCCAGCACGGTCAGATTCAGGGAATCCGCAAGCCCGGTAATGGACGCGATGATTTCATGATAATTCTTGTGCGTCGCAAGCCCTCGGACAAGGGAGCCGTCCAGTTTGATGAGGTCAAACATGCTGTCCTTGAGGTAGTGCAGGGAGGTTTGCCCCATGGAAAAGTCGTCGATGGCCAAGAGCAAGCCCATTTCGCGCATGGACGTAAGCGCGGCGAGCGTTTCCTCGTTGAAATAAACGGCGGTCTGCTCCGTCACTTCAAGGCACAGATTCTTTCCCCGGAAGGGGTTTTTCGCGTTCTGCTGGCGCAGGAACTGCAAAAAGCGCGGCGTCGTGACCGTTGCGCCCGTGATGTTGAAGGAGATTTTCGCGCCCGCCCCGAAACGTTCCAGCGCGGCGGGGCGTTCGGCGAGAACCCGCAGAACCATTTTTTCTTCCAGCGCGGACAGGAAGCCGCCTTCCTCCGCGAGCTTCACCACCAGAGGGGGATACAGAATCCCGTGGACGGGGTGCCGCCACCGGAGCAGGACTTCCGCGCCGATACAATGCCCGTCATAATGATACTGGGGCTGATAGGCCAGCGCGATTCCCTGTTCCAATCCGTGGCGGAGTTCGGCGCACAGGTTCTTGGCGAAGTCGCCGTAGACGTTGTGCAGGTCGGTCAGGCGGATTCCCGTCAGGGACTGCTCGTTTTCCTTGAAGTAGCCCACGAACGCGGCGTAATTCTGCCGCAGGCTTTCCTCCGACTCGCGGTCGAGGATGCGGACGAAGGGCAGGTAAACGAGCGTGCCCGCCGCGACGTTGAACAGTTGCAGGAGCGAGCCGCGCAGGGAACCCGTGGCGCGGAAGCCGCCCAGCAGGATGGGCGTCGTCCACGCGACTTCATGCGCAATCATGGGGACGAGGCCGGCGGAAATGGCAAGGTAGGCGATAGAGTAGCATATCAGCGGCACGGCGAGGAAGGGAATGAGCATAACCGGGTTAAAAATGACGGGCAGCCCAAAAACCATCAGCTCGTTGATGTTAAACAGCATGGGGAACGCCGCCGCCAGCCCCAAGCCGCGCCGGGCTTGATTGCGCGAAAAGAGCAGAATGGCGATAAGCAGGCAGATGGTCGCGCCGCAACCGCCCATGAGCACGAAGCAGTCAAAAAACTCCTTGGTCAGAACTGCCTCCGGGACGCCGCCCGACGCTACCGCCGCCTGATTCGCCGCCAGTCCGGGCGTGAAATAGGTTTCCATGGCGCCTTCCAGCGTGTCGCTCCCGTGTATGCCGAAGAACCACAGGAGCGAGGAGAGCAGGACGAAGAAAAAGCCTTGGAAGAATCCCGCGTGAATCTGGGCGAAGAGCGCGTTGAAGCCATGGGAAATCAATTCGCGGAAGGAATCCACGTGGAAAAAGCGGATGACAAGCCCGTTGACGAGGGCGAAGGACAGCGCGGTGACGGCAATGGGCGGCAGGGTGGAGAGCATACGGATAAACTCCCGGTCTATCCCGGAAGAGAAGATATAGCGCCGATGGTTGCGCAAGAAGCGCTGGAGCGCGAGGTACTCCGCAGACGCGCCCAAGCCCGTCAGGAGCGCGAGGAACATGGATTTGGGCCCCATGCTGTCCGTGCCAAATCCGGGCAGGTACGCTCCCGCCATGATGAAAAACGCCAGCATGGACGCGGCTTCCGCGCCGCCGTTGACCGCCAGCGGGTCGGCTTTCAGCTTCATATAGGCGCGGCTGATGAAAAAAGCCATATACAGGGCAAGCGTCCCGAAGGTCGCGCCGTAAATTAAGTCGAACAGTTGCATGAGGAACCCGCCCGCGAACGCCTCCGCGAAACGCTGGTACGCCCCCAAGGGCAGGGTCTTGCCAATCAGGGCGAAGGCGCCGATTATGAGAATGGGAATCATGCTGACAAGCCCGCCGCGCACGGCGCGAACCGCCGTCAATTTTTCCGCCCGCCGTACGGCGTCCATAATCGAAAACGGCATTTTCATAGCGCTTCCCTCCCGCCTTTTGCCTTTGGCGCAATTATAACGGATGCCCGGTAAAAAATCAACAATATTTTTGTCCTGTACAAACGCCCGCGCCTGTGTTATGATAAGCGCAACAAGGAAAGCGTATGGGAAGGCGCGGCTGTCGCGGAACAGGAGGGTGTGACATGACGGGAAAAGTATGGTTCGTGGGCGCGGGGCCCGGAGACGCGGGGCTGTTGACGTTGCGCGGGAAACAGGTCTTGGAGCGGGCGGACGCGGTCGTTTGCGACGCGACGATTTCTCCGGGCGTCCGGGCGCTGATACCGGGCGCGGCGCGGGTTATCGACGCCGGCAAGCGCGGCGGACGGCGGCGGATGTCGCGGGAAGCGGCAAGCCGCGTTCTGTTGGAGGAGGCGCTGGCGGGAAACAAGGTCGTGCGTCTGGAAGGCGGCGACCCGTTCCTGTTCGGGAGCGGCGGCGAGGAGGCGGAAACGCTGTCCGCGCACGGCGTCCCCTTCGAGGTCGTGCCGGGAGTGTCGAGCGCGTTTGCCGTCCCCGCCTACTTCGGAATCCCCGTAACCCGCAGGGACTGCGCCGCAGGCGTCCATATCGTCGCGGCGGAGAAGGGCGCGATTGACTACGAAACGCTTGCCCGCTTGGGCGGGACGCTCGTTTTCCTGTCGGGCGAGGCGTCGCTTGCGGAGATTTGCGCGGGACTGCTCGACGCCGGGACGAATCCCGACACGCCCGCCGCCGTGCTCTCGGAGGGCACGACGGCGCGTCAAAACGGCGTGTTCGCCGCGCTTTCCGAACTGGAAGCCGCCTGTCCGAACCCCGCCGCGCCCGCGATAATCGTCGTGGGGGAGGTCTGCAAACTCGCGGAACGCCTCGCGTGGTACGACAAGCGTCCGCTGGCGGGCTTGCGCCTCGCCGTGACGCGCCCGAAAGGGCTGTCCGGCGAACTGGCGGAACGCCTGCGGGAGCGCGGCGCGGAAGTCCTTGAACTGCCAGCGCTTGAAACCGCGCCCATCCCCGACAACCGCGCCCTGTCCAACGCGCTCCGCGATTTGCGCGACCGCCTCTATGACTGGATTGTGTTTACCAGTCCGACAGGCGTCCGGACGTTCTTCGACGCCTTCTTTGAGAATGACGACACGCGCATTTTGTCCGGCGTGCGCATTGCCGCGCTTGGCCCCGCCACACGCGAGGCTTTGCGGAAGCGCGGCCTGCAGGCCGATTTCATGCCGTCCGCTTACGACGGCGCGTCCTTGGGCTGGGAACTGCTGAACATATGCGAGGAGCAGTCGCGGATACTGATACCCCGCGCCGCGAAAGGCAATCGGGAATTGATAAACGCGCTCCGCCACGGCGACGACCTGTCCATAACGGAAGTGCCCGTATACGAAACCCGCCGCGCCGTATCGCGCAATATCGACGTAAAAGCGTTGCCGGACGCCGCCGCGCTCGATTACGTATTGTTCACAAGCGAATCGGCGGTGCGCGCCTTCGCGGCGTCGGTCAGGGGCGCGGACTTCTCGAAAATCCGCGCCGTGTGCGCCGGGGAAAAAACCGCGTCGCGGGCGCGTTCCTACGGTATGCGGGTCTGGACGGCGGAAGAGGCGACGTTAGACGCGCTGGCGGACTGCGTGGAAATCGCGGCGGCGGAGCGGCAGTAAGGGGGAGAGAGCGTTGGACGAACGCGGCTTGAAGGAAATTTACAGGGAAATCGGGATTTCGCCGGAAGTCTACGACTACGGCGAGCGGGCGCTGTCGGGACTGCGGGCGCGCTTCGACGCCATCGACCGCACGGCGGAATACAATCAGGCGAAAGTCCTCAACGCCATGCGCAAAAACCGCGTGGGCGCGGAGCACTTCGCCGCCACTACCGGGTACGGCTACAACGACGCGGGGCGCGACGCGTTGGAGCGCGTCTACGCCGACGTGTTCCATACGGAGGCGGCGCTTGTGCGCCCGCAGATTACGTGCGGCACCCACGCCTTGGCGGTCGCGCTGTCGGCGAACCTCCTGCCCGGAGACGAACTCCTCTCGCCCGTCGGCGCGCCCTACGACACGCTGGAAGAGGTCATCGGAATCCGGGAAAGCCGCTGTTCGCTCAAAGAGTACGGCGTGAGCTACGCGCAAGCCGACTTGAACCCGGACGGCTCGTTCAACTACCCGGCGATACGCGCCGCTATCAACGACAAAACGAAACTTATCACGATACAGCGCTCCAAGGGCTACGCCGTGCGCCCGTCGTTCTCGGCGGGGCAAATCGGGGAACTAATCCGCTTTTGCCGTTCGGTCAAGCCGGACGTGAAAATCATGGTTGACAACTGCTACGGCGAGTTCGTAGAGCCGTTGGAGCCGTCCGACGTTGGCGCGGACATGGTCGTCGGGAGCCTGATTAAGAATCCGGGCGGCGGGCTGGCGCCGATTGGCGGCTACATCTGCGGGACGGCGGAATGCGTGGGGCGCTGCGCGTACCGCTTATCGGCGCCGGGGCTCGGACAGGAAGTCGGGGCGAATCTGGGGCTCCTGCCCGCGCTTTATCAGGGCTTCTTCCTCGCGCCGACCGTCACGGCGGGCGCGCTGAAAGGCGCGATTTTCGCCGCGTCGCTCTATGAGCCGCTCGGCTTTCCGTGCGTCCCCGCCGCCGCGGAGACGCGGCGCGACATCATACAGGCGGTTACGCTGGGAAGCCCGGAGGCAATGTCGGCGTTTTGCCTCGGCATACAGTCCGCCGCGCCCGTGGACAGCTACGTCACGCCCGTGCCCGGCGACATGCCCGGATACGACGCGCCCGTGATAATGGCGGCGGGCGCGTTCGTGCAGGGAAGCTCCATCGAGCTCTCCGCCGACGGCCCCGTGCGCCCGCCTTACGCCGTCTATTTTCAGGGCGGCTTGACGTGGAACCACGCCAAGACCGGAATCCTGCTCAGCCTGCAAAAGATGATAGACGCGAATCTGGCGAAACTGCCGTAAATAGAAAGCCCTCCCCCGCGTTTGCAGGGGAGGGCGGAATCTTTACCCAGTGCGGCTAAGGCTCGCGCTATGCACTAATTAACGGGTGCCTCATCTAACATTTGTCAGATATGGCAGATAATTACGGCGTCACGGCAATAGAGATATATCGTTTGAGGCCATTGGAAGCGCCGGTATTGTCCTTGCCGTACACATAATAACTGGCGTAATTTGAAATCAACGTTCTATGCGCCACCCATGTGTTACCTACTATCTCGTAAGAATCGTTGTAACGCCCTCCGGTGGAATACCTTCCCTTAATGGACAATCGAACAGCGTATCTCTCCCCTTCGTCTTTCCATGGCTCTCCCCACGTTTGGGAAATATATCCGTTATCATATCCATTGGCAGAAATGTCTATGCCAGTTAAGTTGTTCCCACGGAAAAATACGGTTACTGCCGTGTAGTTTCCAGCTTTCACTTGAACGCGAGACGGAAAAACGCGGACATCATTGGTGTAAACACTGCTCAGTTTCCAATATTGTTCACTGTCACTGGTGCAGACGTTTGAGCCGCTAACCGCCAAATAGGTGCCCACTCGGCTCTTAATTGCATACATTCCGTATCTTTCAACGAAACGCCAGAGTTGATTGTCGCCTCCATGGTAATCCCATAAAAGCACGTTTGCTCCGCTGTTGCTATCTCCGTTTGCAATGTCAAGGACTTTGCCAGAAGCCGTATGCTTGATGACATAATAGCCATTGCCCACGTGTTGGATAACAAAATCCTGTGAACTGCCCAAATGGGAATCGCACACTAAGATGTTCGTTCCCGACGTTGAGCTTCCACCTTCAACGTCTAAAGACAGACTGGAATTAAAGGATGGGGAAATGCTGTATCTGCCTTGCGTCCAGTAACCCTGAATGTTGTCGTGGTAGCTCAAATCCGGAATTTTTGCTTGGAGCAACAAAGGCGCGGTTTTAGAATCGTAGGTTCGATAAAAGTCCTTGTCCGGGTCATACTTATCCAACGCCTGAGCGGGGACAACGAGCATGACGGAGACCATGAGAATCGCCAAGAACAGCGACAAGAAACGCTTTGCGCTCTTGTTCATAGGTTGATTCCTCCTTTCAACGCATATTCCGATAGGTTCTATTTTTGCCGGACGCCACCTCTCTTTCTATTGCGGAATCCTGTCCTGACAGGGCGTCATGGGGGAACGGGCAAGCCGTCCCCCGGACTGCCGCTGTCAGAAACACGAGGGGCGGCGTTGAGCGCATAACTCAACGCCGCCCTGAAAAACTTCAAAGCGTTCCCCGCAAAGCCTATAGTAAGCCCTCCGCGATTGTAAGAAAACGGGAAAACGGGCATAATGAGCCTTGCGGCGCGGACTTTCGTCCGCTGTGTTGAGTGGTCAGCGCACTCGGCATAAGACCGCACTGTGTTGCTACCACTTTGCGGTCGCCGCTTGTCGTCCCTGTGTTTCTTAACCGACATCATACCAGAAAACTTTCCCTTTTGCAATACCTTTCGACAAAGTTTTTTAAAAATTTTTTCCCGCCGCGCCCCTGCGCGACGGGAATTTTTTCCATTTTCGCCCCCCGCCCTGTCGCGGGGGCGTTTTCGTCACTGCGCGGCGTCGGCAATCCAGAGCGGCTCCCGTTCCCCGGACGCCTCCCCGGTCTCCTCCCACGGGATTTCCTCCGCCTCTTCCGCCTCCGTCAACAAGCTTTCCGCCTCGCCGCCGTCCTCCGACTGGCGGGCTATCATGTCGTTTTCCAGCTTGCTCTTGACCGCCAGCGCCAACAGGCGGTTTTGCGTGCACTCCTTCAAGACGCTGTTAATCGCCTGTTGCATGGCGTACTGCGCGGCGGCGCGGTCCTCCTCAATCGCCGTGCGCAGGCGCTCGTTCTTGCCCGTGACGGCGTTCCACAGGCGGCGGAACAGGCTCTGTTCGGAAAGCCCGTTCGCCTTCGCCGCCGCGCTGGTCAGCGCCGACGAGCATTCCAGCGCAAGCTCTTCAATCTGCGCGTAGTTGTCGCGGCTCTGCCGCAACATCTCCTCGATGACCTTGTCAATCTCGCCCGCGCAAGCCGCCGTCAAGTGCTCCGACGGCGCCGCGCCCGGCGCTGCAATCAAGTTTTCCATGCGGCTTCTCCTTTATCGCGCCGTGAGCGCGTCGTCCTCCGTGGGGACGCCCTCCTGCAAGGCTTCCACGTCCATGCCGGGATTGTCCGGGAGTTCGCCGGAGAGCGAAAACTCCTCCATCATTTCCTCGAACGCCTCGCGCCCTATCGACAGCGCCCCCGTTTTCTGCGCCCTCAGCATGTTCACGCGGTCTTGGTAGCGCCGCTCCGACTCCTCGAACGCCTGAAAAATCAACTCGTTCTGCCTGTGAATCATGGCGGCGTCCACGAACCCGCCGAGGGCTTTTTTGGCGTCCTCGTAGCCCTGCGCCATGCGCCGCGCCGCGCCGCCCGCGCTGAAATCCAGCGTCCCGTCCATCAGCCCGCCGAGGTCGGACTGCGGCGTAATCTCAATCAGCTTGGAGTTCGGGTAGCGCTTATGGTTGATTAAAACGTCCTGCGTCAGGTGCACGACGATAATGTACTTGACATCCAGCGCCGCCACGGGCGCGACGGGGGTATTGTCGCCGAGGAACGGCACGCCGCCGTCGCAGTAGGTCTCGTCGCGGAAGTCGACGTTCTGGAATACGACGGGAATCGCGGAGGACGCCAGCAGGATAGTCTGCGCCTCTTCGGGCGCGTACTCGCGGAGGTCAAAGCGGCGCACTTTGAAATTCGGCGTCCGCAGGCAGGTTGCGAAACAAGGCATGGGCGCGTTGCGGATAGCGTCAAAGTCCACGCCCTCGCGCATGAGGTAAAGCAGGCCCTCGCGGGAGAACGGCGCCGCCTGCCGGATTCTGCCGAAAATCGCGGGCGCCATCGCCGCGACGGGCGGGAGCGGGCGCGAGTACGACGAGGGCTGAATCCCGGATTCCAACAGCCATTTCAGCACGTCCTCTTCCGTCAGGGAGGCGGGGGAGAGGATGAGTTCGGGCTTCATATTGCCCCATATCTTTTCGGCGCGTTGAAAGTCGCCGGCGGCGAACAGGGCGGCGTTGAGCGCCCCGACCGACGTGCCCGACACCGCGCACACGCTCTTGTCAAGCCCCGCCTCGCGGAGGTACTTCCACACGCCGATTTGGTAGGCGCCCTTGCCGCCGCCGCCCGCCAACACTAATCCGATGCCGTTCAACAAAATTCCCCCTTAACGCGTTTTTTCAGACGCCGGAGGCTATTGTACGCCCCGGCGCCGGAAATTGCAATAGGAATTTTGGGAATTTCTTCCATGCATTGGCGCACAAAAAGCCCTCCCCGCGTCGCGGGGAAGGGAAAAAAGGCTTGATTAGAAACTTCCGCTTCTGCCGGAGTGCCCGCCGCCGCTGTGGTGCGAACTGCCGCCGCTGTCGCTGTCGTCGTGGACCTTAGTACGGCTTTCCGTGACATGGGTAAAGCGGTCGGACTTTACGCGGATTTTCAAGGTGTGCGGAATAACGTACTCTTTCGCCTGCGTAGCCTCTTCCACGGAGTCCATTTGCGCAAGCAGAAGCAGGGAAATTATGATTGTGATTACGGCGGGAATGCCTATCACAATCGCCCACTCGAACAGTCCCGGCTCGTCGTCGTAATCTGCGCTGCCGTCGTCGGGGTGGTAGTCGCCGTACTCGTCCCAGCCGACGGGCTCGCCGTTCGCCGCCGCTTCCAGCAGGTACTCGCTCCAGTCCATGTACTCCTTGAAGCCGCCCGCCCAGTCGTCGTTGCGGAAACAGGACAGCATGGCGTTTTCCAGAGAATCGCGCCCGCCTTCCGTGAAAGCAATGTCGCCGTATCCGGTGTAGACAAGCGCGTACTTGCGGTTATTCATGCTCATGAAGAGCATTTCGCCGCTGTGGTCGTCGCCGAAACCGTAGCCCCATTCGTCATAGAGCGCTACCGCGAAGTCGTAGGCGTCGTCGTAGCCGTATTCGCTGAAATCGTCCATGACGACGATGTACACGCCGAAGCCGTAGGTCTCCGCGACGGACGCCGCCTGATTTTCAAGGGCTTGCGCCTGCCCGTCGGACAGGATTCCGGCGAAGTCGGTCACGTACTCGCCCTCGAACGCGAACGCCCCCGCGCACAGCGCCGCGCAGAGAAGCAGGGAGAATCCGCACAGCCGCGCCATGCGGGAAAAGGAAAAACGTTTCATGCCCTCCGCCCCCCTTCACGTCAAGAAAAACCAGTAGGACGCCGCGCCGAGGGCGCCGAAAATCCCGGCGAACGTCAGCCAGAATTTCGCCCAGTTCACGGGCAGATTGCCCACCATTTTGCCGCTCTGCGCGTTCATAGCGAACAGGAAGTTCTTCCCGTTCCACTTTGTGCTCAACAGCCACACGGGCAGAAGGGCGTAATGCACTTTCCCCCGCTTTATGCGGACGTTTTTCGATTCCATGGAACAGGTCGAGTAGCCGCTCACCGTGTCTTGGAGCATTTCCACAACTGTGTTTGAGCACCTTTCGTCGGCGCGGCGGGCGCATTCCTCCACGGAAACGTCGTAACGGTCGGCTAAGAAGCCGGGCAGGTACGCCGCAGAGAACGCTTTCAGCTCGCCGTAGTCGAAAGGCTCTATGGAGTCCATCATGTCGTTGGGCATACGCTTGGACGCGTCCACGGGGACGCGCTCAAACTCCACGCTTCCGGCGCGGCGCACGTCGTAATGGCGCGTCGTCGTGACCTCGTAATCGCCGTCCCTGTGGGAGCTCTCCTGCGTGGCGTGGAACTGTATGTCGGCGTCCGCCTTGCCGTCGAACAGCCAGAACGGGACGTAAACGCCCTGCACTTCCTCGATGTGGTTCTGCTTGGAAAACCTTTTCGGGAGCAGGTACTTGCCCTTGTAATGCTTTTTCAGGGCTTCCACGGCGGCGTTTTTGTCGAGCTTGAACGGGATGACGTAATCCGGCTTCAACGCGCCGGAAAACTGTCCGGGGACAATGGCATTGTTCCCGCAGTAGGGGCAGCAGGTCGCGGCGGTGGCTTTTGCGCAAATCAGCTCCGCGCCGCACGACGGGCAGGAATAGGTTTTCAGCCCGTCGGCGTCCGCGCCCCAGTCGGCGTCAAGTTCGGACGTGTCCCACTCGCCGCCGGATTCCCCCGCCTGTTCCGCCTTCTCGGATTCCTCTTGGAAAGCGTCGGCGGCTTTGGCTTCGTCGCCCGCCATGCGCTCTTCGATGTCGGCGACTTCATAGGAGCTTCCGCAGTAGTCGCACTGCAACTTTCCGGAGTCGCCCGCGAACCGCAAAGGGCCCCCGCAAGCCGGGCACTTGTAGTTTGTAATCTGGGAGGGCATTCCATCAGCCCCTTTCGTCAGACTTGAAAGGCGGCGCCGCGCCCTTGAAAGACAGCGGCGCCGTCGCGCTGTTTAAAACGCGTTGCCGCATTCGGGGCAGAACTTCGGCGGCTTCGCCGGGTTCGGCACAGCCCATCCGCACTTCGGGCACGCGGTCGCGGCGGACGGCTGTTTCTCGCCGCACTCCATGCAGAACTTGCCCGTGTTGACCGTTCCGCATTTCGGACACGTCCACCCGGCGGCGGCTTCGGGCTTCCGCGTCCCGCACTCCGCGCAGAACTTGCCGTGCGCGGCGGCGCCGCATTTCGGGCAAGTCCAAGCGTCCTGCGCGGCGGAGACCGTCGCGGCGGGTCTTGCGGGCGCGGGTTGCGCCTGTTGCGGCGCCATCTGGTAGAGTTGCGCGGCGTTCATCCCGCCCGACTGCATTGCCATATTCATGCCCATAAAGCCCACGGCGGCGCCGCCCGCGTTCCCGGCGGCGGTGCGCATGGCGTCGGCTTGGGCGCCCGTCAAAGCGGCGGCGGCGCGGCGCGGGTCCATGTAAGCCGCGTCCTTCTGCATGGCTTTCAGCATGGCTTCGTCGTCCGGGTTCGCCGTCACGGACGAGACGCCCACGCTCACGACCTCAATGCCGCGCAAGTCGCGCCACTTCGCCGACAATGCCTCGTTCATGGCTTGCGCCATTTCCATGGTATGCCCCGGCAAGGCGGAATAACGGATTCCCATTTCGGAAATGCGGGCGAACGCGGGTTGCAATGCGGTCAGGAACTCCGTCTTTAACTGGCTGTCCAGCTTGTCGCGGGTGTATCTGTCGGCGACGTTGCCGCAGACGTTCGTGTAAAACAGCATGGGGTTGGCAATCTTGTAGCTGTATTCGCCGAAACAGCGGACGGAAATGTCAATGTCAATCCCGGCGCGCTCGTCCACGACGCGGAAAGGCACGGCGTTCGGGGTGCCGTACTTGTTGCCGATAATCTCCTTGAGGTTGAAGTAGTAGATTCGCTGGTCTTTGGGCTTCGCGCCGCCGAAAAGAAGGCGCTGCCCGACGCTTGCGATAAAGTCCTTGAGGCTGTCGCCCAGACTGCCGACAAGGAAGGAAGGCTCGGAAGAGGCGTCGTACTGGTAGTATCCGGTCTCGGCGCACAGCTCGACAACCTTGCCCTGCTCGACAATCATCATGCACTGCCCGTCCGCTACGGCGATAATAGAGCCCGCCGTAATGACGTTGTCGCTTCCCCTGCCGAAAAGCCCTTCCTTACGCTTGACACCCTTGACCGCCAGCACGTCGGCGGGAAGCGCGTCGCAGTAGAAATACTCCTTGAAGCGCTCGCGGGCTTCTCCGACCGCCGCACCGCCGACTATCGCCGCCGCGCCGCCGGCCACAGTCGCGGCGGCTCCGCCAATCGCTCCAAGCAAACTCCGTCCCATGATTGCAAACTCCTTTCATCTCCAAGCCGCGCCCGGCAACGCTCGCGGAATCCGGCGCGGCGCGGCGTCGCGCCGGGTTCCGGTTATTCAGAAAAAATCCTGCCGGATTTATCCCGCATACGTCAAACCGTCGAAAATGTCCGCCTCGTTTACGCCGTTGACCGTGCGCGGCCAGCCTTCGCCGCCGCCGTCATACGAGAGGGAGAACGCGAACTCCGCGCCGTCGTCAAGCGCCGGGACGCGGAAAAACGCCCTGTCCCGCGTCTCCGTGACGGCGACAACCTGAACTTCCGTCCCCGCCGGAAGCGTCGCCTCCTCTTCCCCGATGTCAAGCCAACTGTCGGAGGGGCAGCGCTCAACCGTCAAATCCTGTTTGAGCGTCAGCTTGTAATCCCCGGAATTATACAGCAGTTCGCCTATAAGCTCTACGCCGGAGGGCGCGAGGCGGTACGCGCCTTCCGCGCTCCAAGTCCCGAACAGGTCAACCCGCGTATTCAACGGCATGTTGTACGGGTCTGTCAGGGAGATACGATAAAAGTCGTAGTTCGACCAGTCGTCTATATCGCCCCAGTTTTCGGGCAGTTCCGGGTACGAGAAGGAATCGGACCCCGTCAGGCTTAACGTGTCAAACAAGGTTCCGTCGGCGCGGTAGACAACGACTTCCTGCGCGTCGTTTTCCATGGACAGGACGACTACGACAAAATCCCCTTCCGGGACGCGGGCGTAATAGGCGCGGGCGTCAAAGTGCCCGGTATCGTCCGGCACGATATTGCGCCCTTCCGGAACGCTGTATTCGTCGCCGACGACGCGGGGGCGTTCCTCCCAGCGGTCGGAACCGTTGGGCGCGTCAAATTCCAGCCCGAAACCGTCGAGCCAGTCGGGATCATCCGGCGACGCGATTTCCCAAAACTCCGCAGTACGAATCGCTTCTCCGTCCGCCGTGGCGAACCAGTAGGGAACATCGTCCACGAGTTCCGCGAACCACGCTTCTTCCTCCCCCTTGTACGCGCCGTTCAAAATATCGTCGTCCCATTCAAAGTGCAGTTTGACGGTGAAAAGCCCGTAGGCGTAAGAGGCGATTGTGTTGGGGTTGAACCAGAAGGTCACGCCGTCCGGCTCAAGGGAAAACGCGTAGTCGTCCGGCAGATAATCCGCTATCATGCTTCCGGGCGCCAAGTCGGGGTAGAGGGCGTCCAATTCGTGGCCAAGGCGGCTGTTGAGCTCCAATTTCCCCTCGTCCGTCAAGAGGCTTTCCAGCGCGATTTCCTCCCCGGTCTCCGTGTCAAAGTTGTAGGTTGCGTAGCCGTAACTGGGGTGCACCTCCCCGGCGTACTCCGACCACGCGTTCACAATGCTGACGGCTTGCGCGTCGGCGCGGCGAACCAGAGAGCGCATTTCGCCGTAAAACGCCTTCCCCGCGTTCACGTCTTCCATAAGCGCGGCTTCCCGCTCCTCGTAGGCCTCCCGCTCAAGGGAGAGGGAGTTTTCCCGGAGGCGGTCGAGCGCGTCGGCCAGTTCCGGGTACGCCTCGCGGGTGGCGGCGTCAACCCCGGCGAGTTCCGTTTCCATGGAGTTGACATAGGCTTGAAGGTCTTCGTCATAGTGGAAGTCGCTTTCGGTGGTCGTCCCGACTACGGGGCGGAAAGCGGCGGGCGCCTCTTCCGTTTCCGGCTCCTGCATTTCCGACTCCTGCGCTTCCGTCTGGGCGCGGGGGACGGCTTTGCTTGCGCCGCCGGACGGCGTCCCGCCGCCGCAACCCGCCAGCAACGCCAGCGCCAACAGCCCCGACAGCAGTCCGAGCTTTCTTTTGAGGTTATGTTCCATAGGCTCGCGCTCCTTTGCGGTTTCAATTTTGCCTATTATAGCGCGCAACGCCGCGCTTTGCAATCGGAATTTCCTTGTTCCGACGGGTTCCGCGCCTTAGCGCGGCTGTCCGACGGCGGGAATTTGCGCCAGTTCGCCAAAATAGAGGTCGTGCGCCGCGTCGAATATCGCGTTGTACTCCTTATCTTCGCCGGAACGCATGTTTTCATAATAAAGATGTTCGTGGTCGGCAAGAGCGGGGCGCACGCGGACGACGGTCGCCACGCCGACGTTGGAGCACGTCGCGGAAATGCGGCTCATGTCGCCCATGAGCATGGTAAAGCTGGCGTTGGCGTACATGTGGCATTGCCCCGCCCTCATGCGCTCCATGTGGCGCTTTTTCAACGCGCTGACAATCTCCCGCGCCGCCTGCGCGTTCGGCTCAATCTCGTAAGCCGCCTTAATGCTCCGCTTGCGGAACGCCTCTTCCGTCAGGTCAAGGATATGCCCCAAGGACTTTTCCAATACCCGCAGTTCCTTTTTGGCTTGCGCGGTATAGTCGGCGTGATGTTTGGCGAGGTCGGCGGCGTTGTTGGAAATGCTCACCGCGTGGTCTCCGAGCTGTTCAAACTCTGTGATGACCTTGTAATACTGGTCGAGTATGCGCACGTGGTACTCGTTCTGCAAGTGCGGGAGCAGTTCCATCGTGTAGCCGCTCAGACGGTCCGCCATGCGGTCTATGGCGTCCTCTTCGGCAAGGATTCCTTTATGGACGGCTTCGTCGTAATGTTCCAGCAGGCGGAACGACTTTTCGATATTGTCCCGCGCCACGGTGAACATGGTCATCATGAGGCTGTAGCAACTGCGCAAGGCCAGCGCGGGGGTGTTGAAGAAAACCGGGTTGAGCGCGTCCAACTGCTCCTGATACTTCTCCTTCTTTCCGGGGGCGTCCGGGATAATCTTCCGGCTTAACGTTTCGTACAAGCCTATCATGGGGAAAAGCGCGACGGCGCAAGTCAGGTTAAAGACCGTGTTCGCGTTGGCGATAATGCCGGAATTGACCGTTTCGTCCCAAAGCCCGTCAAGGAATCCGAGCCTGTGCGCCGCCGACACGCCGACAAGCGTCAGCGCGGATTTGCCGAGGTTGAACAGGATATTGACAATCCCGACGCGCTTCGCCTCCGCCTCCGCGCCGATGTAGCAGACAATCGCCGTCGTCACGCAGTCGCCGAGGTAAATGCCCACGATGACGGCGTAAATCGCCTTGAAGGTCAGGAGCCCCGACGCGGAAAACGCTTGCAGAATGCCCACGGAGGCGGAGGAGCTTTGCAACAGGAACGCCACGCCCGCGCCCGTGACGTAGCCCAAGAACGGGTTTTCGCCCAGCCGGGAGAACATCCCCTCTATCATGCCCGATTCCGCCAGTGTGTCGACCGCGCCCGTCATGTTGAGCAGTCCCGAAAAGAGAATGCCGAAGCCGATTGCGATTCCCCCGGCGGTCTGGGCGTCCTTCACGCACCCGCTCATTAGAATGACGACGCCGACAATCAGCGCGACGGGCGCGAGCGTGGACGGCTGGAGAAGCCGGAGCCATTCCGCGCCCCTGGAGGCGTTCAAGTCCAGAAGGCGGATAATCTGCCCGGTGACGGTGGTGCCGACGTTGGCGCCGATGATAATGCCGAGGGACTGGTGCAACGTCAAAATTCCCGCGCCGACAAGCCCGGCGGTAATGACAATCGTGGCGGTGGAGGATTGGATCAGAGCCGTGACAAGCAAGCCGAGGACAAACGCCTTGACGGGATTGTTCGTCACCTGCTCCATGGCGACTTTCAGAGCGCCGGACGAGCTTCCTTTCAGGGAATCGCCCATCAGGCGCATACCGTACAGGAACATGGCGAGCCCGCCAAAGAGCGACAGCACGTCAAAGGGATTCATAATCGAGCGCCTCCTTTCATTCGCAAAGCGTTTCAGCGTTTCGGGGACACTCCCCAGAATATATTATAACGGATAGCGAGGGCAAAAGCAACGCCGTCTTTTCGCCCCTGCTTTAAGATGTCGGCGAAGTTTCGCGCCTGAAACCCGCTTCCCATAGGCAAATTCTGTAATTTTCTCCGGCGCGGCGGAAAATTTTTTGGCGTATTGCAAAAACAATCCCGGATATGGTACAATACGGGGACTTGATTTGACGGAGCGGCGGCGAAAGGAGGCTTCCCGTCCGCGAAAGAAAAAAATCCGGGCAGTATCCAAAGAAAGAGCGCGTTCCATGGAAAGGAGGATGTTATGCCCGAATTGAACAAAAATGCCGAATTGGAGCAATATATCATAGACCATCTGGACGAGGCGATAGAGAAAAACTACGTCAAGCCTTATTTCCAGCCGGTTATACGGACGGTTTCCCGGCAGTTGTGCGGCATGGAAGCCCTCGCCCGTTGGGAAGACCCCGTCTGGGGGCTGTTGCAGCCCGGAAGTTTCATCGAGGTTTTGGAGCGCCGCCGCCGGATTCACGAGCTTGACGCCTGCATTATCCGGCAGGTGTGCGCGCTGTACCGCGAGGCCGTGCAGGGGCGCGGCGTGCTGATTCCCATTTCTATCAACCTGTCGCGGCTGGACTACGAGCTTTGCGACATTTTCGCCGTTGTAGAGGAGGCCGTGCAAAGCAATATGGTGCCGCGCAGTTTCCTTTGCATTGAGATTACGGAAAGCGCCCTCAACGAAAACGCCGCCCTCATGCGCCAGTACATCGACCGTTTCCGCAACGCCGGCTATCAGGTCTGGATGGACGATTTCGGAAGCGGCTATTCGTCCCTGAACGTCCTGAAGGACTTCCTTTTCGACGAGCTGAAAGTCGATATGTGGTTTTTGAGCGACTTCCACCAGCGTTCCCGGAAAATCCTGTCGGCCATCGTCCACATGGCGAAGGAAATCGAGATACAGACGCTTGTGGAGGGCGTGGAGACGGAAGAGCAGTTCCGTTTCCTGCGCAACATCGGCTTTGAGAAAGTGCAGGGCTACCTTTTCGGAAAGCCCATGCCGTATCTGGAGTGTATCCGGCACGTGTTGCGGCAGGGGCTTTCCGTGGAGGCGCCCATGCACCGGGGCTACTACGACGATTTGGGGCGGCTGGACGTTCTGAGCGCGACGCCGTTCCTGTCGCCGGAAGACCGCAAGAGCCTGATTTCCGGGCGCGAGCTCAACAGCATTCCTCTGGCGATTCTGGAAATGCGCGACGACGCCGTCCGCCTGCTCTTCACCAACGACGCTTTCGACGAGGCGTCCGGCGCCATTGACTGGCTTACCATTTTCGGCAACATCGAGACCGACCCGGAGATGAGGGACGCCATACGCCTGCGGGAGATGTCCGGGCATATGGAGCGGCTTTTGGAAGAGGCGCGTTCGTCCGGGACGGGGAAAATGTACTTCGTGGACAGCGGAGAATACTTTGAGTTGCAGGCCAAGCGCATCGCGGGGCGCGGAAGCCTGTGCAGTATCCTGCTGCGCCTGACGAACCTTTCGCGGGGCGCGGAAATCGACCGCCAAGAAAAGCTCGACGAGGGCTTGCGGAGCATTTACGCCCTCTTTGACCAAGTGGCCGCGATAGACATCGAAAAAATGTCGTTTACGTCCCTGTACGCCGACGCGAAAGAAGTGCGGGCGCCGAGGGAGGAGGACTTGCGGCAGGTCTACCGCCATTATTCGGAAGAGTGGATTTACGCGGAGGACCGCCCGCGCTTCCTGCTCCTTACCGACCCCGCCACCCTTTCCGAACGGATAGCGCAATCCGGGAAAGGCTGCGTCTCCGCGCACTTGCGCACCCGCCTTTTCCACGGAAACCATATCTGGAAACTCTACACGATTCTGCACATCCGTGACGCCGCGTACTTCCTTCTCATCCGCGACGCGCAGACGGAAGTTATGGATATTATGGCGATAAGCTCCGGGCAGTCCGAAAAGGCGGAGGAAACGTTCTCGCCCTCGTCCCTGTGGCGCAACTTCACGCTGAACAGCGCCTTGAAGTTCTTCTGGAAGGACAAGGAACGCCGTTTCCGGGGCGCGAGCCGGAGCTTTCTGGACTTCTACGGCTTCCAGACGCTCCGCGACATCCTCGGCAAGACGGACGAGGACATGGGCTGGCACATCCACGCCGACAGCTACCAGAACGACGAGTGGGCGGTCATCCGGGAGGGCGAATCGACCCACAACGTGCCCGGCTCCTGTATCATACGCGGGGAAAACCAAAAGATTATGGCGAGCAAGGTGCCGCTCTACGACCGGGACGGGCGGATTCAGGGCTTGCTGGGCTACTTCTTCCAAGCGGACGAGTTCCCCGGCGCGCAACAGGAAAAGCAAGTCCGCCTCGACACGCTGACCGGGCTTCTCAACGCCCGCGGGCTTTCCGAGGACTTGTATTTCTATAAGGACGAATACGAGTTGCGCAAAATCGACTTTGCCCGCATTCACGTTTCCGTGAAGGATTTCCGCGTCACAAACCAGAGGTTCGGCTATGACTTCGGAGACAGCGTAATCCGTGCCGTAGCAAGCGCCATTATGCGCGGTTGCGGCGCGACTTCCTCCATAGCGCGGTTTAACGGAAGCAACTTTGTCATTCTGACGCAATTCCAAAAGCAGTCCGATTTGGACAGGCTTGTGTCCCGGTTGCGGGACGTTCCGTCGGAAATCCGCGTGGTGGACGGCGTGCCCTTCTCCCCTTACCTCTCCGTCGGCGTGTCCGTGTATTCCGACACGGAAAACCTTCTCGAACAGGCCAGCCAAGCCGAAGCCCGCATGGCGGCGGACAATACCGGCTCCCATTCCGCCGGGGCGCTCATTGAAAACATGGCGGAACTGTTCCATATGTACGACAACCTTCCGCTGTCCATGGCGGTCTACTCCGTGCCCCTGCGCAAAAACGACCCGGACGCCGACGCCGTAATCCTTTACGCCAACCGCTCGTTCCTGAGCGCGGACGGTTACGCCCCCGCCAATGTGCTGGGGAAAACCGTCCGGGAGGCGTTTCCCATGACCGGGGAACGCTGGTATGAAATGGCGCGCCGCGCCGCCATATGCGGCGAATCGACGAAGCAAATACTCTACTGCGCCCTCAAAGATACGCGGCTTTACGTGACGGCAAGCCAAGTAATCGGCGTCGGATACTGCGTTTTCACGTACCAGCGGGCGGACGCGGACAAGCCGGAAAGCCCAAAAACAGGCGCCTTGACGGAAGGCGCGGATTTGGCCAAGCCGGACGCCGCCGACGGTTGAACGCCGCCGCGATACGCCGGAAGAAAGGACGGGATTGCATGAAAATCGGCTCTGTTACGGTCAACGCCCGTCTCGCGCTGGCGCCGATGGCGGGGGTCACGGACGCCGCGTTCCGCCGGATATGCGCCGAACAGGGCGCGGGCTACACCGTCACGGAGCTGATTTCCTCCAAGGCGCTCTGCCACGGCGACAAGAAAACGCTCGCGCTCTTAAAGCTCTTTCCCGGCGAACGCCCTGCCGCCGTCCAGATTTTCGGAAGCGACCCGGTTTGCATGGCGGAGGCCGCCGCGATTGCGCTGGAGGCGTCCGGCGCGGACGTTGTCGACTTGAACATGGGCTGCCCCATGGGGAAAATCGTCAACAACGGCGACGGCGCCGCGCTCATGCGCAACCCCGAATTGGCGGCGCGGATTGTCGAGGCGGTCGTGAAAGCCGTGCCCGCGCCCGTGACGGCGAAATTCCGCCGGGGCTGGGATATGGGGAACTGCAACTGCGTCGAGTTTGCCCGGATACTGGAACAGGCGGGCGTTTCCGCCGTGGCGGTGCACGGGCGGACGCGGGCGCAGATGTACGGCGGCGCGGCGGATTGGCATTGCATCCGGCAAGTCAAGGAGGCGGTTTCCGTGCCCGTGTTCGCCAACGGCGACATCTGGAAGCCGGAGGACGCCGCCCGCATTCTGCAACATACGAAAGCCGACTGCGCCATGATTGGGCGGGCGGCGTTCGGGAACCCGTGGATTTTCCGCCAAGCCGCCGCCGCCCTCGACGGGAAGCCAATCCCGGAGCCGCCGCCGCTGTCGGAACGTTGCGACGCCGCCGTGAGGCAGATTGAGCTTTCCGCCGAACTCAAGGGCGAGCGCGTCGCCGTGCTGGAAGCGCGTCGGCATTACTGCTGGTACCTCAAAGGCGTGCCGCATTCGGGTTATTACAAGGAACAGATTGTGCGCATGAACACGCTGGAGGACGTTTACCGGGTAACGAAAGGAATCAAACGTGACCTGACATGAGAGTTGACTATACTGCCATGCCGGAAAAGGAACTCATAGGAAAGGCGGCGCGGGGAGGGCGCGACGCGTTCGGGGAGCTTGTGCGGCGGTACGAAAAGAAGGCGCTCGCGCTTTCCTGCCGCCTCTGCGGGAATCCCGACGACGGCGCCGACGCCGCGCAGGACGCGTTCTTGTCGGCGTGGCGGAACCTGCCGTCGTTCCGGGGCGACGCGAACTTTTCCACGTGGCTTTACCGCCTTGTCTCCAACGCCTCCACGGACATCCTGCGCCGCCGCCAACGCCGCGACGCCCGCGCCGGGGCGTCGCTCGACGACGAGGGGGCGCGTTTCGACGCCCCCGACCCCGCCCCCGCGCCGCAAGAGGTTGCCGAGCGGCGCGAACTGCGCCAAGAACTGCAAGACGCCCTGCAAACCCTTTCCCCCGAACACCGCCAAGTCCTGATTCTGCGGGAAATCCATCAACTGTCCTACGAGGAAATCGGGGAGGCGCTGTCGCTGGACATCGGGACGGTCAAGTCCCGCCTTCACCGGGCGCGGGAGGCTATGCGGAAAATTCTGCTGGGGCGCGGAACTTTTTCGCCGCCGGAGCGTCTAAAGGGGCAGGAAAAGCAGGAAAGGAGGGCTGCCACATGAAAAGCCATGAACAATGCGCGGCCCTGCTGGACGCGTTCATAGACGGGGCGCTGTCGGAACGGGACGCGGCGGAAGTGCGGGAACATCTGGCGGAGTGCCCGGAGTGTCGGTCGTATGTCGCGGACGCGCTGTCCATGCGGGAACTGTTTCCGGGCGTTGAGGAAACCGTCGTGCCGGACGGCTTCGCGGAGTCGGTCATGTCGTCCCTGCCCGCGCAGAAAATCGCCCTGCGGACGCAATGGAAGAAAATCGCCCTGCCGCTGGCCGCCTGCGTCGCCGTAGCGCTGTTAATCCGTGGCGTGTCCGTCGCGCCGACGGGCGGCGCCGCGCCTGCGGCGGCAAGTGCGGACGCAGGCGGCGGGATTGCGGAAAGCATGACGGCGGACGCGGAGGACGCCGCGACGCTGTACGGCGATTTGGAGGAATCCGCCCCGGAAGCCGACGAAAATCAAACGGCGGTCGTCACGTCCGTTGCTCCGGAACCGCCCGCCGCCGCGGATACGGGCGCGGGAGGCTATGCCGCGCCCCCGGAGGGCGCTTCTTACAAGTCCGCGAGCGGCGCGGGGGGCGCCGAAACAAAATCCGCCCGCGCCCATGCCGACGACGCCGACACAATGCCGCCGCAAGCGGCGGAGGAATCCGCCCCGGCGCCGGAGCCGTCCGCGCAGAACATACCCGCCGCAGACGCCGCAATGCCGGAGTTGCCCGCAGAGGACGCCGCCGCTTCCCGCAAAATGCCCGTCGCGGAAGAATCGGAAGATACGGAAGATATGCGCTATTCCGTGCAATCGGCGGCGCAAGGCGCCGGAAACGGCGCGGCGCGTTCCGATGCGCTTGACGGCGGCGCGGATTTGTCGGAAACGACGCTTGAAAGCGGAGACGCCCCGCCCGATACGGGCGGCGGCGGGGAGTATTCGACCGACGCGGTACTGTTAGGCGCGGTGCCGTCCCCGGAGGAGGACGCCGTGCCGGAGGAAGAAGCCGTGCCGAAAGAGGCTTCCGTAGAATCCCCGGAAGAGCCTTCCGCAGAACCCCCGGAAGCGCGGGAAGGCGAAACGTCGGACGCCGTAACGGAATCGTTCGCGCTGTCCGCGACGGTCTGGACGCTCTCCGCCGAGTCCGCGCCCGTGATGGAGCGTTACCCGCCCGAAGCCGTGACCGACGGCGGGAAATGGTACGTCCTGACGCCCCCGCAGTTTGAGGATTTGTGCGAGAGGTTCCCGGACATCGAAATCACGGCGGGACCGGAAATCGTGCCCGCCGACTCCCTGCCCGACGGCGCGCCGCCGCTTGCCGTTTCGGACGCCGTTTATATTTTCGCCCCCAACCCCTGACGCTTTGCCGCGCCCCCTTTTTCGTGGATATGCGACCGTCGCGGCCTGATTTTTGTGCAATTCTTCAAATTTGCGCTTCCGGCGTTTCAAAGTTGACAAACCCCGCGCTCTCTGTTAAAATAAGGCGATAAAACCAAATAGCGGCGCGTCGCACTACATCAGGAAAGGGGAGTTTCATTTATGGCAGTCCAGATTATTGAATACCCGAACCGTAGCGGCATTATCCCGCTCCGCGTGGCAAGGGGGCATTTCGCCACCAACCACAGCCACATCAACTATTATGTGGACTTGACCAATACAAAATACTGCCTGTCGGAAGCGCGGAACGCGGCGATGGAGCTTGCCGGGAGGTTTGAGCATTCCACGATTGTGGACACGATTCTGTGCTTGGACGGCACGGAAGTCATAGGCGCGTGCATGGCCAGCGAACTGACCCGAATCGGCTACCGGAACATGAACGCGAACCATGAGATTTATGTCGTGACGCCGGAGCATACCGTCGGAAGCCAGTTGATTTTCCGCGAGAACATCGCCCCCATGATTACGGGCAAGAACGTCGTGATACTTGCCGCGTCGGTCGCCACGGGCTACACCGCGCAGGAGGCCGTGAACGCGCTCCGCTACTACAACGGCATTCCCATCGGCATTTGCTCCATTTTCGCCCGCGCCTCGGAGTGCGCCGGATTCCCTGTCACTTCCATTTTCAATTCCGACGTACTGCCCGACTACATGAGCGTCGCGGCGCACGAGTGCCCGCTCTGCAAGGCGAAAATCCGCCTTGACGCCATGGTGAACACGTTCGGAATCTCCAGCTTCTAAGCGGGCGCGTTCCCGTCGTCGAAAGCCGCCGACAGCCTGTCGGCGGCTTTGGCGCGTTTAGTAAAGAATTTTATGGGGAAATTTTCAAAAATCCCCTTCACAAGCCGCGCCGTTTTATGGTATACTGTCTAAAAGGGGGAAAGGAATCCCCCGACGCGGGCGAATCCGCGCCCGCGACGGATACGAAGGAGGCGCGTTATGAGTATTGACATGAGCAGGGCGGGCTACAATCCCGCCGCACAGGCGGCGCGCACTGCGCGGTATGCGCGGACTGAGCGCGGGGAGGCCGCCGCGACCGAAACCGCCGAAAACGCGGAGGCGAAGTCCGGCGGACAGCAGTCGGACGCGTTTGAGCCCGCCGCGGGCGACGCGTCCCACAGGTCAAGCGCCGTCAAAATCGCCTACAAAATGGACGAGGCCGCAGTCAGCCAGTTGAAAGCGGACTTGGAAGAGCGCCGGAGCAAATTTTTGACTTCCGTCAAGGATATGCTCACGAAGCAGGGCATTCAGGTGGCGGAAGGCGAAGGAATCTGGAAACAGATTGCCGAGGGGAAGGTCAAGGCAGACGATGAGACCGCCGCCGCCGCGAAGGAGGCGACTTCCGAAGACGGCTACTGGGGCGTCAAGCAGACTTCCGAACGCTTTATCAAGTACGCCAAAGCCTTGACGGGCGGCGACCCGGCGAAAGCGGAAGCCATGCGGGAAGCGTTCAAGAAGGGCTACGGGGAAGCCGAAAAAGCGTGGGGCGGGAAGCTCCCCGAACTCTCGCAAAAGACCTACGACGCCACGATGAAACTCTTTGACGAGTGGGCGGAAGAAGGCAAGTAAGCGGCAATATTATAGAGGGTGCCCGGAGGCTTTGCGCTTCCGGGCGCCTTTGTCATGCCTTTGCGGGCAGTCGGAACAGGCCGTGGCGGTTGCAGTAGCAGTAGAGGCGCAGGACGCCCCCGGCCTTTATCCGGGCTTCCGCGCCGCCTTCCGGATAGAGCTTTACCAGCTCGCAGCCGTCGGCGCGAATCGCCGCGACGAACGAAAGGTAGTGCGTCTTGCTCATCTCGTGCCGGAAGGAAAGGTAAAGCTCGTCCTCCGACGCTTCCGCAACGCACAAATGCGCGTCGTCGGGGGCTTCCGCCTCCAAAGGCGGCAACGCCACGCCGCAACAACTGACGACAGCCTCCCCCATGGCGTACAGGATGTTACCGCAGAGGGGGCAGACATAGAACAGTGTCCTCTCCGGCTTGCACGACCGGTTGGTATTCGTAACGTCCTTGCCCGAAAGCAGTTCTATGACGGAAATGCCCAGCGCGTCGGCGAGGGGCTCAATCAGGGTAATGTCGGGGCAGCCCCTCCCGGTCTCCCATTTCGACACCGCCTTGCCGCTCACGCACAATTTCTCCGCCAGCCCGCTTTGGGACAGTTTCCGCGCTTCCCGGAGCTTCTTTATCATCGCTCCCGTGACGTATTGGTTCATGCCGAACGCCTCCTTACGGGGGCATTGTACGGCGCTTTGCGCCAAATGGCAACCTACGCAAAGTAGAGCGCCCGCCCAAGCGGGCGGGGCTTGAAAATTTCATGCTTTACTTTTCCGCGCTTCACTGCTATACTGTAAAAGAGTTGGCGAAAAATCGGGGGGACGGGGGAAATAGTTCGCTTTCCGACAGCGGCTTGCGCCGACGCCCGCGACGCCAGAACAGGAAAGGTGTGTGCGTATGTATCAGTTTCTGCTCTATTTGACCGGCTGGCCGCTGGCGCTGTTGCTCTTCTGCGGCGGCGTGTACTTCACGGTTCGGCTGAAATTCCCGCAGTTCCGGCTCTTCGGCGAATCCATCCGCGTCGTGTCGGAAAAGCCCGTCAGCGCGGACGCCACCATCTCGTCCTTCGGCGCCCTGATGATTTCCACGGCGTCCCGCGTGGGCACGGGCAACATTATCGGCGTGTCGAACGCGATTTGCGTGGGCGGCCCCGGCGCGGTGTTCTGGATGTGGGTGACGGCGATACTCGGCGGCGCGTCGGCGTTCGTGGAATCGACGCTCGCGCAGGTCTACAAGAAGCGCGACCCCGACGGGCAGAGCTACGGCGGCCCCGCCTACTACATCGAGGAAGCCTTGCACAGCCGCGCCCTTGCCGTCGTCTTTTCCGTCGCCCTGATTGCCTGCTACGGCGTGGGCTACAATATGCTCGCGTCGTATAACCTGCAATCGGCGTTTTCCGGCTTCCGGTTCTATCAAGACAACGCCTCTATTATGCCGGCGGTATTCGGCTTGATTGTGGCGTCCGTGACGCTCTACTGCTTGGTCGGCGGCGGAAAGCGCGTCGTGCGCGTGACGGAAATCCTTGTCCCCGGCATGGGCGTGCTCTACGTCCTGCTCGCCCTCATTGCGCTGATGTTGAATTTCCGGAACATCCCCGCCATGTTCGGCATGATTTTCGCGGACGCGTTCAACTTCCGGGCGATTTTCGGCGGCTTCATGGGCTCCTGCCTCATGCTGGGCTTCAAGCGCGGGCTGTACTCGAACGAGGCGGGCATTGGCTCGGCGCCGAACGCGGCGGCGGCGGCGGACGTGTCCCACCCCGTCAAACAGGGGCTTGTGCAAATGCTCTCCGTGTTCATTGACACGCTCCTGCTGTGCACGGCGACGGCGTTTATGGCGCTGTGCTCCGGCGTGGCGCCGCAAGAGGACTTGGCCGGGGCGCCTTATATTCAAGCGTCGCTTTCGGCGACGTTCGGCGAGCCGGGCCCGGTGTTCATCGCCGTGGCTATGCTCCTGTTCGCCTTCACAACCCTGCTGGGCAACTTCTACTATATTGAAAACTGCTTCGCGTACCTGCTCCGCCGCGTTCCGTCCCGGCGCTTCATGAACATTGTGCGGGCGGTCGGCGCGGCGCTGATTTTCGTCGGCGCCATCATGAAAATGGGGCTCGTGTGGGATGTCGCCGACATTTGCCAGTGCGTTTTGGCTTTGATTAACATTCCCGTGTGCGTGATTCTGGGCGGCGTGGCGTTCCGCGCCCTCGACAACTACATGGAACAGAAAAACGCCGGAAAGAATCCCGTGTTCCGCGCCAAGGACGCGGGCGTGACGGAACATACGGACTACTGGCAGTAACGCAGGCTGAAACAATCGCCGCCGACGGGTGTCCCTGTCGGCGGCGATGATTGGGAGGTTGCGGAAGGCGGCTTGTCGGCGGCTTAGACAGCCGCCGACGCGTCGGAAGTTTCGGCGGAATCCGCCGCCTTCTTTTCGGGCTTCCGGGCGGGTTTCCGCGCCGGACGCTTCGCGTCGGTCTGGGCGTCGGACGCGGCGCCGTCGTCGGTTGTCGCGCCGTCAGCGGCGGCGTCGGGCTTTCTCGCGGGCTTCTTGGACGGCTTCGCCGCCTCGCCCGTCTCGGACGTTTCCGCGCTCTTCTTGGAACGCTTCGCGGGCTTCCCGGACGCGGTTTCCGTGTCGGAGGCTTCCGCGCCGTCCGCGCTCTTCTTGGGCGGCTTGCGGCGCGTGGCGGAGGTTTCGCCGTCTACCGCGTCGCCGCTCCCGACGGACTCGCCGCGCCGCTTATGCGGCTTCTTGGTCGTTGTGACAACCGTTTCTTCCTGCGCGGCGGGCGTTTCCGTGCCGGACGCGTCGTCGGCGGACGCCAGCGCCGGGACGGCGCCCGCTACCATCAGCGCCGCGAGCGCGGCGACGGCCATTCTTTTCGCGTGAAACATACTGGATTGCTCCTTTGCATGGTTTTCGGCATACCGTTTGCGGCGGAGGCGCCGGAAGCGCAATCCGGTTTTGCGCGTTCGCCCCGCCTGTCATAGTATTCGTTGCGGGCGCCGGAAAAACCGGGGTCGGGCGCGGATTTTTTTACGCGGGGCAAAAATCCCGTTGCCGTCGCGGGGACAACCCCCGCTTCGCGGAGGAGCGGCGCATGGAAGATTGGACAATCGACCCGATACTTACCGATATTCATGATTTGCTGTACAGGCTGGGCGTAAAAGCCACGACGCAGGGATTCTTTGAGACATCCTGCGCCGTGTTCCTTGTCATGCAACGCCCGGAGGGCTCGTGGTTCTCCATCATGGAACTTTACCAGAAAATTTCCATGATATACCGCACGGAACTTCCCGACGTTGACCCGCGCATTCGGCGCGTTATCGCGCTGATTTGGAAGCGGAATCCGGGGCTTTTAAGCCGTCTCGCGGGGCACGAACTGCAAGAGCGCCCGACGCCGAGGCGGTTCATTGAAATCATGCGCCGCTACCTCTTTGCCCGGAAGCGTCGGCGCGGCTCGCCGAAATAGGAGCCGGAAGCGCGGCGGTTCGATTTCAGGCGGAAAAGCGCCCCGCCCCGGTCAGGGGGCAGGGCGCTTTCGCCCGCGCTTACTTCATCAGTTCGCACACAAGGTCGGTATATTCGGACGGGTCGTCGAGGGGCAGTCCGGCGATAAGCAAAGCCTGACTGTACAACAGCGACGCGTACTTTTTCGCCTTCTCCGGGTCGTCCGTCACCGCCTGTTCCAGCGCCGCGAACGCCGGGTGCTCTACGTTCAGTTCCAGAATCCGCCCCGCCTGCATTCCGATGTCCGGCTGCACGGCGCGGAAATACTTCTCCATTTCAAAGCTCATGCCCTCCGCCGCGAGGCACACGGGGTGCGATTTCAGCCGCGCCGACGCCCGCACTTCCTTCACCTTGTCGCCGAGCGCCTCCTTGACAAAGTCGAACGCCGCCTTATGCGCTTCGGCGGTCTCCTTCGCCTTTTCCTCGTCGCCCTCCTCAATCTCTTGGTCGAGCGCGGAGCGGAAGTCCTTCTCCCGATAGGAGCGGAGCGTCTGGGCGCAAAACTCGTCCACTTCCTCCGTGAAGTAGAGGATTTCCGCGCCCTTGTCTTTCAGCAATTCCGTCTGCGGCAGGCGGTCAACTTTTTCGGGCGTCTCCCCGGCGGCATAGTAGATATATTTCTGCTCTCCGGGCATACGGTCGGCGTACTCCGCCAGCGTCACGGGCTTCTTCTCCGAGGACGAGTAGAACATCAGCAGGTCTTGCAAGGCGTCCTTGTGGGCGCCGTAGTCGCTGACGACGCCGTACTTGATTTGCCGCCCGAACTGCTTCCAGAACGTCTCGTACTTTTCGCGGTCTTCTTCGCGGAGTTTGAGCAAGTCCGCCTTGACCTTCTTTTCCAGATTCCCGCCGATTACCTTTAACTGCCTGTCATGCTGTAGCAGTTCGCGGGAGATGTTTAGGGAAAGGTCGGGGGAATCCACGACGCCGCGCACAAAACGGAAGTATTCCGGGAGCAAGTCCGCGCACTTGTCCATAATGAGAACGCCGTTAGAATAAAGCTGCAGCCCCGCCTGATAGTCTTTGGTATAGAAGTCGTAAGGGGCAGCGGACGGCACGAACAACAGCGCCTTGTAGGTCACGGCGCCCTCGACGGACACCGTAATCACGCGCAGAGGCTCGCCGTAATCGTGAAACTTGTCGCGGTAGAACTTGTTGTACTCGTCGGCGGTGACTTCGCCCTTGGAGCGCTGCCACAGCGGAACCATAGAGTTCAGCGTGTCCTCTTCCTGATAGGTCTCATACTCCGGGTTGTCGTCGGGGGAGCCTTCCTTCTTGCGCGTCTTGCTCACTTCCATGCGAATCGGGAAGCGGATATAGTCGGAGTATTTGCGCACCAGCGACTGGACTTTCCAGCTTTGCAGGAACTCGCCGTAGTTTTCGTCGTCGGCGTCGGGCTTGATGTGCAGGATAATGTCCGTGCCGGCGGCGTCGCGGGTCGTCTCTTCGATGGTATAGCCCTCCGCGCCGTCCGATTCCCATTTCCACGCGGTTTCCTCGCCGTACTTGCGCGTGACAACCGTGATGTGGTCGGACACCATGAACGCGGAGTAGAAGCCCACGCCGAACTGTCCGATAACGTCCGTGTCCTTGGCGTCGTCGCCGAGCTCCTGCTTGAAGCGGAACGAGCCGGAAGAGGCGATAACGCCTAAATTGTCCTCCAAGTCGGCGCGGCTCATGCCAATGCCGTTGTCGGAGACGGTCAACAGCCGCTTGTCGGCGTCAACCGCGAGGCGGATTTGAAAGTCCTTGCGCTCCATGCCGACGGAGGCGTCCGTGAGCGCCATGTAGCAGAGTTTGTCGCAGGCGTCGCTGGCGTTGGAAATCAATTCGCGGAGGAAAATTTCCTTGTGCGTGTAGATGGAATTAATCATCAGGTCGAGCAGGCGTTTGGATTCCGCCTTAAATTCTTTCTTTTCCATAGCGGGAAATCGCGCTTCCTTTCGGTTCAAAATTACGGGGCGGCGAAACCGTCCCTTTCATCGCGCATTGGCGCGGACAGTAACGGGCAGTTGTGTCGAATTTGTAAAATTTATCCTGAAACGGTTGCCAGCGGGGGGATTTTAGGCTACAATAGGGAAAAACCCCGGCGGGAAGCCGGATAGGGAGAGGGGATAGCGTGGAACGGTTGCAAGACATCCTGCAAAAAGCGCGAATCGCGGCGGGGCGGTTCATGCTGGGACGCAACGGAATGGACGAGTTGAACTACGCCCTGCTGTGGGCGTACCTCGCGCTATGCGTGGTGCGCGCCGTAATCGTGTGGCTGACGCGGAGCGCGATTGCGGGCGGGGTTTTCGACGTAATCGCGGACATCGCGGCGATAGCCATGCTCTACCGCGTCCTGTCGCGGAATTTGCCCAAGCGCCAAGGCGAAAACCTGCGCTTCCTGAACTGGCGGAAGCGGGCGCAACGCCTGACGGAAGGGGCAATTCGGCGCCATAAGGACAAGGCGCACAAATACTATGCCTGCAAGCAGTGCGGGACAATCTGCCGCGTTCCGACGGGCAAAGGGAATATCGTCATCACCTGCCCGAAATGCGGCGCGAAAATACAGGCCAAGACATAACGGCGCGGACGCGCCGCCCTCCCCCGCGAATCCGGGGGAGGGCTTTCCGTTCTCTATGGCCCGGCGCGGTTCATCTCCGAGGTAATATAACGTTTCCCGTAGATGGCGTCGTAGAGCACGCATGAGCGGAGATAGAGCAAATGTTCCTCTTCTTCCGACAAGCCCGCCTGCGCTTGCGAATAGAACGGCTCGCCGTCGCCGTTGACGAAGTACACTTCCCGGCTGACAAGCTGGACGTTCGCCGACAGGCAAGCCAGCTTCCACCAGCGGGAAACGGGCTGTCCGGTCAATTTCAGAATGTCGGGGCCGAACGAGAGGACGCCCGAATGCTTGCGCGTCCCGGCTTGTCCATGCAATAGGGCGGCGTCGTTCGCCCAGATAAGGTAATCGCTGGAATAGATGTCGCCGATTTGCTCCGTCGTCCACAGGCTCGTGTCGCCGCCGGGGACAAGCCCTAACTGCGTGTAGACGGCGCGTCCGTTGGGCATGGACAGCGTGGGGCGGTGGTCGCCGAAAAAGGCGACAATCGTCGGGACGGGATATTCCCGCAGGGCGTCGGTGATTTCCCTCAGCGCGGCGTCGGCGCGCACAATGCCCTCGACGCCCACTTTCAGGATTTCCAATTCGGAGCGCTTCAATTTCGGCGCCGTCACCTTGACCTGCGAAACGCCGTTGAACTTGTCGGGGTTGAAGGGCTGGTGGTTCTCCATGGTAATGCCGTAGAGGAACGCCTTGTTCCCGGCGTTGTTGATAGCCCGCATTTCGTGAAGCATGGCCTCAAAGAAATAGGAATCCTTCATGTAGTAGCCGCCGTAAAGGTTGCCGTTCCACTCTATGCCAAGGGCGCGGATTTCCTCCGAGTACAGGCTTTTTGAGTAGCCCATGAGCGGGTATGTCACGGTGCGGTTGTAGAGGCTGTTGTCGTAGGCGTGGAGCATTTCCGCCGTATAATTGCCAAGGTTCGTATACTGTTCGGCGAGGGCGTCGAACAGTTCGTAGGTTTCGTCGGGCATGAAGCATATGTTCGTCCCTGCGTCAAGGTCGAGTTCGCCAATGCCCGACTGCATGGACATTTCGATATAGCCCGTGCCGTAGCCGAGATAATGCGAGTAGAAACGCCCGCTAATGCTCTCCGCTTGCAAGGCGTGGTAATTCTCCACGGGGTCGCGGTCGTAGGTCACGCCCGTCAGGCGCGTCGCGTCAAAGAAGCTCTCCGAGAGAATCACAAGCACATTGGGCATAACCGGGGCTTCGGCGCCCTCTTCCGTCTGCGGCTCGTTCGTAGGAAGGCTCAGGGCGTCGATTTCGTCCAGAACCTCCCGCATTTGCTCTTCGCTATAGCCCTCCGGCGGGCTGATTTTTTGCAGGAACAGCTCGCGCCACAGGCTCACCGTCAAGCCGTAGAGCCTGTGATTGGTGGCGGGGGGCAGTCGGTCGGCGACATCCACGCGGAACAGCCCGCCGACGGCGCCCGTCATGCCGGTTGAGAACAGGCAGAGCGTCAGCGCAAGCGACGCGGCGATAGGGACAACCCGGTCAATGCCTCTGGTGCGGGTGAGTTCGGCGGCGAAAAAGAGAACCAGCACGCAGAACGTCAGGAACCAGACCGCCCTCCAAAACACGTCGGGCGGGGTCAGCTCCCCGGCGACGCCCGCGATGTCGCCCGTCTGCCCGATGAGCCCGAAGTCCGACAGGACAAGGGGCGTCCCGTCAATGCGGAGCTTGAAGTAATTGACCAGCGCGGCGGCAAGCCCTATCACGGACGCCAGCAGGGAGGAAAGCCACAGCCGTCCGACGAGCGAGCCTAACAGGGCTATCACGCTTCCATAGAGCATTCCGGAGAGGAAGAAACTTCCGATTCGTTCCGCCGCCCACGACGCCATTTCCGTGAAACTGCCTATCCGCACGGCCTCCACCGACGCCGTGACCGCAAAACCCATGAGCAGGGAGAAAATGCCGAACTCCCTCCACTGGCTCAACGCGCCGAGGCGCATACGTCCGCGATACCTGCGCTTCTTTGTCAGGAACGCGGGCAGGGGCGGGACATGCCGCCGGAGGGTTGCGAAAAACTGCGCGAGGACGCGCACGAGGAGCGCCCAGCCGCGTTTGATTTGCGCCCAAGCCCACGCGCCGATTTTGACGGCGGCGGCGCGGAGCGCGTCCCACAGGGCGGCGGCGATTTGCCTCCAGAGCGGCGGCGTTTCGACGTGCGGGGGCGGGGACGCCCCCGGCGGCGGGGGCAGCCAAGGCAAGTCCTCCCCGGACTGCATGTCCGCCCCTTTGCGGCGCTCAAGGCTTTCCTTGCCCTCTTTCAAAGCCTGCCTCAAACGGCGGGGGTTAATGGGGCGCGGCGCCGGACAAGCGGAAAGCGGTTCGGGCGGCGGCTCCGGGGCGGGTTCCTTCGGCTATGGGAACGGATTTGCGGCTTTTGCGCCGCTGTCCCTTGCGCTTTTGCGACGGCTGTTCCAACAAGAGCGCGTCCGGCGTCAGCGGGACGGGAGGCAAAGCCTTTGCCGTCGGGCGGGGAGGCGGCGTTTCCGGCTGGTAGATTTGTATCTTGTCTGCGGACGCTTCCGGAAAGCGAATATCGGCGGGGCGCCGCAAGAGCGGCGCGGACTGTCCCGCAACCGCCGGCGGTTCGGCGGCGGCGGGCGCGGAGGGCTCCGGGACGGGCGGCGCGGAAGGCGGGGCTTGCTCTTTGGGATTTTTCAACTTGTAATCCGCTTTCGTCCGCCGCTCCTGCCGCCCCGTCTTGCGGACGGCTTCGGAATCGCTTCCCGACGGGCTTTGAAGCGCTTCCGGACGAATCGCGCCGTCCGCGTTGCGCCGCGCCTGCCCGTATGGGGCGGAGTTCTTTCCCGACGAGCGTTTCTTGTGAGGCTTATTCTTAGAGACTTTAGAAATAGAGCGCCCCCCCTTTCTGTCAAACGGCGCGGTTTCCAATCAGTACGCCAGCTTTTCCGCCAAATACGCCCGCAATTCGGCAATGGGAACGCGGTCTTGCGCCATCGTGTCGCGGTCGCGCACGGTTACGCAATTATCCTCTTCCGTCTGGAAATCGACCGTCACGCAGTAGGGCGTTCCAATCTCGTCCTCCCGGCGGTAGCGCTTGCCGATAGAGCCCGTGTCGTCAAAGTCTGCCATCCAATCCTTGGAAAGCTCCTGTTGCAGTTCCTTCGCCTTGCCGCTCAATTTCTTGGACAGCGGCAGTACCGCCGCCTTAAAGGGCGCAATCGCGGGATGAAAGCGCATGACCGTGCGCACGTCGTTTTTCGCCTCGTCCACGACTTCCTCGTCATACGCTTCCACGAGCAGCGCCAGCGTCATGCGGTCGGCGCCTAACGACGGTTCTATGACATAGGGGATGTAATGCTCGTTCTTCTCTTGGTCGAAATAGGTCAAATCCTGCCCGGAATGCTCCTGATGTTGTTTCAGGTCGTAGTCGGTGCGGTCGGCGACGCCCCAGAGCTCGCCCCAGCCGAACGGGAACAGGTACTCAAAATCGGTGGTCGCCTTGGAGTAGAACGCCAGCTCTTCCGGCGTATGGTCGCGCAGGCGCAGGTTTTCCTCTTTGATATTCAAGCCAATCAGCCAGTCGCGGCAGTACGCCCGCCAATACTGGAACCATTCCAAATCGGTTTCGGGCTTGCAGAAGAACTCAAGCTCCATCTGCTCAAACTCGCGGATACGGAAAATGAAGTTGCCCGGCGTGATTTCGTTCCGGAAGGATTTCCCGACTTGGCAGACGCCGAACGGCAGTTTGCGGCGGGTCGTGCGCTGAATCGCCGGGAAGTTGACGAAAATGCCTTGCGCGGTCTCCGGACGCAGATACACTTCGCTGGCGGTGTCCTCCGTCACGCCCTGATGTGTCTTGAACATGAGGTTAAAGCGGCGGATGTCGGTGAAGTCGCTCTTGCCGCAACCCGGACACGGCACGGAATGCTCGCGGATGAACGCCACCAAATCTTCCTGCGTCATGGATTCCACGACAACGTCCATGCCGTTTTCCTTGACGTATTCCTCTACCAGTTTGTCGGCGCGGTGGCGCATTTTGCAGGCGCGGCAGTCAATCAGGGGGTCGTTGAAGGTGGAGACGTGCCCCGACGCCACCCATACTTCCGGATTCATCAGAATCGCGGCGTCAAGCCCGACGTTGTAGGGGTTTTCCTGCACGAACTTCTTCCACCAAGCGCGTTTGACGTTGTTTTTCAGTTCCACGCCGAGCGGGCCGTAGTCCCAGCTATTGGCGAGCCCGCCGTAAATCTCGCTGCCGGGGAACACAAAGCCGCGCCCCTTGCATAGCGCCACAATGCGCTCCATGGTTTTCCGCCGATTGTCCATATGCTAACATCCTCCTGTTGTCACGAAAAACGCCCCGGCCTTGCGGCTCGGAGCGGATTCAGAACATTTCAACTCGCGTCCCGCGCCGGGACGGACGCCGGAACTTCATATCCGGTTTTTTAACGCCGATAAGACCGCATATATGGCATTGCCGCTTCCGATGCCCTTCCGGAAAATCAGCCAGCCTGATTTTGGAAAGAGAACATGAAATTTCGTTTATTTCATAATGATTATAGTCATAAAGATGACGAAAACTCCTAACCATTACGCGGGTTGGAATTATACCATGACGGCGGGGGCTTGTCAAGGCGGAAATCAGCGGCGGCGGGACGCAGGCGAAAAGGACGCTTGTTATTTGCGGTTGCGGTTGAAGTTTATGAGACAGCCCGCTTGAATAATTTCCCGCTCGTTCTCCGTCATGTCGCGGATATAAAGGGCAATTTCCCGCGCCTCGCCGTCTTTCAGCACATAGGCCGGTATATCGTCCGTCTTGTTTTCGCGCAGGGCGGTTCCGATTCCGGGGACGTAAATCCAGTCGCCGACCTCGAACGCCGTCGGCTCGCCTTTCAGATGAAACGGCAACATACCCCAGTTTATCACGTTGGAGCGGTAGCGTTTCGTCGCGTAGTCCTGCGCGATGTTCGCCAAGGCGCCGAGCACGCGCTGACAACTCGCGGCCTGTTCGCGGGCGGAGCCGTCGCCGGGCTTGTTGGCGTAAATCGTGGAGCCGATTTCGATTTCCTCCGGCTTTACGCTCTCCTGTCCGGGAATGGTTTGAACGACGCGGTAAACGTCCTTCAATTCCGGGATTTCGCCGCCCTGTTCGCGGGCGACTTCCAGCGCGTCTACGGCTTTCGTCCTCCCCACATATTCCGGGTCGCGGCGCGACAGCGTGAACTCCGCAAGCCCTAACGGGTTGGAGCGGTAGGAGGAAGTTTCGCCGGACGGAATCAGCTCGTCGGTCGTCGTAACCTCGTCCAGAATTTTAGAGCAGACTTTCAGGAGAATATTTTCCTGCAAGGCGGGGCGTTCGGGCCAGTCCTTAATATTGGGGCCGTAGAACAAGTCTTTCGACAAGTCCGCCTTGCCGAAGCCGTTGTAGACGCGGGCTTTGTAGGGGCTTTCGTCGAAACGATAGGCGGGGACGTTTCCGAACGCGTCGGCGTACTGTTCCGCGCTGGTCAGCAGGCCGCCGTTGGCCGCCGTCGCCGCGACGGAGCGGGCGTCCATCAGCGCCACCGCCGACATTTGCCCGCTTCCGGGCTTGGAGCCTTCCCGGTTGGGAAAATTGCGCGTCGTATGGCGGACGGAGAAGCCGTTATGGTTGGGCGTGTCGCCCGCGCCGAAGCAGGGGCCGCAGAACGCCGTCTTAATCACCGCGCCCGCCGCCGCCAAATCCGCAAGCGCCCCCTTGCGGGACAAGTCCATATACACGGGCATGGAGGACGGATAGACGCTCAACGTAAACTCGTTCGCGCCGATACTCTTGCCTTTGAGCAGGTTTGCCGCCTCTACGATGTTCGTATAGCCGCCGCCCGCGCAACCCGCGATAATGCCCTGCTGAACCTGTAATTTGCCGTCTCTTACCTTGTCAAGAAGCGTATAAGGTGCGCGGCCTTGGCTGACTTTCTCCGCCGCCTTTTCCGCCTCGCGGAGAATGTCCGTCAAGTTGGCGTTGAACTCGTCGATTTCGTAGGCGTTGGACGGGTGGAACGGCATGGCAATCATGGGCTTAATGGTCGAAAGGTCGATTTCAATGCAACCGTCATAATAAGCCACGTCCGCCGGATTGAGTTCTTTGTAGTCGCCGGGGCGTCCGTGCTCGGTAAGGTAGGCTTTTGTGTCGTCGTCGGTGCGCCAGACGGAGCTAAGGCACGTCGTTTCCGTGGTCATCACGTCCACGCCGTTGCGGTAGTCCGTGGACATGGACGCCACGCCGGGGCCGACAAATTCCATGACCTTGTTTTTCACATAGCCGTTTTTGTAGACCGCGCCGCAAATGGCGAGCGCAATGTCATGCGGCCCCACCCACGGATTCGGCTTTCCCGTCAGGTAAACCGCCGCGACGCCCGGATAGGCGCTGTCCCACGTGTCGCCCAGAATCTGCTTGTCGAGTTCGCCGCCGCCCTCGCCGACGGCCATTGTCCCCAGCGCGCCGTAACGGGTATGGGAGTCGGAGCCTAAAATCATCTTGCCGCAACCCGCGAACATCTCCCGCATATACTGGTGGATAACGGCCATATGGGGCGGGACAAAGATTCCGCCGTACTTTTGCGCCGCCGTGAGGCCAAACATATGGTCGTCCTCGTTAATCGTGCCGCCGACCGCGCACAGGGAGTTGTGGCAACAGGTCAGGACATAGGGCACGGGAAACGTAGTCATGCCCGACGCCCGCGCCGTCTGGATAATGCCGACATAGGTAATGTCGTGGGAAGTCAGCGCGTCGAACTTGATTTGCAACGCGTCCGGATTGCCGCTCTTGTTGTGCGCTTGCAGAATGCCGTAGGCAATCGTGCCCTTTCTGGCCTCGGCCTTGTCGGGCGCTTTTCCGGTCAGTTCCCGAACCCTCGCGGCGTTCGCTTCCGGGACAATCTCCGCGCCGCGAACCAGATATACGCCGCCGTCGTACAGTTTTACCATTCGTTTTTCCTCCTCGCTCTGCTTTTGTCATGGGAAAGAGCCTTTCCCGTTTTCGCCTCCGCCTTGGGGCGGAGCCAATGTCTCCGCCAGTATAGCACATCCCCGCCCCGCCGTAAAGCGCGTTGCGAAAATTTGCGGCGGAATGCGCGAAAACGGTTTCTGGGCGGGGCGCGGCTTTCGCCCGGATACGGAACATAAAAGCGATTGCCATAGGCAACGGTCATTTTTTACAATCTTTTTTGCGGAAATTTTGCGGACTTCCGCCAAAAATACGCTTGCCAACGCCCGCTTGTTTTTGTATAATGGGAAAAATCACGGGAGGAGGGAGCGCAATGTTTCAAGCGCGGTATTACGACATCGGACGCCTTCCCGTGGTTTCCCGTTTTTGCCGGCTGTAAGCGCCGGCGTTTTTTTGCCCGGATAACCGGGAAACGCGGAAAGGAGAGCTTCATGAACAAACAGAAACCCGCAATCGGACAGGCCGCCGTGACCGACGCCCGGACGCTCGGACTGCCTAAAATGCTTGTCTTAGGCCTCCAGCACCTCTTCGCCATGTTCGGGGCGACGGTTCTTGTCCCGATTCTGGTGCAGGGCTACGGACTGCCCCTCTCTATCCAGACCACCTTGTTTTTCGCCGGGGTCGGCACGCTCTTTTTCCACGTCTGCACGAAAATGAAAGTGCCCGCGTTTTTAGGCTCGTCGTTCGCGTTCCTCGGCGGCTTCTACGCTATGGCCAACATGAGCGGCGGCATTTACGCGGATATGGCGGCGTCCGAAAAACTGCAATACGCCTGCGGCGGCATTGTCGCGGCGGGCCTGCTGTACGTCGCGCTGGCGGGCATTGTCAAGGCGGTCGGCGTGATGAAGGTCATGCGCTACCTGCCGCCCGTCGTCACGGGGCCGATTATCATCCTCATCGGGCTGAACCTCGCGCCGTCCGCCGTCAACAACGCCAAAACCTGCTGGTGGCTCGCGCTCACCGCTATGGGCATTATTATCGCGGCGAATATCTGGGGCAAGGGCATGATTAAAATCATCCCCATTCTGCTGGGCGTGGTCGGCGCGTATGCCGCGGCGGTCGCCGCCAACCTGTGCGGCGCGACGGCGGTCAACGCGGCGGGGGAAACCGTCCCGCTTATGGACTTCTCTGGCGTGGCGGCGTCGCGCCTCGTAGGGCTTCAGCCGTTTTTCACGGACTTTTCCGGAAGCGTCGCCAAGTTCGACTTCTCCGCCGTACTGGTCATGGCGCCTATCGCTATCGCCTCCATGATGGAGCACATCGGCGACATGTCCGCCATTTCCGCGACGGTCGGCGAAAACTTCATCACAGACCCCGGACTGCACCGCACTTTGATTGGCGACGGAATCGCCACTTCCCTTGCGGGCTTCTTCGGGGGGCCGTCGAACACGACATACGGCGAAAATACGGGCGTCCTTGTCCTCTCGAAAGTCTATGACCCCCGCGTCGTGCGCCTCGCGGCGCTCTACGCCGTCGCGCTCTCGTTCTCCCCGGCGTTCGCGGCTTTGGTAAACTCCCTGCCCGCCGCCATTGTCGGCGGAATCAGTTTCATTCTCTACGGCATGATTTCCGCAATCGGCGTGCGGAACATTGTGGAAAACCGCGTGGATTTCACCAATTCGCGCAACCTGATTATCGCCGCCGTCATACTGGTATCGGGGCTGGGCTTCACGGACGGCCTGACGTTCCAAATCGGCGGGGCGTCCCTGACGCTGACAAGCCTTTCCATCGCGGCTGTCGCGGGAATCGCGCTCAACGCGTTCCTGCCGGGGAACGATTTCCAGTACGGAAGCAGTCCCGCCGACGACACCGCCTCGCTGGGGAAATACTAATGAACCTGTGCGACGAACGGGAACTCCGCGCACTGTTAGGGCGGCACGGCTTCCGCTTCTCCAAGTCCATGGGGCAGAATTTCCTTGTCAACCCGGAAATCCCGGTTGCCATCGCGGAGGCGTCCGGCGCGGGCAAAACGCACGGCGTACTGGAAATCGGCCCCGGCGTCGGCGCCCTGACCGTCGAACTCGCCAAACGCGTCGGGAAAGTTGCGTCCGTGGAGCTTGACCGCGACCTGCTTCCGATTTTGGACGAAACCCTGCGCGGCGTCTCCAACGCGGAGGTTGTCCAAGGCGACGCGCTCAAGCTCGACCTCGCCGCGCTCGCGGCGGAAAAGTTTCCGGGCTTGTCGCCGATTGTCTGCGCCAACCTGCCCTATAACATCACTTCCCCCATGCTCGAAAAGCTCGCGCAAACGCCCTGCTTCCAAACGGTCACGGTCTTACTGCAAAAGGAAGTCGCGGAACGCTTGGCGGCTCCGGAAGGCTCCGCAGACGGCGGCGCGTTCTCCCTGTTCCTGCGCTACTACATGGAACCGGAAGTCGTGTTTCAGGTGTCGCGGGACAACTTCCTTCCGCGCCCGAAAGTGGATTCCGCCGTGTTGCGCTGTGCGCGCCGCGCCCGTCCCGCCGTCGAGACCGACGACGAACCGCATTTTTTCCGCGTCGTGCGCGGGGCGTTCCTGTTGCGGCGGAAAACCCTCGTCAACAGCCTTTCCGCCGCCCTGCCGGAACTGTCCAAGGAGCGTATCCGCGACGCCGTGATTTCCTGCGGGCTGTCCGAGAGCGTCCGGGGCGAACGCCTGACGCTACGGGATTTCGCCAACTTATCCCGCCTGTTGCGTGAAACATGAAAACCACGCGCCGTTTCCGTTCCTGCGACGGAAGCGGCGCGTTTTCATTTTCAAAAGCGCGGCTAAATTTGCAACGGCAGTGTTTCCCATGACACCTTGATTCTGTCGCCCATGCCTGTTTTGTCCCAATTCGCCAGAATGCGGTTCAAAACCGTGTTCATGTCGCCCTGCCGGATTTCCAACAGCAATACCAGATACTGATTCGCGCCGTTTTTCGTGCAAACGTCGCTCCGGCGCAGGCTATGCCGCAGGACTTCCCCGAATTTGTCGATGGCTTCCGCGTCGCCGCCGAGCGTATAGAGGACGAGTTCCGTTTTGTAATGGTAGTTCTCAATCGTGCGCATGAGGAAGCGGTAAATTGTGCGGAAATTCTCAAAACCCAGCTCGTAGGCGCCGCGCTGTCGGTTGCGCTCCCCTAAAATCACGCGCATACTTTCAATGCCGGAAGAAGCGCCGCCCTCCTTTTCTGCCGCCGCCGCGTGTTCGCGGAAAAACGCGTAGCCGTGCTTGCCGTTCTGCTTGACTTGATAGAGCGCCTTGTCCGCCTTTTCGTAGAGGATGCGGAAATCCGTCCCCTCGTCTGGCACGGCGACCGCCCCCACGGACGCGCCCAGCGGGATGTTCATATCCGCGCCCATGAGCTCTTTCGCCGACGCCAAGAGCATTTCGTTTATCTGCCGGGACTTCCGCGCTATGAGTTCCTCGTCGTGGGCGTCGCGGCAAAAGACTATGAACTCGTCGCCGCCGACGCGTCCCGCCACGTCGGACGTTCGGATGACGCAACGCAGGATTTCCCCGAACCGGATTAGGACTTTGTCGCCCATGCCGTGCCCGTAAAGGTCGTTGACCAGCTTGAAGCTGTCCAAGTCCACCATCATCAGCACGCCGTTTTCCTTGGCGCAGATTTCCATGAGCTTTTTTTGCGCGAAGGCCTTGTTGAGCAGTCCGGTCATGGGGTCGTTTTCCAGCACGGTGCGCAGGCCCCGGAGCTTTTCCATGTTCTCGACTTGCCTTATGGCGTTGCCCACGCGCCGGAGCAGGACTTCCGGCTTGAACGGCTTGCGGATGTAGTCAATGGCGCCGGCTTCCAGACCAAGGCTTTCGCTCTCCTCCCGCTCGTCGGCTGTCATGAATACGAACGGCACGATTTGCTCGCTCCGCTCCCGAAGGCTCCGCTGAAGCTCAAAGCCCGTCATATCCGGCATGTGAAGGTCCGACAGGATTAAATCAGGCTTTTCCGCCTCGTAAATCCGCATGGCTTCCGCTCCGGAAGAAGCGCACAGAATCTGGTACCGCGAGGAAAGGGTCTCCTTTGTGACTTTTTGCATGAAAGCCGCGTCGTCAACAACGAGTATTTTTTTCATTCCAGCGCCTCCGTGGGTATGGGCCGCGACCCTGTTTTCCATAGAATGCAATCATACCACGCCCGCGCCGATTTCGCAAGGGCGTTTTTTCGGCGGCGACGGAAACGCCCCTTCCGACGCTCTTGCATTCTATCGAAAAGAGAAAAAATCGCCGAAAATCGGCGAAAAACGATTGAGGCGGATTCAAAAATATGCTATACTGGGAGCACAGAGAACGCTAAAAAGGGAGAGATTTCCATTGGAGAAGGAACCGTTGCTCGAACGGACGCCGCCGGGAAGCGCGGCGTTTCGCGGGCTGCCCGTCCTGCTTGCGGCGCTCGTGGCGCTTTGTTCCCTTGGCGGCGGGTACGCCGTCGGACAACGCGCCGGGTACGACGACGGCGCGGTGGGCGGGTACGAAAGCGGCTATACGGAGGGCTCCGCCGCCGGGTACGCCGAAGGGCAAAAGGAAGGCTACGCCAAAGGGCATGAAGCCGGGTACGCGGAAGCCCGCGACGCCGCGACTGCCGAGGCGGGCGCGTCCTACGACAAGGGCTATCAGGCGGGGGCGGAAGCGGGTTACGCCGACGGAGAAGCGGCGGGGTATCGGCAGGGGTACGAAAAGGGCTATGAGGAAGGGCAGGCCGCCGGGTACGCGGCGGGTCAGACCGACGGAAACGCGGCGGGATACGCCGGGGGCGAGGCGGCGGGGTATCGGCAGGGGTACGAAAAAGGCTATCAGGAAGGCGCGGGAATCGGCTATGACAACGGCTACAAGGCCGGACAGCTTTCCGCCGCTTCCGCCTCGCCCGCGACGGTTGCCGACAGTCCCGCGCCCGTCGCCAGAAGCGCCGCCTCCGCGCCGTCCGGAAGCGCCGCGCCCAAGGCGCCCGGAAATTCGGCGCCGACCCAAAACTTTGTCCCCGCGCCGACGGCGGCGCGAACCGTCTACGTAACCAAGACCGGAAAGCGCTACCACTATGACAACCGTTGCAACGGCGGGACGTATTACGAAGCCACGTTAGCGGAAGCCGAAGCGCGGGGACTGACGCCCTGTCAAAAATGCGTCAAGTGAGCGCGCTCAGGATTCGGCGGCGGGCTCGGCGCTTTCGGGCGGCGTTTCCGTCTCGTCGTCTTGGTCAAGCAGGCGCAATCCCGCCGTGCTCGTCACGGGCAGTGAAAACACTATCGACTGCGCCTGAGTGCCCATGCCCGCCTTTTCCATGACGGACTGCATAATGGCGTTTTTCCCGGCGGTTTTCGTGACAATCAAAGTAATGTCCTTTTCCGCCGCCAGAGAAATGCCAAGGAATTTTTCGGCGCGCTCCATGCCCGTGCCTCTGGCGTGAAGGACAGTCCCGCCGTGGGCGCCCGCCTCCCGCGCCGCGTCCATCACAAGCTCGTTGTAGCCCTGATTGCTGATGATAACCAACAGTTCCCGGTCGGTGCCCTTCATGACGCTTTCCTCCCCCTTCTTCCAGTTCTGCCCGTCCGTCATGAACCGCAGTTCCCGCTTGCCGCCGATACTGCTCATGGGCACGATAAACGCGATTCCCGTGCCCGGCACGTCAATGCGGATTTTCCGTTCAAGGTCTTTCTTGACCGCCTTCCACGTATTTTCCGTGACCAGCGCCATACATACGGCGCGTTCCGAACCCGTCAGCCCCAGCAGGCTCAACAGTTCGCCCCTCGCGGTGCCGTGCCCAAGGGAAATCATATTGACGTAAATCTGGCGCAGGCGGTACAGGGAGACGAAATCCCGGAGCCGCTTCCTGTCCATGACCGTTACCATGAGGTACAAGGCGCTCCCCCTCCTTACAGTTCAATGATGGCGTAATCGTCCAGCGCGGCGAAAGCGTCCTCTTCCGCGGGCGTTCCGCCCGCCTTGCCCCGCGCTTGCAGGCGGTACGCCAGCCCCAGAAGCTGTATGGCGATAAGCGGCGTCATGGCGACCATGGACACCACGCCGAAGGCGTCCGTGACGACGTTGCCGCCCACGGCCAGACAAGCCCCGGTTGCGAACGGGAGCAGGAACGTCGCGGTCATGGGGCCCGACGCCACGCCGCCGGAGTCAAACGCGATGGCGGTAAAGATGTCGGGGACGAAGAACGTTAAGGCCATAGCCAAGGCGTAGCCGGGGAGCAGGAACCACATGACAGGCAGACCCGTCAGGACGCGGAAGAGCGCCAGCCCGATGGACACGCACACGCCCGCCGAGAGCGTCCGTTGCAACAGCGTCCCGGACACCGCGCCGTTGGTCAGTTCCTCCACCTGCCGCATGAGCACGTAGACGGCGGGCTCCGCCTTCACGATGTAGTAGCCTATCAGCATCCCTATCGGGATGACAATCCAGCGGAAGGGCATGGACGCGAGCGTCTCCCCAAGGTACGTCCCGGCGGGCATGAAGCCCACGTTGACGCCCGTCAAAAACACGACAAGCCCGATGTACGTATACAGGATTCCGATTCCAATCCGGATGAGCGTGTTTTTGCCCAAACGCAGGCTGAACACCTGAAAAACGCCGAAAAATCCGGCGATAGGCAACAACGCCGCCGCGATTTCTTTTAAGTACGTCGGGAACGCCCCCAAGAAAAGCTGTCTCAACTCGATGGAATGCGAAATCACGGGGACGACGCTTTCCGAATAGTCGGCGCCGGAGGGCTTGTAGATAAGGCTGAGAATCAACACGGCGATAATGGGCCCCGCGGAACACAGGGAAATCAACCCGAAACTGTCGTCGGCGGCGCGGCGGTCGCTACGGATGGCGGAAATGCCAATGCCGAACGCCATAATAAACGGCACGGTCATAGGGCCCGTCGTCACGCCGCCGGAATCGAACGCCACCGCCAAGAAATCCGGCGGCGTGAAAAGCGTCAGGGCGAACAGAAGCCCGTAAGAGATTAGCAACATTGTCCGAAGGCGGACGCCCAGCAGAATGCGGAGCAGCGCGAGCACAAGGAACAGCCCCACCCCGCCCGCGATAGAGAAAATGAGCGCGTTGTTCGGGATGGACTGCACCTGATTCGCCAGCACCTGCAAATCGGGCTCCGACACGGTAATCAGGAAGCCCAGCAGGAAGCCAATTACGAGAATCAAGGACAGCTTGCGCGTTTTGGTGATACGCGCCCCCATGTGCTGTCCCATGGGCTCCATGGACAGCTCCGCGCCGAGGGAGAAGAACATATTCCCCGCAATCAGCATGGCCCCGCCGAAGAGAAACGCCAGCAAAACGCTGGGCGTCACGGGGGCAATCGTCAGCGACAGGATAAGCACAATCGCAATGACGGGCGCCACCGCCGCGACAGCCTCGTCCAATTTTTCCCTTAGCCTTGTTCGATACACTTCTTTCTCCCCCTCCGCGCTTGTCCGCGAACCCTCCGGAAATGTGCGCTTTTATTATTGTATCACATTTTTATTGCAATGGCAAGGGACAATTTCAAGCCGCCGCCGCGCCTCTTTTCGGCGGCGCGGCATTGACAAAGCCCCAAAGGCGCGGCTATAATGGGCTTATCGACATCCGGACTTCACATCGGGAGGCAGTATGGAAAAGAAAAACGCCGATTTCGCGCAAGCCGGGGCGCCCGTCACGGCGGAACAGCGCTATATGCGGGAGCACCGCCTCAGGGGGCGCGGAGTTCCCCCGACGGAAGAAGACCCCTACAATGTGGAACGCTGCGACCTGATTTGCACGCACGAGGAAATTATAGAGCGCGTGAGAGCCGAACTGCCCGACGAGGATACCCTTTACGACCTGACGGAACTATTCCGCATTTTCGGCGACTCCACGCGGGTTCGCATTCTGTATTTGCTGTTCGCCTCGGAAATGTGCGTGTGCGACATGGCGGCCTTGCTGGGGCTGACGCAGTCCGCCGTTTCGCACCAGTTGCGGGCGCTCAAAAACGTGCGGCTGGTCAAGGCGCGCCGGGAGGGGAAAACCGTCTTTTATTCGCTCGCCGACGACCACGTAAAGACGATTATCAATCAGGGGCTGGAACATGTGCGGGAATGGGCGCCGCCGGGTTCGCGGTTCTGAGAAAGGAGAGTTTTTCATGGGCTTTTTCAGCACAATGGACGGAAATCTATTGCTTTGGATTCAGAAACACGCCCGTTTTCACGCTTGGGACTTCTTTTGGATTGCCGTAACTTCTTTGGGCAACGCCGGGATTGTCTGGCTGTTGCTGTCGGCGGCCTTGCTCTGCCAGAAGCGCACCCGCGACGCCGGGCAAGCCGCCCTGTTGTCCATGGGGCTTTGCTTCCTGCTCTGCAACCTCATTTTAAAGAATCTGGTGGCGCGGACGCGCCCCTATGAGGTCATCCCCGAACTTACCACCCTGATTCCCCATCCTACCGACTACTCTTTCCCGTCCGGGCACACTACGGCTTCCTTCGCCTGCGCGTTAGTCCTGTTCGGGATGTTGCCGAAAAAATACGGCGTCCCGATTCTCTGCCTTGCCGCGCTGATTGCGCTTTCCCGCCTCTATGTGGGCGTTCATTATCCCAGCGACGTGCTCGGCGGGCTGCTTCTCGCCGTCGCCGTCAGCCTGTTCGTGCTCTGGCTGTGGAATCGGCGGTAGCCCGCGCAAATTTTTTCTTGACAAAGCCGCCTTGAAATGTTAAAATCCCCCCACAAAACAAAGCGGCGGATTGGCGTCCGCCCGCCCCAAGCGTCGGCGACAGGGCTTACATCGTTTCGACCGGCTTTCGCCGCGCCCGCACGGCGCGGCGTTGCCGGAACATTGCGCCGAAAGGACGCGGCGCGGTTCCGTTGCGGTTGAATTGGTACGCGGACGCCTGACCCGGCGCCCGCGTTTTGCCATATGGAAAGGAGGCGCTTCGGCCATTAGCAAGCAAGTGCATGAACTCAACGAGGACATCCGCGACAGGGAGGTACGTTTGATTGGCGCCGACGGCGAGCAACTGGGCATTATGTCCTCCGCAGAGGCGCTGCGCGTCGCCGAGGAACAGGACCTTGACTTGGTGAAGATTTCGCCGCAGGCGAAACCGCCGGTCTGCAAGCTGATGAACTACGGCAAGTTCCGCTTCGAGCAGAGCAAGCGGGAGAAGGAAGCCCGGAAAAATCAGCATCAAGTGGAAATCAAGGAAATCCGGATGTCGCCGGGTATCGACACAGGCGATTTTAACACGAAACTGAAAAGCGCCCGGAAGTTCATCGCCGACGGCAACCGCGTCAAGGTCTCCGTCCGCTTCCGGGGCCGCGAGATGGCCCACACGGACATTGGAAGGGACCTACTCTCGCAGTTCGCCGGACAATGCGCCGATGTCGCCAATCTGGAGCGGAACGCAAGGCTGGAGGGGCGCATGATGTCCATTTTCCTCGCCCCGAAAGTCGGCAAGTAGCCTGCGGAAGCGCGGCGCCCCGCGCCGCCGTCCCCGCGGAATCACGGAAGGAGCAAACGCTATGCCCAAACTCAAAACCCACAGCGGCGCAAAAAAGCGCTTCAACGTCACCAAGACCGGGAAAATCAAGCGCGCCAAGGCCTACAAGAGCCACATTCTGACCAAGAAGACGACCAAGCGGACGCGCCGCCTCCGCGCCGGGGGGTACGCCGACCCCGCCAACATGGACGCCATTCGCAAGATGATTCCCTACAAGTAAGGCGCGGACGAAACAGGAGGTTACACCATGGCAAGAGTAAAGGGCGCGATGATGTCGCGCAAGAGAAGGAAGAAAATCCTGAAGCTGGCGAAGGGCTACTGGGGAAGCAAGTCCAAGCATTTCCGCGTCGCCAACCAAGCGGTGATGAAGTCCCTGAGCTACGCCTACACGGGGCGCAAGCTGAAAAAGCGCGACTTCCGCTCGTTGTGGATTACGCGCATTTCCGCCGCCTGCAAGACGAACGGGCTGAACTACTCGACGTTCATGCACGGGCTGAAACAGGCGGGCGTTGAGATTAACCGGAAAATGCTCTCCGAAATGGCAATCAGCGACCCCGGCGCCTTCACGCGCCTGACGGAGCTGGCGAAACAGGCCTAATATGACATACAGCCTCGCGGGGACTGCCTGAATTGCGGACGGCGGTTCCCGTTTCGCTGTGCGCGGAAGTTTCCGCACGAGGGACAGGTTTTTTATAGCTAACCGCGCAAACCCGAAAATTTGTCTGACTGAGCGGTTGCGACAACCCCCCTCCCGTCGCTGCGCGACACCCTCCCCCAAAGGGGGAGGGGCAAGAGCAAAAGCGGAGCGCAACGCCCGCAAACGCGGCGGATACCGTCCCCCTCCCCTATGGGGAGGGGG
>JAFXQD010000054.1 GCA_017527365.1 Oscillibacter sp.
GCTGACGCGCCACCCTCCCCCAAAGGGGGAGGGCTTTAGGCGGGATTTTGCGGAAAACGCCGTTATTTGAACGCAAACGCTTTCAAATTTCGCTGTCCCCCAGAACGGGGGAAAGTGGCGCGCAACGCCGAAAAGGGGCGGATTTGACATAGCTTATGCGGCCTTCGCCGCTTTCTTGACCTTGACTTTCTTCCGGGACTGGTCGGCGTGCTGCATGGCGTCGAACGCCACCGCGACGATAATCACAAGCCCCTTGACAAGCCCGGTTTGGGTGGACGGAACGCTCAAAAGGTTCAAGCCGTTGTTGAGCAGCCCCATGAGGACGGCGCCGAATATCGCGCCGGGCACCGTGCCCTCGCCGCCCAGCAGGCTCACGCCGCCGATAACGCCCGCCGTGATAACGTCGTTGGTGTAACCGGAACCCGTGGCGGCGGCGGCCTGTTGCGTCATGGACGCCAAGATGATTCCGCCGATAGCCGTCGTAACCCCGGAGAGAACGTAGCAGATAATCGTAACTTTCTTGACATTAATGCCGGAGATTTCCGACGCGACGGCGTTGCCGCCCACGGAGTAGACGTAGCGCCCGAAAACCGTCTTGCGGAGCACGAACCAGCTCAACAGCGCCATTAAGACCATGAAGTAAATGGGCAGGGGGAAGCCCAGAATCTTCACGGAGCCGATGGCGGTAAAGGCGGCGGGCGCCGTGCAACTGACAATCTTGTTGTTCGTCACGACCATGGACAGCCCCTGAAAAACGCTCTGCGAGGCGAACGTCACGAGGAACGCCGGGACGCCGAAGCGGGTGATAATGAAGCCGTGGAACAGCCCCGCCAACGCGCCGACGGCAATCGCGGCGGCAATGCCCGCGAGCAGGCCAAAGCCGCTGTCGTGGAAAAAGTGGATGACTTCCACGACCGTGACGGCGCAGAAGCCGCACAGCGTGGCAATCGAAAGGTCGATTCCGCCCAGCAGGAATACAAAAATCGTGCCGCAGACCATAATGCCGATGACCGACACAGACCAGAGGACGTTAGCGATATTGCCCACGGAAAGGAACGTCGTCCCGCGCAGGACGGCGAGCGCGACCACGAGGGCGACAAGAATCATGGGCTTGCTGTACTTGCCCCAGTTGATGTTGTTCATGCCTCTCCCTCCTCCGCTTTTTCAATAGCCGCCGCTTCTTCCGCGGCTTCCTCCTCCGCGACGCCCTGCCCGGCGGAGAGCACCCGCGACTGCGTGACGATTTCGTTTTTGAACTCCCGCACGATGTCGCCCTTGCGCATAACCAGAATGCGGTGCGACACGCGCAAAAGCTCCTGCAAGTCCGACGTTACCACGATGACCGCCACGCCCTGTTTGGCCAGATTTTCAAGAATCTGGTAAATTTCGTCCTTCGCGCCCACGTCTATGCCCGCCGTGGGTTCGTCCACAATGAGCAGTTTCAGGTCGCGCATGAGCCATTTTCCTAAAACGACTTTCTGCGCGTTGCCGCCCGACATGTCCCCGACGCGCTTTTCCGGGTCGGCGGGGCGGATGTCGATAGCTTCGATGGCGCGTTTGCCCATGGCAAGCTCGTCGGCGTCGGAAATGGCGGTCGCCAAGTCCCCGGCGGGGGCGAACGCCTTGTTGGTCTTGACAATGTCGTAATTGGTCAGCGCGATGTTCTTTGTAGTGGACAGCAGGGGAATAAAGCCCTGCCCGCGCCTGTCCTCCGGCACGAACCCGATGCCCTCCAAAATGCTGTTCTTCGGCGACGGGTCGAGCTTCTTTCCGTCGAGGTAGACTTCCCCGGACGCGGCTTTGTCCACGCCGTAAATGGCGCGCACAACCTCCGTGCGCCCCGCGCCAATCAGCCCGCCAAGGCCGAGGATTTCGCCCCGGCGCACTTGAAAACTGATGTTGCGGAAACGGTCGGATTTGTCGGTCAACCCGCGCACGTCGAGACGCACTTCCGCATTCGGTTCGGAGTGCAACCGCTTCTTCGACCCGGCGGACTCGTCCACGACTTTCCCTATCATGATTTCAATGACTTTCGCCGGGATGATGTCCTTTTTCTCCAAGACAGCCGCGTTTTTGCCGTCGCGCAGAATCGTAAGGCGGTCGGAGAGCATATACACCTCTTCCAGACGGTGGGAGATGTAGATAATCGACACGCCCTCGCTCCGCAACGTGTTGATAATGCGGAACAGGCTTTCCGCCTCCTTGCCCGACAGCGACGCCGTGGGCTCGTCCATAATCAGCAGTTTGGAGTTTTGCGACAGCCCTTTCAGGATTTCGATTAACTGCCGCTGTCCGATTCCGAGATGGTCAACGACGGTTTCGGCTTTCAGCGGGAAGTCGTACTTGTCAATGAGTTCCTGCGTCATGCGGTTCATCGTCTTGAAGTCGATGAGCTTTCCCTTTCGCGGCTCGCGCCCCAGATAGACGTTCTGCGCCACGGTCAGCGGGGGAATCACGGACAGTTCCTGATAGATACACGCCACGCCGAGTTTTTGGCAGTCCTGATAGCTGTTGATTTCCACGGGCTGGCCTTCCCAGAAGATTTGCCCGTCGTCCTTGGAGTAAACGCCCGTGATAATCTTGATGAGGGTGGATTTCCCGGCGCCGTTCTCCCCCATGAGGGCGTGGACTTCGCCGCGTTTGACTTCAAAACGCACGTCCTGAAGCACCGGAACGCCGGAGAAGCTTTTGCAAATGCCCTTCGCTTCCAGAATGGTTTCGCTCATGCCGACACCCCCTCTTTCGCGCCCTTTTCCCTTGCGATGCGGTCCATGCGCCCCTTGTGCCAAGCGTCGAACATGACCACAAGAATGATGATAACGCCCTTGATGACGTACTGGTAAGCGGTGTTCATTTCGAGCTTGCGGACGCCGTTTTCAAGCGTGACCATGAACAACGCGCCGATGAGCGTGCCGATTACGTCGCCGGAGCCGCCCGACAGCGCCACGCCGCCCACGACCGCCGCCGCAATCGGGTTGAACTCGAAATCCTGCCCCACGGCGGTGGTCGCCGATTGCAGGCGCGCCGTCGTGAACACCGCCCCGACGGAACAGCAGAAGCCGATAATCGTATAGACAATCATCTTGACTTTGGCGACGTTAATGCCGGAGAGGGTGGCGGCTTTGGGGTTCGCGCCCACGGCGTAAATCTCCGTGCCGAGGCGGGTGTGCTTTAAGAAAATCTGCCCGCACACGACAAACACTATCATGGCTATCACGACAAAGTAGAAGTAGCCCACGGCGTAGCCGTACACGGCATAGGAGGAGATGTTCATAGGTTGCGACTGTATGACGCCGTTTTCGTCCCGAATGGCAATCATGTAGGTTAAAGCGCGGAAAATGCTCATGGTGGCGAGAGTGCCGATGAACTCCGGGACATGAAGTTTCCCGATAACATAGCCGTTGACGAGGCCGCAGCCCAAGCCCACGAGGATTCCGCAGAGAATCATAAACGGAATGGGCCAGAGGGTATAGGCGTAGATGTTCGCCATAGTCATGCCGACGACGGCCATAATGGAGCCCGTGGAGAGGTCGATTCCGGCTGTGATAATCGCCATTGTGACGCCCACGCCGATAATCGCCGTGACCGACGCGTCGCGCACGATGTCAATAAAGTTGTTGGCGTTGAAAAACCGCGAGCCGCTGAGAGCCGTAAAGAGAATCACGAGAGCCGCCAGCAGGGCAAGCGAAATCAGGCGCCTGAGCGTAGTCTGTTTCATACGCGTTCCGCTCCTTTCCCCGCGCCGCTTACCAGCGGTCAGCTTCCGCGATTTGCCCCACGGTCTCAATGGTCGCCACGATGGGTTCCATAATAACCTGCGGCGTCTGCGTCAGCACGCCGTAGCTGTACTCGGAGCCAATCATAAGGAGGGCGATTTTGGCGGCGGTGGAGCCTTCGTCCCAACTGTTGGTGTAAATGGTGCCGCTCATTTGACCGCTTTCAATCATGGCGAGGGCGTCCTTTTCGCCGTCGGCGCCCCAGATGACGAGCTGCCCGCCCTTGCCGGCGGACTCCGCCGCCAGCGCCGCGCCTTCGGCCATAGCGTCGTTAATGCAGAACACGCCCGCAAGGTCGCTGTGGCTCTGTAAGAACGAGTTCATAACGGTGATGGCGGTCTCTTTCTCGAAGGAGGCGGACTGCGCTTCCACGATTTCAATGCCGGGGTAGTTGGCGATAGTCTCGCGGAAACCGCGCTCAAGGTTGTCGGTGCGGTGCAGTCCGGGGACGCCCTGAATAATGCCGATTTTGCCCGTGTTGTTCAACTGCTCCGCCATTTTGTCGGCGGCCATGCGCCCGGCGTCGTAGTCCACGGCCATGACAAGCGCGCTGTGCACGGTGTCGGCGTCGAGGTTGAGCGTGATGACGGGGATTCCGCTTTCCTCCGCCTGCGCCACGGACGGCGCCAAAGCCGTGCCGTCGGAGCACTGGATAATCACAGCGTCATAATGCTGGTTGATGATGTCGCCCATAATCTGGACTTGCTTTTCGGCGGAGCTCTCGCCGTTGAAAGCGGTCACTTGGATGTTGTCCCACGAGCCGCACTCGCGCTGGATTCCCTCCAGCCATGCCTGATTGTTGGGCGTGCCCAAATCGTGCGCGACATACGCGATGCGGATTTGTTCGGCGGTATACGGGTCTTTGCGGGGCTTGGCGCTCGCGCTTGCGGAGGCTTCGCCCCCGGCGGACGCGCCGAGGTTGGGGTTGGGGTCAATGCGGACGGTTTTCTGGATTTGGCACCCGCTCAGAAGCATTGCCAATGCCATGGCGACCGCCAGCGCGCCGGAGAATCTCTTCATGATATGCCCTCCCTTTCTTTCTCTTGCGGACAGTTTCGGGCGGGACCTGCGTCCAACGCGGAAAATCGTCGCAACCGACAAATTTTCCGCTCCGGACTGTGGAAAGCGCATAAAAAACAGCCGCTTAGAGTTTACAGTATTGTAACATTTACAAGAGGTTTTGTCAAGAGATTGCAACATTTCGCCCCGGTTTTTATAGAAATTGCATAAAGTAATTGTAGCAAATAAAATTTGCCCTCCCAACGCCCGGCGCCGCCGCCGTTTCCGGGGGAGCTCTTTTCGCGCCCGAAAAACAGTTGACGCGGCGCGGAAAATGCGGTAAACTGTCGGAGAGGAAAGGGGGCGGCGAGCGTGGCGGACGTGTTCATCAGCTATAGCAAGGGCAAAGCCGACAATACGGTACAGCAAATCGCCGACGCGCTGAACGCCGCCGGAATTTCCTGTTGGTATATGAAGCGAGATTCCCGCCACGGAACATTCGCAAGCCAGATTACGCAGGAAATTTTTTCCTGCAAAGTGTTTCTACTTATCCTCGACGAGAGAAGCAACCAATCCGAACACGTGCAAAACGAGGTGGGGCTTGCTTTTCGTCGCTTTAATGAACATCAGCCTATCACGATATTGCCCGTTCGCATGGATGATTGCGTTTTATCCTATGAGTTGCTTTATTATCTCAATCGCTTTACGATTGTGAACGCTAATCCGTCGGAGGCGCAAGATATACGGAATTTGCTGGAAGAAATCGCCGATATTTTAGGAAAAGCGTGGTCAGCGCCCGCAGAGACGGCACCGACAGAGGAACCGCAACCCATAGAGCCGACGCCGACAGAAGAGCCGCAACCTGTAGAGCCGACGCCGACGGAAAAAGAGCTTGTTCCATGGTCTGTATACGTTATCAAGCGTGGCAAATGCGGGAAAAATGTCACTTATACGTTAGATAATACTGGCTTACTGACTATTTCCGGTCAAGGAGCTATGAAGAATTATGGCGTGAAGGGAACTTTCTTCACTTATGTCAATACGCCGTGGCGTAAGGAAGCGGACAAGATTTTCAACGTGCGCATTCAGAGCGGCGTGACTTCTATTGGGAAATGGGCTTTTGATGGTTGTAAATACCTGAAAAGCGTTACGATTCCTGATAGTGTGACTTTTATCGGAAATGTCGCTTTCGCTGATTGCGCTCTAACAAGCGTTACAATTCCTAACAGCATGACTTCCATCGGACGTTTTGCTTTCGCTCGGTGTGCCCTGACAAGCGTTATGATTCCTGACAGCGTGACTTCCATTGGAGCTCATGCTTTCGAGGATAATCATAGCCTAAAAAGTGCCAGCGTTCCGGCGAAAGCAACTGTAGGACGAAATGCGTTCCCCGATACGGCTATTATTATACGCCGCAAATAACGGCAACTCCCCCGGAAATCCGGGGGAGTTCGTTTCGCTTACGCAATGCCTTCAATCAGCGCGTTGACGGCGTCGGACATTTCCTTGACCTTGCGGCTTGACACAGCCTTGTCGGCGTCCAGCGCGTAGTAGTAGAACTTGATTTTCGGCTCCGTGCCCGACGGGCGCATGGCGAACCAGCTCCCGTCCGTCATGACGTATTTCAGCGCGTTTTGCGCCGGGATGTCCCGGTACCCGTTGATATAGTCCACGGTCTCCGCGACCTCGAAGCCGCCGAAGGACTTGCGCCCGCCGTTGCGGAACGCGTCCATAATGCGCCCGATACGCTCCTGCCCCGCCTTGCCCTGCAACACCACCGACACTTGCCCTTCCGAGAAGTAGCCGTACTTCTGATAGAGGGCGTCGAGCGCGTCCAAGACGCCCATGCCCTTCTTGCGGTAGTACGCCGCCATTTCCGCCACGAGCATTCCGGCGGAAATGCCGTCCTTGTCGCGCACTTCCTCTCCGGGCGCACAACCTATGCTTTCCTCATAGCCGAAGAAATAGCTGTAGCCGTCCTTCTGGATTTCCGGTATCCTGCCGCAGATGTTCTTGAAGCCCGTCAAAGCCTCGTAGACTTTGATTCCGTAGTCCTCGCAGACCGTGCGCCCGAAGTTCCCGGTCACAATCGACTGTATCATGGCGGGCTTGTCGGGCAACGCCCCGCGCTCCTTTTGGCTGGCCGCCATATACGCGATAAGCAGTCCGCCCGTCTGGTTGCCGTTGAGCGCGACGTAGCCGCCTTTGCCGTCCGCGACTTCTATCGCCATGCGGTCGGAATCGGGGTCGGTGGCTATCAGGACTTCCGCGCCCGCCTTTTTGCCCATTTCCTCCGCGATTGCGAACGCTTTGGGGTTCTCCGGGTTCGGGAACGGCACGGATTTGAAATCGGGGTCGGGGTCTTTCTGCTCCGGGACTATCGCAAAGTTGCGGAAGCCGCGCCGTTTCGCCATTTCCATCATGGGGATACTGCCCGCGCCGTTGAGCGGCGTGTAGACAATCGGCGTGTCAAGGTCAAGCTCCTCGTCGGGGCGCTGGGCGAGGGAAAGGACGTAGTTCAAATAGTCCTCGTCCATGTCGGCGCCCAGCATGACGACAAGCCCCTTTTCCACGGCGTCGGCGAGCGGCAGGCGCGGGAACGCGTCGAACATGCCCAGCTTTTGAATCTCTTTCAGGATTCCGTCGGAGACCTCCCCGGAAATCTGCGCGCCGTCGTCCCAATAGACCTTGTAGCCGTTGTATTCCTTGGGGTTATGGCTGGCGGTCATGTTGACGCCCGACACCGCGCCCAGTTTCCGCACGGCGTAGGACAGTTCGGGCGTGGGGCGGAGCGACGGGAACAGGTACGCCCGGATTCCGTTCCCGGCGAAAATCTCCGCCGCCATTTCGGAGAACTCTTTGGAGTGGTGGCGGCAGTCGTAGGCGATGGCGACGCCCTTTTTGGGGTCCTGCCCGGACTTCAAAATATAGTTTGCGATTCCCTGCGTGGCGCGCCCCACGGTCAAGTCGTTCATGCGGTTGGTGCCCGCGCCGCAGATTCCGCGAAGCCCCGCCGTGCCGAACTCGATTTCACGGTAGAAGCGCTCCGTGATTTCGGCGTCGTCGCCTTGGATGTCCAGCAGTTCCTGATAAAGCGGGCTTGTTTTATCCAGCTTTTCCAGCCACAGTTTGTACGTCTCGTTCATGCTTGCCCTCCTGTTCATACGCGCTTGGAAACTGGAATTTATTGCTTGACTGTTTGGTAAATGCCCAAAGCAAGCGACGCGCAGCCGAGCGCGCCCATAATTGCTCTCCAAACCGCCCACGAAATTCCGAATTGCGACGGAAAGGGGCATACCAGCGCGAAGATAAGGAGCGCTATCCCCGCGACTATGCGCGCTTTATTTTTCATTCTAAAACCTCCGATAGCAAATACAGGTTTGCGTCTCCCCCGCGTTTGCGGGGGAGACGCCGCGCAGTGACGGATGAGGGGCGCGTTATCCGTTGGCGAGTTTCTCCTTGCGCTTGCGGACGATGTAGCTGAACACGGCAAGCCCGATAAGCGTGGTTGCGTAGGGAATCATTTGGATGAGCTCGACGGGAATGCTGGTCAACTGCAACTGGTTGCCGACGGCTTGCGCGACGCCGAAGAGCATGGCGACAAGGAAGCCGCCTACGGGCGTGTTGGCGCCCATTTCGCTCGCCGCCAGCGCGATGAAGCCGCGCCCGGACTGCATGTTTTTCGTGAACGAGTTCATATAGCCGCCGGAGAGGAAGTAGCCGCCGCAGGCGCACAGCACGCCGCTCAAAATGAGCGCGATATACTGTATCCGGATAGACTTAATGCCGACGGATTCGGCGGCGTTCTTGTTCTCGCCCACGGAGCGGATTTGCAAGCCCAGAGGCGTCTTGTACAGGAACAGGTGCATGACGGCGACCATAATCAAGGAAAGCACGGTCATGATATTGACGCCGCCGAAGGCGGGCGCGGAGACCGTGGGGAACGTGGAGGAGCCCCTGTCCCCGGAGAACGCCAGCAACAGCAACACCGTGCCGCCCGTCGCCGTGAGGTTGATTGCGATGGCGGCGAGGATTTCGTCCGTTTTCAGGTTCAGGACGAAGAACGCCAAGACAAGCCCGATAATCCCGCCGCAGACGCAGGTTAAGAGCAACGCGGCAAGCCAGCTTCCCGTAAGGTTGCTGAAGATGACGCCGAACAGCGCGCTGAAGAGCATGATTCCTTCCAGCGCCATATTGCATATCCCGGCTTTCGCCGCGACGCCCGCCGCGAGCGTGGCGAAGAGTATCGGCGTCGTGGAGCGGAGGATTGCAATCAGGAAATCGGGCGATAAGAACAGACGCAACATGTCACGCCACCTCCTCTTTCCGCAGAGCCGCTTTCGCCTCCCGCGCAATGATTCTGTGCTTGGTCTTGCTCAGGAACTGCTCCGCGACCGCCAGCAGGATAATCACGCCCTGCGTAATCTGCACGACTTCCAGCGTCACGTCCGTTGTCCGCGCCATAATTGAGGCGCCCGTGCGGAGGTAGGCAAGGAACAGCGCCGCGAGGGGCGTCTTGAGCGGGTTCTGCTTGGCGAGCGTGCAAATCACGATGGCGTCCCAGCCGTAGCCCAGCAGGGAAGTCCACGTGAAGCGGCTGTAGATGGGGCTCAGGATTTCCACGCCGCCGCCCAGCCCGGCGACCGCGCCGCCGACCAACTGCGAAAGCAGAATCACTTTCACGATGTCAATTCCGGAATACTCCGCGAACTGCTTGTTGGAGCCGGCAATGCGCAGTTCGTAGCCGATTTTCGACTTGTAGAGGAACACGTAGCCGAGGACGGCGACCGCCAGCGCGATTATCAGCCCGAAGTGGATGCGCGTCCCCCGGAAGAGCGTCACGAGCTTGGACGTTTTCGGCAGGGGGAAGGACGCCGCGCCCGCCGCCGGGTCGAGTATCACGTGCATGAGGACGAAGGTGCACAGCCACAGCGAGATATAGTTAATCATCAGCGAGGCGACCATTTCCGACGCGCCCGTCTTGATTTTCAGGATGGCGGGCAGGGCGGTGAAGAGCCCCCCGGCGGCGGCGGCGAAAATCAGGCACACGGCGGGGGAAATCCCGGCGGGGAGCGCCAGCTTGATGGCGAGCGTCGCCGCGACGAGCCCGCCGAGGTGGAACGCGCCCTCCGACGCGAGGTTTATCTGGTTGGCGGAGAACATGATGCACACGCCCGTCCCCGTGAAGATAAGCGGTATCATGGCCTCTACGACGTTGGCGAGGTTGCGCCCGCTCTTGAAGGGCCCCGTAATCAGGGCGACTATCGCCGCAATCGGCTGCTTGCTCACCATGAATATCAGCGCGAACGAGACAAGCAGGGCGATGACGATGGAGAAGAACAGGCGGAAAACTTCAAATTTCTTTTCGGCGCTCATACCGCAACCTCCTCATCATGGCGCAGGCCGAGCATGTACTGCCCAAGCTGTTCCTCCGTCACGCTTGCAACGTCCGTGAACAGTCCCGCGAACTTGCCCTTGTACATGACCGCGAGGCGGTCGCTCAACGAGAAGATTTCGTTCAAGTCCGCCGACACCAGAATCACCGCGCAGCCCGCGTCGCGGTACTCCAACAGGCGGCGGCGGATGAACTCCGCCGCGCCCACGTCTATGCCCCGCGTGGGCTGGTTGGCGATGATGATGTCGGGGTTGGTGGAGAACTCCCGCGCCACAATCACCTTTTGGATGTTGCCGCCCGACAGCATTCCGACGTTCTGCTCCGGGTTCTTGCACTTGACAAGGTACTCTTTGACAAGTTCGGCGGCGCGTTGCGCGAGGGCTTTCGTTTTGAGCAGGAACTTCCCGGAATACTCCGGCGCGTCGTACTGGTTCGTGAACATGTTCTCCCGAATGCTCAGGTTGCCCGCGCACCCGCTGGTCATGCGGTCTTCGGGGATATGCCCCATTTTGAGTTCCCTCACGGCCTTCACGTTGTCCTTGCGGATGTCGGCGTCTTTAATGAACACTTCGCCGCCGTAGGACTTGTTCAGGGCGGTTATCGTGTTAATCAATTCCGACTGCCCGTTTCCTTCCACGCCCGCAATGCCGAGGATTTCGCCGCCGCGCAGCTCAAACGAGAGGTTGTCAACCTTCAAGACGCCCTGCGAGTTGTGGACGGTCAGGTTCTTGACGCGCATCATCACGTCTTTCAATACGGGCGGCTTCTTGTCGAACGTCAGCACGACTTCGCGCCCCACCATCAGTTTCGACATGTCGTCGGTGCTGATTTCGGAAACGTCGTAAGTGCCCATGCTCCGCCCGTTGCGCATAATGGTTGCGCTGTTGCAGATACGCTTGATTTCGTCCAGCTTGTGGGAAATGAAAATCATGGTGTGCCCGTCGGCGCGGAGCTTCTCAAGCTGTACAAAGAGCTCGTCGGTCTCCTGCGGGGTCAGGACGGCGGTGGGCTCGTCCAGTATCAGGATGTCGGCGCCGCGGTAGAGGGCTTTCAGGATTTCCACTTTCTGCTTGACGCCGACGGGGATTTCCTCGACTTTCGCGGTCACGTCGATGTCGAAATTGTACTGCTCGGCGATACGCCGCGCCTCTTCCACCGCCTTTTTCATGTCGATGAAAAGCCCGTTGGTCGGCTCCGTGCCGAGTATGATGTTTTCCGCCACCGTCAGCGACGGCACGAGCATGAAGTGCTGGTGAACCATGCCGATGCCCTTGCTGATGGCGTCCATGGGGGATTTAATCGTCGTCTCCTCGCCGTTCAGGATGATTTTCCCGGAGTCGGGGGCTTCAATCCCGAACAGCACTTTCATGAGCGTGCTTTTGCCCGCGCCGTTCTCGCCCAGAAGGGAGTGGATTTCCCCTTTTTTCAGGTTCAAACTCACGTCCTCGTTGGCAACGACCCCGTTGCCGTAGATTTTCATGATGTGCTGCATTTGCAAGACATACTGTTCGCTCATACGCTCTCCCCTCTCTCAACGTCGCCGGGTTCCGGCGCCTGCGCGGTTACTGAAGGGCTACGGACGCTTTCAGCGCGTCGATTTCCGCCGTGCTCATCGTGGAGGAGCTGTAGACCTCGATTTCCCCGGAGGTGATTTTGTTTTCAAGGTCGTCCACCGCAAGGCGGATTTCCTCCGGCACCATTTCCTCATAGTGCGCGTCCTTGACAAGGCACACGCCGCCTTCCGCGAAGCCGAAGTAGTCCTGCGTGCCGTAAGCCAGACTGCCTTCCATGTCCTGTTTCAGCGCGATTCGGAGCGCGGCGCCGACGTTTTTCAGCGCGGACGTGGGGATGTTGGCGGCGTAGTCGGGGAGAAGGGCGGCTTGGTCGGAGTCGACGCCGAAGGCGAGCTTCCCGGTCTCCTTGGCGGCCTCAATCAAGCCCATTCCGGCGGAGCCGGCGACGTTGAAGCCGCTGTCCGCGCCCGCGTTGAACATGGCGAGGGACAGGTCTTTGCCTTTCGCCGAGTCCTCATAGTTGCCCACCATGCTGACGGCCACTTTCACGTCGGGGCGGGCGTCTTTCGCGCCCTGAATGTAGCCCACAAGGAAGTCGTTGATGACCTTGCCCGACATGCCGCCAAGGAAGCAAATCGCGCCCGTCTGGGACATCATCGCCGCCTCCGCGCCCACCAGATAGGAAACCTCGTTCTGCTTGAACAGGATGTTGTAGACGTTGCCGGGGTTGCCGTTGGCGGCGAAGTCGAAGGTCTCGTCAAAGAAGATAAACTTCTGGTCGGGGAACTGCTCGATTGCGCTCACGAGCGCGTCCAGCATGGTGAACGACCCGGTGATGATAACGTCGTACTCGCCGTCGGCGCAGTAGTCGAGGATGGTGGGCTCGTAGTTGGCTTGGTCGGCGGCTCCGGCGCCCATCTGCTCGACCTTGTAGTCAAACGCGCCGCCGCTCTCGGCTTTGAGCGCGGCGAGGCCCTCGTTGGCGGAGTCCCAGAAGGACTTGTCGCCGAGGGTGCCCGCCAGCAGGAGCGCGGCCTTGTAAGCGCCGTCGGAGGAGCCGCCGCCCGACGGCGCCGCGCCGCCTCCGCCGCAACCCGCGAGCGTCGCGGCGAGCAGCGCCGCCGCCATGACAAGGGACAATGCTTTCCTTTTCATCTTCCGTTGCCTCCTCTGAAATTGTCCGACAGGGTATAAACTGCCTAACTTTATTATAGCGCCCCGCGCCGAAAATGGCAAGCGGAAAAATCGTCCGCAAATAAAAAAGCCCTCCCCCGCGAACGGGGGAGGGCGGACGCTGTGCGCCAGACAGAAGCGAAAATCTTCCCTTTTCTACCGCCTTACGGCAAAACTTCCCTCTGTCGGGTGAGGCGGCAAGGGCAATCAAAACTGCTCAGGTTAGAAATGTTTCCGGGGAAAACGGCTCGCCTTACGCTTTGTACAAGCTCCCATCACTGGTTTTAAACAACTGCCAGCATTGATTGGAACCGCCGTTCTTGTCCCATATCTGCACGTTAGTTTCATCACTGGAGAAGCCGCCGTAGACATCCAGATAAAAACCTAACTTGCTTTGAATGAGGAAACCGTTTCCATCAGGAATAAACCGCCAGCGCTGATTGTCGCCGTCATGATTGCCCCACACAATGACGTTTGTTCCGGCAACGCTATAATTGCCTTCCACGTCAAGGGATTTCGAGGACGGCAGAATCGACTCAATCCGATGCCATCCGTCACCCAAATGAGTGATACGGAATTTCTGGTTATTTCCGCCATGGAACCCGCAAATCTGGACATTCTTGGCATATTTATCGGAATCCTTGCCATAGTAGATGTCCAGCACCTTGCTCTTCTCGCCAGCCATCGCGGAACCAATGAAAAACTCACCGTCAATGATAGCGAAAGTAGGGGCGGGATAGTTGGGGCGAACAATCTTGGCAATACCGCTTTGAACATCACGCGCACTTCCGGGGGTCGTGCGCTTGTTCACCTTGTTGTAAAGTGTGTTGCTGTTTCCGCCAGTGTTGCCGCCGACTGTATATACAATGCCATTGCTGACATCATATACAATTTCCACATGCTCATAGACGCCATTGTAGTTCCAATCGAAGAAAGCGATGTCACCGGCTTTGGCTTCCGAGCGGGATACCGTCTTTCCGCCCGCCGCCAATAGATTCTTGTAATAATCAGGAACCCACGCGTTGGTATTCGCTCCGGTCAGCGGCGGATTAAGCGCGGTCGTTCCGGCTTTTTCTCCGCAGTCTACGACAAACTTGGCGCACCAATTACTGATATAACCCAGATTCTCGCCCGTTTTCGTATCCTGCGCTTTGGCAATATTGGCGACATACTGCCCCATGTCGGAATCAAACGTGCCCGTGTTCCAGCGGCTCGGATAGTCGCTGTATAGCGCTCCCGCCGAAACAACCGGGAGCAACAAGCTAACCAAGACCAGCAACAAGGAAAGCAACTGTTTCACAATTTTTTTGCTTTTCTTCATTGTATTTTCCTCCTTTCAACGCCATATTCCGATAGGCTCTATTTTTGTCGGGCTTCACCTCTCTTTCTATATGCGGAATCCTGTCCTGACAGGGCGTCCAAGGGGGGGCGGTCAAGCCGCCCCCCGGACAGCCGCTGTCAGAAACACGAGGGGCGGCGTTGAGCGCATAACCCAACGCCGCCCTGAAAAACTTCAAAGCGTTCTCCGCAAAGCCTATAGCAACCCCCTGCGATTGCAAGAAAATAGAAAAAGGGGCATACTAAGCCTTGCGGCGCGGACATGAATACTCGTCCGCTGTGTTGAGTGATAGTCGCACTCCGACACGAGACCGCATTGTGGTGGCACACTCTGCGGTCGCCGCTTGTCGTCCCTGTGTTTCCTATCGGCATTATACCAGACAATTTTTCCTTTTGCAATACCTTTCGACAAAATTCCGCAAAAAAAATTCCCGCCGCGCCCGGCGGGAGTTTTTTTCGCCTTGCCCCGCCGCCCCGCGCAACGGGGAGGGCTTTTGTGGCAATCTTGCAAAGCGCGGCTTGCTTTCCGCGACGCTCTGTCGCATTTGCACATTGCAACCGGGGGCGCGGTTTAGTAAAATGCACGATGAGAAAGGGCTTGCAAGCCCGCGCAAGGAAAAGGAATCGCTTATGAAAAAACCGTTTGTAACGAAAGAGCGGCTGGAGGAAATCGCCGCCGAGTACCCCACGCCCTATTACCTCTACGACGAAAAGGGAATCCGGGAGAACGCCCGCCGCCTGCGCAAGGCGTTCGCGTGGAACCCCGGCTTCCGGGAGTATTTCGCGGTCAAGGCGACGCCCACCCCCGGCATTCTGAAACTGCTCTACGAAGAAGGGTGCGGGTGCGACGTTTCGTCCATGGCGGAACTGCTGTTGGCGGAGAAGTGCGGCATAAGGGGCGCCGACGTGATGTTTTCCTCCAACAACACCCCCGCCGACGAGTTCCGCAAGGCCGACGAACTCGGCGCTATCATCAATCTGGACGACATCACGCTTGTCGATTTCCTCAAAGAGAGCGTCGGGCGCATTCCGGAGACGATTTGCTGCCGCTACAACCCCGGCGGCACGTTCACGCTCGGCGCCACGGGCGAGGGCTTCCAAGTCATGGACACCCCCGGCGAGGCGAAGTACGGCATGACGCGGGGGCAGTTGTCCGAAGCGTTCCGGCGGCTTATGAATTTGGGCGCGAAGTCGTTCGGGCTCCACGCCTTCCTTGCCTCCAACACGCTCTCCAACGAGTATTTCCCCACGCTGGCGCAAATCCTCTGCCGCCTCGCCGTCGAGCTCCGCCGCGAGACCGGCGCCGACATCAAGTTCCTGAACCTGTCGGGCGGAATCGGCGTCCCCTACCGCCCGGAGCAGACCGAAAGCGACATCTTTGCCATCGGCGAGGGCGTGCGCCGCGCCTGCGAGAGCATCCTAACGCCCGCCGGGCTGGGCAACGTCGCTATTTACACGGAGTTGGGGCGCTACATGCTCGCCCCCTACGGCGCCTTAATCACCCGCGCCACCCACGAGAAGCACATCTACAAGGAGTATATCGGCGTGGACGCCTGCGCCTGCAACCTCATGCGCCCCGCCATGTACGGCGCGTACCATCACATTACGGTCATGGGCAAGGAGCGCGCCACGCTTGACCACCTCTACGACGTGGTGGGCGGGCTGTGCGAGAACAACGACAAGTTCGCTATTGACCGCCCCCTGCCGAAAATCGACCCCGGCGACCTGCTCTTCATCCACGACACCGGGGCGCACGGCTTCTCCATGGGCTACAACTACAACGGCAAACTGCGTTCGGCGGAACTGCTCCTGAAAGAGGACGGGAGCGTCGAACTGTTGCGCCGCGCCGAGACCATGGAGGACTACTTTAGAACCGTCGTTTGGTAATTGCAAAGGCGCGTTTGCCGCCGACGGGCGGAACGCGCCTTTTCCGCAAAAAGGGCTTGCGGTTTCCCGCGAAATTGCGTATAGTATGGGGAAACGCGGAAGGAGGTTTTCCGAATTGAAAATCCGTTCGACACAAGCCATTCTGGAATGTCTGCTGGAACAGGGCGTGGACACCGTGTTCGGCTATCCGGGGGGCACCATCCTGAACCTTTACGACGAGCTTTACCGTTACCGCGACAGAATCCGCCATATTTTAACGTCCCACGAGCAGGGCGCGTCCCACGCCGCCGACGGCTACGCCCGCGCCACGGGCAAAGTCGGCGTGTGCTTCGCCACGTCGGGCCCCGGCGCCACGAACTTGACAACCGGAATCGCAACGGCGCATTTGGACTCCTCGCCCGTCGTGTTCATTACCTGCAACGTCAGCGAGAACCTGCTGGGCAAGGACGCCTTTCAGGAGGTGGACATTACCGGAATCGCCATGCCGATTACCAAGGCGACGTTCCTTGTCCGCGACCCGGAAGAGATTGTGCCCGTCATGCGCCAAGCGTTCGTCGTCGCCTCGTCGGGGCGCCCCGGACCCGTGCTCATTGACTTCCTGAAAAACGTCACGGCGCCCTCGCAGACGGTGGAATACGCGCCCGTCCCGGCGATTCTGCAAGGCGACAGGCTCCCGGAAATCCGCGCCCTGCGCCGCCGCCTCTCCGCGCCCCAGCCCGACGAGGGCGAAATCACGCGCCTGTTGGAAATGATTCGGCAGTCCGAACGCCCGTTCCTGCTGTGCGGCGGCGGCGTCGTGCGCGGGCGGGCAAGCGCGGAGTTTTTGGCGTTCGCCGAGAAGCTGGACGCCCCCGTAGCCATTACCGTCATGGGCGGCGGCGGAATCGCCGGAGACCACCGCCTTTCGACGGGCATGATAGGTATGCACGGCTCCCACGCCTCGAATACCGCCTGCGCGGAGTGCGATTTGCTCATAGCGGTGGGGTGCCGCTTCTCCGACCGCATTGCCACCGACGCCGCGACCTTCGCGCAACAGGCCAAAATCGCCCAGATTGACATTGACCAGTCCGAGATTGACAAGAACATCCTGACCGACTTGCACATTGTCGGCGACGCGAAAGCGGTCTTGTTCGCGCTCAACGCCCGCATGGGGCAAATGCAACATACGGAGTGGAAGGAGCGCATTTTGTCTTTGCGCCCGCCGGAGGAGGCGGCGCAATCGGGCGGCACCCTCGCCCCCGCGCAGATTATGGACGTTATCAACCGTATTGCCCCCGAAAATACGATTTTCTCCACGGATGTCGGACAACATCAGATGTGGGCGATACAGTCCGTGCACTTCCGTTACCCCGGACAGCTCCTGACAAGCGGCGGATTCGGCACGATGGGCTTTGGGCTGGGCGCGGCTATCGGGGCGCAGGCCGGATTCCCCGACAGGCGCGTACTGCACTTGACGGGCGACGGCTGTTTCCGCATGAACTGCAACGAGCTCGCCACGGTGGAACACTACCGCTTCCCCATTGTGACCGTCGTCTTCAACAACGGCTGTCTGGGGATGGTGCGGCAGTGGCAGACCCTGATTTACGGCAAGCGCTTCTCCGAAACCACGCTGGACAGGGGCCCCGACTTTGTGAAGCTCGCGGAGGCCTACGGCTTGCGCGGCTATCGGGCGGCGACCGCCGCCGAATTTGAGGCGGCGTTCCGCTCGGCGCTGGACTGCGGAAGCGGCGCGGTTATCGACGCCGCGCTGAATATGGACGAGATGGTGCGCCCCATGGTGGCGGGCGGCTCTCCCGTGACGGACTTCCTGCTGGATTGAGGGGGGAACGCGTAATGAAAAAGCAATTCGACGCCTTGCGCAAGCGCTACACGCTCTGCATTCTGGTGCAGGACATTCCCGGCGTTCTCAGCCAAGTGGCGCGGCTGTTCTCCCGCAAGGGCTATAACATCGAGTCCATCGTCTCCGGCGCCACGGACCGCCCCCATATCACCCGCATTTCCATTGAGATTGTCGCCGACGAGATGATGATAGAGCAAATCGCGGCGCAGTGCCGCAAGCTCCTGCCCGTGCTGGCGGTGAAGGTGTTGGACAGCGAGGGCTCGATTCACCGCGAAATCGCGCTTATCAAAGTGCGCACGGAGGACCGCGACGGGCGCGAGGAAATCATCCAAATCGCCAACATCTTCCGGGCGAAAATCATTGACATCTGCAAGGATTCGCTGACCATCGCGGTGTTCGGCACGCCCGTCAAGAACGACGCCCTCATTGACACGCTCTCCGACTTCTCTATACTGGAAATCGCCAAGAGCGGCACGTTGGCCATGGAGCGCGGCCCCGGCACGATTTATCAGGAACTGCGCGACGAGGAATAACGCCGCGAAACGCGGACAGGCTTCCGGAAGTTTGCGTTTTTCGTTTCGCATGTTATCGGACGCATATCGCGGTTTGGCAACCGCCGGGTATCTTACAACGGACAAACTCGCGGAATCCGGAAAATGCCGGAAGGGGCGCCTCTTTTCGAGGCGGCCTTTTCTTTTTTGATTCGTAACGCCGTCGAACCCTATGAAACGGCGCGTCCGCTCCCGCGCATTCGGGAATATCCATAAATTTCAACCTGAAAATTTGTTCAAAATTTTTGCAAGTCTCTCTTGTGTCCACGTGCACATTCGTTTATAATGTGCGCAAAGGCGGGCGGACGCCCCACCCATGCGCGACTGATTCTTTACGGGAGGCTTGACAGGTATGGACGAATTGAGAATTTGCGTGGTAGGCTGCGGCATGATTGCCCGCGAACACATCGAGCGCATTCAAAACCGCATTCGCGGGGCGCGTGTCGTGGCGGTGTGCGACGTGGTTCCTGCCAATCTGGAGCAGGGCGCCGCAATCGCCGGACCCGGCACGAAGCAGTACAAGGACTTCAACGAGGCTGTCAACGACCCCGACGTGAACGCCGTCATGGTCACGACGCCCGGACAGTTCCACAAGAGCCCCGTGCTCGCCGCCATTAAGGCGGGAAAGCCCGTGTTCTGCGAAAAGCCCCTCGCCAACGCCGCCTCCGACTGCCGGGAAGTCGTGGAAGCGGAAATGGAATCCGGGAAGCACCTCGTGCAAGTGGGCTTCATGCGCCGCTATGACAGGGGCTACCGCCAAGTGAAGGAACTGCTCGATTCCGGCAAGTTCGGCGCCCCGATGATTGTCAAGTGCACCCACCGCGCCGACGGCGTCGCCGACAGCTATACCACCGCTATGGCCGTGACCGACACCGCCATCCACGAAATCGACGTGCTTCCGTGGCTGGTCAACGACGAGTGGGACGAGGTTCAGTGCGTCATGCCGCGCCGCTCCTCCAAGGCTCACGAGGGCTTGCAGGACCCGCAGGTGATGATTCTCAAGACCAAGGGCGGCATTGTCACGGTTCTGGAAGTCAACGTGAACGACGGCTTCGGCTACGACATCAACTGCGAGGTTGTGTGCGAAAACGGCGTGGTGAACCTGCCGTGCCCGTCCTTCCCGACCGTGCGCTTCCAGAACAACGTCTCGACGAAAATCGAGGACAACTGGATTATGCGCTTTATCGACTCCTACGACGTGGAGATTCAGGACTGGGTAGACCATGCCTTGAAAGGTCAGACGGGCGGCTCGTCCGCGTGGGACGGCTACGTTGCCTCCATCACCGCCGACGCGCTTGTGAAGTCGCAGACCAGCGGCGCGTTTGAGAAAGTCCAGACCGGCGGGACGCCCGATTTCTACCAGAAGTAAGGAAGCCTGCGGCGAGCCAATAACGGAAGGAGTTTTCATATGAAAATCGCGTTTGACGTTGACGTTTTAGCCAAGCAGTACGGCATTACCGACATGGTTCGCAAGGTCGCCGACTGGGGCTTTAAGTATATCGAGCAGTCGCCGCACCCGCGCATTAACCCATTCTACAAGCACCCCCTCTTCTCCAAGGAGTGCGAGGACGAATACCGCAAGGCGCTGAAGGAAACGGGCGTGGAAATTTCCTCGTTCATCGTGGTTTACCGCTGGTCGGGTCCGACAGAGGAACAGCGGCAACACGCCGTGGCGAACTGGAAGCGCATCCTTGAAATCGCCGACAGCATGGGCGTCCGCGTCGTCAACACGGAGTTCTCCGGAGACCCCAACCAGCAGGAGATTTGCAACGGGATGTTCTTCCGCTCCATGGAAGAGCTCCTGCCGATTATCGAAAAGTACGACATCCGGGTAGAGTTGCAGTCCCACCCCTACGACTTCGTGGAGCTTAACGACGAGGCCTGCGACATCGTGAAGTCGTTCCGCTCCAAGAATCTGGGCTACGTCTACTCCGCCTCCCACGGCTTCTTCTACGACCAAGGCAAGGGCGACGTGCGGCATATGCTCCGCTACGCCGGGGACGATTTGACGCACGTCCTGCTCGCCGACACGTGGAACCAAACCAAGGACTGCCGCTATATCCTCAATCCGCCGTGGCTCAACGCCAGAGGCCGCGCCGACGTGACGATTCACCAGCACACCGCCATGGGCGAGGGCGAGGTTGACTTTGACGGCATTTTCGAGACTTTGCGCGAGCTGGACTTTGCCAACAAGCAGTTGAAGCCCGACGCGCCCAAGACCGGAGGCGACAATATCATCTGCGTGTCCTACTTCGGCTTCCCGGAGAAAATGGACAAGCAAGCCCCGGAAGCGCGGGAGCGTATCGAAAAGGAACTGCTGGGCAAATAATCGCAACCGCGCCGGGGCGGCTATCCCCCCCCCCCCCGGCGCAATGCCGGATAAGGAGAAGGAAGCGTATGAAAATCGGCTTTAACGAGGGTTGCAACCGCTTTTGCGAAAACCACTCCGTTCTGGAAGATTTGGAGCTGTGCGAGAAGTACGGCTTTGACTATATCGAC
>JAFXQD010000055.1 GCA_017527365.1 Oscillibacter sp.
ACGCAGTCAAACTCCGTCTGCTACGTGCGCGAGGGCCACGCGATTGGCGTCGGCGCCGGACAGCAGAGCCGCATCCACTGCACGCGCCTTGCGGGCAACAAGGCGGACAACTGGTTTTTGCGCCACCACCCGAAAGTTTTAGAACTGCAATTCGCGGAGGGAATCAAGCGCCCCGAACGCGACAACGCCATTGACGTGTACCTGTCCGACGAGTGGGAGGACATTTTGGCGGAAGGCGCATGGCAAAACGTATTCCGCGTGAAGCCCGAACCCCTGACGCGTGAGGAGAAACGCGAGTGGATTTCCAAGTTCTCCGGCGTGACGGTCGGCTCCGACGCGTTTTTCCCGTTCGGCGACAACGTGGAGCGGGCGCGGAAGAGCGGCGCGTCGTATATCGCACAGCCGGGCGGCTCCATCCGCGACGACAACGTGATTGAAACCGCCGACAAATACAATATGGTCATGTCCTTTACGGGTATGCGCCTCTTCCACCACTGAACGGAGGCGCGGATATGAAATTGCTTGTCGTAGGCGGCGGCGGACGCGAACACGCCATTATCAAGAAACTGCGCGAAAATCCGGACGTTTCCGAGATTTACGCGCTCCCCGGCAACGGCGGAATCTCCGCCGACGCGGTTTGCATTCCGGAAATCGGCGCGAAAGACCTTGACGGAATTGTGAATTTCGCTAAGTCGCACGGGATTGATTTCGCCGTCGTCGCGCCCGACGACCCGCTCGCGCTGGGTTGCGTCGACCGCCTTCACGCCGCCGGAATCCCCTGTTTCGGCCCCGACGCCAAAGCCGCCCGCATTGAAAGCAGTAAGGTTTTCGCAAAGAACCTTATGCGCAAATACGGAATCCCCACGGCGGACTACAACGTCTTTACGAACCCGGAAGCGGCTTTAGCCTATCTGGAAACGGCGAAATTCCCGATTGTGCTGAAGGCTGACGGGTTAGCGTTAGGCAAGGGCGTCTTAATCGCGCAGAGCTTGCAAGAGGCGCGGGGCGCCGTGCGGACGCTCATGCAAGACCGCGTTTTCGGCGCGGCGGGGGATGAAATCGTCGTTGAGGAGTTTTTGACGGGGCCGGAAGTCAGCGTGCTGGCGTTCACGGACGGGAAAACGATTGCGCCCATGGTATCGTCCATGGACCATAAGCGCGTCGGGGACGGCGACACGGGCTTGAATACGGGCGGCATGGGCACGGTCGCGCCCAACCCGTGCTATACGCCGGAAATCGCGGAAACCTGTATGCGGACGATTTTTCTGCCGACGCTGGACGCCATGCGCGAGGAGGGCTGCCCGTTCAAAGGCTGCCTGTACTTCGGGCTCATGCTCACGCCCGACGGCCCCAAAGTCATCGAGTACAACTGCCGTTTCGGAGACCCGGAAACGCAAGTCGTCCTGCCGCTCCTGAAAACGGACTTGCTGACAATTATGCAGGCCGTCGAGAACGAAACGCTGTCGGGAATCGCGGTGGAGTGGTCGGACGCCTGCGCGGCCTGCGTCATTCTGGCGTCGGGGGGCTATCCCGAACATTACGAGACGGGCAAGCCTATCGAATTTACAGAGCCGTTTCCGTCAAACGTGACCTGCTATCACGCGGGGGACAAATTGCAAGACGGGCGGCTTGTCACGTCGGGCGGGCGCGTGCTGGGCTTGACGGCTGTCGCGCCGACGCTCAAGGAGGCGTTGCGCGGCGCGTACAAGGCGGCGGACGCGGTAGCGTTTGAGGGCAAGTACCTGCGCCGCGACATCGGCGCCCGCGCCTTGCGCGCCGGGATGAACTGAATACGGCGGGCGTTCGGCGGACAAAAGGAGGGAATGTCGCTTGGTAAGGCGGATTTACGTAGAGAAAAAAGAGGGCTTGCGCCAAGAGGCGGAGAGCCTGCGCAGGGAACTGCGGAGCGTTCTGGGAATCGAAAACTTGAACGGCGTGCGGATAATCCGCCGCTATGACGCGGAGGGGCTGGACGCCCCCGCGTTTGACCGGGCGGTCAGAACCGTGTTTTCCGAGCCGCAAGTTGACGACGCGTCGCTTGTCCTGCCGGACGCCGACGCACCGGAGACCGTGTTCTCCGTAGAGGCCCTGCCGGGGCAGTTCGACCAGCGGGCGGATTCGGCGGCGGCCTGTATCCAACTCATGACGCGGGGGGCGCGTCCGGTTGTGCGCACCGCGAACGTTTACAGGCTGTCGGGCGAACTCAGCGCCGAGGAGATAGCGCGGATTAAGCGCTACGTCATCAACCCCGTGGAGGCGCGGGAGGCGTCGGACGAATTGCCGGAGACGTTGCAAGCGGACTGGGAGCCGCCCGCGATGCCGGAGACCGTGACGGGCTTTACGGAACTGGACGAAAGCGGGCTGTCGGAACTGCTTGACCGCATGGGGCTTGCCATGGACGTTGACGACCTGCGCTTCCTGCAAGCCTATTTCCGCGACGAGGAGCGCCGCGACCCTACCGTGACGGAAATCCGCGTCGTTGACACTTACTGGTCAGACCATTGCCGCCATACCACGTTTTCCACGCGCATTGACAGCGCGGAAATCCTGTCCCCGGAAGTCGCGGCGGCATATGAGCGTTATCTGTCGGCACGCGGGGAAGCGTATGGCGACAAAGCCGCCGCCCGTCCGCAGACGCTGATGGACATTGCCACAATCGGCGCGAAAGTCCTGAAAAAGCGCGGAATCCTGAAGAATCTGGACGAGAGCGAGGAAATCAACGCCTGTTCGGTGCGCGTTACGGCTACTGTGGACGGCAAGCCGGAGGAATGGCTGTTGATGTTCAAGAACGAGACGCACAACCACCCGACGGAAATCGAGCCGTTCGGCGGCGCGGCTACGTGCATTGGCGGCTGTATCCGAGACCCGCTTTCCGGGCGCGTGTGGGTTTGCCAAGCCATGCGCGTGACGGGCGGCGGCGACCCCCGCGCCCCTGTCGGCGAAACGCTTCCCGGCAAACTCCCGCAACGCAAGATTGCCCAGACCGCCGCCGCCGGGTACTCGTCCTACGGCAACCAAATCGGGCTTGCCACGGGGCTTGTCAGCGAAGTGTACCACCCCGGATACGTCGCCAAGCGTATGGAAATCGGGGCGGTCGCGGGCGCGGCGCCGGCGGCGAACGTCGTGCGGGAACGCCCCGCGCCGGGGGACGTTGTGATACTGTTAGGCGGGCGCACGGGGCGCGACGGTATCGGCGGCGCGACGGGCTCTTCCAAGAGCCATAACCAAAAGTCGCTGGCGACGATGGCGAGCGAAGTCCAGAAGGGCAACGCCCCGGAGGAGCGCAAACTGCAACGACTGTTCCGCGACGCGTCGGTCACGCGGCTGATTAAGCGTTGCAACGATTTCGGCGCGGGCGGCGTGAGCGTGGCTGTCGGCGAGCTGGCGGACGGGCTGGAAATCAACCTCGACGCCGTGCGGAAGAAGTACGAAGGGCTGGACGGCACGGAGTTAGCCATTTCCGAATCGCAGGAGCGGATGGCGGTGGTCGTCGCGCCGGAGAACGCCGGGAAATTCATGGAAGCGGCGGAACGGGAAAATTTGGAGGCGTACCAAGTCGCGGAAGTGACGCAATCGCCGCGCATGGTCATGAAGTGGCGGGGCGCGACAATCGTCAACTTGTCGCGGGCGTTCCTGAATACGAACGGCGCGGAGAAACATACTACCGTAAAAGTCGCGGACGGCGGCAAACGTCCCGAACCTATCCCGCAGACTTTGCGGGGAATGGCGGCGGATTTGCGCATAGCGTCGCGGCGCGGACTTGCCGAACGCTTTGATTCCACGGTCGGCGCGGGTTCCGTGCTCATGCCCTTTGGCGGGATTTCGCAGACGACGCCCGCGCAGGTCATGGCGGCGCTGTTGCCCGTGCTGCCCGGACAGGAAACCGACGATTGCAGCGTGATGTCGTGGGGCTTTGACCCGGAAAGCATGGTCGAAAGCCCGTTTGACGGGGCGCGGCGAAGCGTGATTCTGTCGCTGGCGAAGCTGTGCGCGGCGGGTTGCGACTACCGCGACGCGTACTTGACCTTCCAAGAATACTTTGAAAAGCTCCGTCAGGAGCCGACGCGCTGGGGCAAGCCGTTCGCGGCGCTGTTGGGCGCGTTGGAGGCGCAGTTGGAATTGGGCGTCGCGGCGATTGGCGGCAAGGATTCCATGTCGGGGTCGTTCCTTGACATGGACGTGCCCCCGACGCTGGTTTCGTTCGCTATCGCCCACGCGAAAGCCGGGGACGTGCTGTCGCCGGAGTTCGAGCGAATCCGGCGCGGCGCGGGAAGCCCGGTCTACCTCTTTGGCGCGTCGGGCGGCACGGATTACGCCGCGCTGAAAAAGGCGTGGGCAGAGTTCCACGCGCTCTGCAAGGCGGGGAAAGTCAAGTCGGCGTGGGCGGTGGAGTACGGCGTCGCGGAGGCGGTCATGAAGATGTCGTTCGGCAACCGCGTCGGATTCCGCGCCGCCGAGGGCGCGTCCGCGCCGTGGTACGAACCTTGTCCGGGCGCGATTGTCGCGGAACTGTCGGAGGAAGCGGACAGCGGCGTGAAAATCGGCGTCACGACGCTGGAGCCCGTCGTAAGCGTATGCGGGGAGCGCGTCCCCGTCACGGAACTGCTGTCGCTGAACGAGGGCGTGTTGGAGGGCGTGTATCCGCTCCGCTCAGAAGCCCCGGAGGCGTGGGCGCCCGTCTTGGCGAACACGCACAAGATAGACTTGGCGCCGAAAGTCGGCGTGAAAAAGCCCCGCGTCCTGATACCCGTATTCCCCGGCACGAACTGCGAATACGACAGCGCCCGCGCCGTCATGCGGGCGGGGCTGGAAGCCGACATTTTTGTCATTAACAACCAATCGGCGCGGGGCGTGGAGGAATCCGCGAACCGATTCGCGGCGAAAGTCGCGCAAAGCCAGATTATCTTTATACCGGGCGGCTTCTCCGGCGGCGACGAGCCGGACGGCTCCGGCAAATTCATCACCGCGTTCTTCCGCAATCCCGGCGTGACGGACGCCGTCATGGAACTGCTCAAACAGCGCGACGGCTTAATGCTGGGAATCTGCAACGGCTTTCAGGCGTTAATCAAACTCGGCCTCGTGCCCTACGGCGAAATCCGCGACATGGGCGCGGACTGCCCCACGCTCAGTTACAACGTCATCGGGCGGCACCAGTCGCGGATTGTGCGGACGCGTGTCGTGTCCCGCCGCTCGCCTTGGCTGTCAAGGGTTCGGGAGGGCGATATTGTCAACGTCCCGATTTCCCACGGCGAAGGGCGCTTCCTGTGCCCCCATGACTTGCTGAAAGAGCTGGGCGCCGACGGGCAAATCGCCACGCAGTATGTCGATTTGCGCGGCAACCCGTCCATGAAAGCAGAATACAATCCGAACGGCTCCGCGTGGGCGGCGGAGGGGCTCCTGTCCCCGGACGGGCGCGTGTTTGGCAAGATGGGGCATTCGGAGCGCGTCGGGCCCGCGCTGTATAAGAACGTGCCCGGCAACTACAACCTTGGGCTGTTCGATGCCGCGAAGGATTATTTCAGCGTCTGACGGCAAGACCCTACCAGAAAGAAAGCGGCTGTCCGCAACTATCTTTGTTAAAGAAAGCGAGGCGCGTTATGGCGTATTTCTTCCCGGAACCTTCCCGCACGTTCAGCGAATACCTGCTTGTCCCCGGCTATTCGTCGGCGGAGTGCGTACCCGCGAACGTATCCCTGAAAACCCCGATTGCCAAATTCCGCCGGGGCGAGGTCTCCCCCCTGTATATGAACGTCCCCATGGTCTCCGCCGTCATGCAGGCGGTGTCCGGAGAGAAAATGGGCGTGGCGTTGGCGAAAGAAGGCGGCGTGGCGTTCATCTACGTCTCGCAACCTATCGCGCAACAGGCGGAGATGGTGCGGCGCGTCAAGCACACGAAAGCGGGCTTTGTCGTCAGCGCGTCCAACCTGCGCATTGACGACACGCTTGCCGACGTGATGGCGCTCAAAGCCCGCACGGGCTATTCCACGATGGCGGTCACGGAGGACGGCACGGGCACGGGCAAACTGCTGGGGCTTGTCACGAGCCGAGACTACCGCGTAAGCCGCATGAAGCCCGACGCGAAAGTCGCCGACTTTATGACGCCCATTGAAAAGTTAGTGACGGCGAAAGCGGGCGTCACGTTGAGCGAGGCGAACGACATCATTTGGGAACACAAGCTCAACGCGTTGCCGATTGTCGCGCCCGACGGGCGGCTGGATTCGTTCGTGTTCCGCAAGGACTACGATTCCCACAAGGAAAACCCGTTGGAACTGCTGGACAGCAAAAAGCGCTATGTCGTGGGCGCGGGCATTAACACGCGGGACTATGAGGAGCGCGTACCCGCGCTGGTTGACGCCGGGGTCGACATTCTCGTGATTGATTCCTCCGAGGGCTTTTCGGAATGGCAGTCGCGCACGCTCTCATGGATTCGCTCGCGCTACGGCGACAGCGTGAAAGTCGGCGCGGGGAACGTCGTGGACGGCGACGGCTTCCGTTTCCTTGCCGACGCGGGCGCGGATTTCGTCAAAATCGGAATCGGCGGCGGGTCAATCTGCATTACGCGGGAGACCAAGGGCATCGGGCGCGGACAGGCGACCGCCGTCATTGACGCCGCCAAAGCCCGCGACGAGTATTTTGAATCGACGGGCGTCTATGTCCCGCTGTGCGCCGACGGCGGCATTGTGCAGGACTACCACATCACGCTGGCGCTCGCCATGGGCGCGGATTTCTGTATGCTGGGGCGGTACTTCTCCCGGTTCGACGAGTCGCCGAGCAACAAAATCCTCATTGGCGGCAGTTATATGAAGGAATACTGGGGCGAGGGGAGCGCCCGCGCCCGCAACTGGCAACGGTACGATTTGGGCGGCGCGTCCAAACTGAGCTTTGAAGAGGGCGTGGATTCCTACGTGCCCTACGCGGGCGCGTTGTCCGACGGCATGGCGTCCACGCTGGCGAAAATCCGCTCTACTATGTGCAACTGCGGCGCGCTGACCATCCCGGAACTGCGCGAAAAGGCGAAACTGACGCTGGTTTCGTCGGTGTCGATTGTCGAGGGCGGCGCCCACGACGTACTGCTGAAAGATACCAACAACGGCGGCAAGTAACGCCGCGTATCTCCCGCAAATTTTTCGGCGCGGCAAATCAACGGTAACAAAAAACGCCCTCTCCCAAACGGGAGGGGCGTTTTCATGCGTCGAAAGCGCGTTATTTAGCGGCTTTGGCGGCGCGGATGGCTTCCGTCAGCAACGGCGTGACTTTGAACAGGTCGCCGCAAATGCCATAGTCGGCAATCTCGAAAATGGGCGCGGTGTCGTTCTTGTTCACGGCAATGATACATTCGGAATCCTGCATACCCGCCTTGTGCTGGATGGCTCCGGAAATGCCGAGGGCAATGTAGACCTTCGGGTGCACGGTCTTGCCCGTCTGCCCTACCTGATGGTCGGCGGACAGCCAGCCGCTGTCGATGGTGGCGCGGCTTCCGCCCACGACGCCGCCCAGTTCCGCCGCCAGCTCTTCGGCGAGCTTAATCCCGCCTTCCACGTCCTTGCTGATTCCGCGCCCCACGGACACGATATAATCCGCGCCGATGAGGTCTACCAGCTTCTTCGCCGCCTTCACGACTTCCGTCACTTCCGTTTGGAAGTCGCCTTCGCTCAATTCGAAAGCGGGGTGGACGATTTCGCAGGCGTCGGCTTTGGCTTGGTCGAACGCGTTCTTCTTCATGACGCCGGGGCGAACCGTCGCCATGCAGGGGCGGAAGCGCGGGCAGATAATCGTAGCCATAAGGTGCCCGCCGAACGCCGGGCGCGTCATTTTCAGGTTGCGGTCGCCCATGTCCCATTTCATGGAGTCCACGTCCAAAGTAGACGATTCGCGCAGGAACTGAATATAATTGGGAACGTCAACGTCAAGGTGGGTGCAGTCGGCGCAAAGCCCGGTATGCAAACGCGCCGCGCAACGCGGACCCAAATCGCGCCCGATGTTCGTCGCGCCAATCAGAAACGCCTCCGGCTTCAAATCCCGAATCACGTCGCAGATGACTTTCGCGTACCCGTCGGTGGTGTAGACTTTCAGCAGGGGATGGTTGCACACGTACACCTTGTCGGCGCCATATCCGCCAAGCTCTTTGGCGATACCGTCCGCGTCGTCGCCGAGGAGCAGTCCGCACAGGTTCACGCCCAGCTCGTCGGCGAGGTCGCGCCCCTTGGAAATCAGCTCAAAGTCGGTGGGCATGAGCTTGCCTTCGCGCTGTTCGCAGAAAACCCACACGTCCTTGAACGCGCCGATGTCAGCGCTGTTAAAAGTAGACATATTTCCTTATCCCTTCTTCGTATTCCCCGCAACGGGGCGGCAGTTTCTCAGATGATGTGCTTTTCGACGAGGATGGAGGCGAGCTTTTCGCAGGTCTCCTTGCCGTTGCCTTCGAGCATGATTCCTTCGCCCTTCTGCGGCGGCGTGAAGCTCTTGAAGATATTCGTCGGGGAGCCTTTCAAGCCGATTGTGGAGGGGTCGATAAGCGGGCTGTCTTTGAGCGCCTCATAGTCGAACGTGACAAGCGGCTTTTCGTAGGCGGAGTAAATGCCGCCAATGCTCATATAGCGGGGCTTGTTCAGCTCCTTGATACAGGTCAGCAGGCACGGCGTCTTGACCTTAACCGTCATGTAGCCGTCCTCTAACATGCGCTGCACGGTGATTTCGTTGCCGTCCTTGTGGATTTGCGCGGCGTAAGTGACTTGGGGCAGGCGGAGCTTTTCCGCCATTTGCGGCCCGACTTGCGCGGTGTCGCCGTCGATGGCCTGCCGCCCGCAAATCACGATGTCGTCGGGGTCAACGCCGATTTTCTGCACGGCGGCGGCTAAAATCTGGGAGGTGGCGTAGGTGTCGGAGCCGCCGAACTCGCGCCCGGAGACAAGCACGGCCTCGTCCGCGCCCATGGCGAGGGCTTCGCGGAGCATGGACGCCGCCGGGGGCGGCCCCATGGTAATGACGATAACCTTACAGCCCGTTTCGTCCTTAATTTTCAGGGCGGCTTCGAGGGCGTTCATGTCGTCGGGGTTGGTAATGGTCTGCATGGAGGCGCGATTCAGCGTGCCGTCGGGGTTGACGGCGACTTTCCCGGACGTGTCCGGGACTTGCTTAATGGAGACGATAATTTTCATTGCGGTTAGTCCTCCTTATCTCAGACCCATGTTGGCGGAAATCACGATACGCTGTACTTCGGACGTGCCCTCGTAAATTTCCGTGATTTTGGCGTCCCGCATCATGCGCTCCATGGGATAGTCCTTGGTGTAGCCGTAGCCGCCGAACATTTGCAGGGCTTTCGTCGTGGTCTTCATGGCGTGTTCGGAGCAGAACAGTTTCGCTTCGGCGGCTTCCTTGGTGTAGCGTTCGCCGTTACCCTTCATGACGGCGGCGCGGTAGGTCAAGAGTTTGCCCGCCTGACAGCCAAGCTCCATGTCCGCGAGCGTGAACTGCGTGTTCTGGAAGGCGGCGATAGGTCTGCCGAACTGCACGCGGCCTTTCGTGTACTCCTTCGCCTCGTTCAACGCGCCCTCGGCGATTCCCAGCGCCTGCGCCGCGATTCCGATACGCCCGCCGTCCAGCGTCTGCATGGCAATGCCAAAGCCCTTGCCTTCCTTGCCCAGCATATTCTCCTTGGGGACTATGCAGTCCGTGAACACGATTTCCGCCGTGGGGGAGCCGTGCAAGCCCATCTTTTCCTCGTGCTTGCCGACGGAGAAGCCCGGAAAACTGCTTTCCACAATGAAAGCGGAAATGCCGCGGGTGCCCTTGCTCTTGTCGGTCATGGCGAACACGACGAACACGTCCGCCACATAGCCGTTGGTGATGAAAATCTTGGAGCCGTTCATCACATAGTGGTCGCCGACGAGCTTCGCTTCCGTCTGCCCCTTGGAGGCGTCGGAGCCGGCGTTGGGTTCGGTCAGGCAGAACGCGCCGACTTTGCGCCCGGTGGTCAGCATGGGCAGATACTTCTTTTTCTGCTCTTCCGTGCCGTGGGTCAGAATGGGGTCGCAGCAGAGGCCGTTGTGCGTGGCTACGATGTCGCCCGTGGAGGCGCACTGCTTGCTCAACTCCTCAATGCAAATCGCGGAGGCAAGCGGGTCGGCGCCTGCGCCGCCGTACTCCTTGGGCACGCAAATGCCCATGACGCCCAAATCAAACAGCTTTTCGATGTTCTCTCTGGGATAGGCGCCGGTCTTGTCGGTTTCGGCGGCGATAGGCTTGACTTCGTTTTCGGTGAAGTCCGCCATCATCTTGCGGATAAGCTCGTGCTCGCGGCTCAGATGAAAATCCATAATGTTCGCTCCTTACGTTGAAAATGGGTTGGAAGGGGCGGGCGCGTCCCCGCCCCCGTCGGATACGGGATTACTCAATGCCCGCGATTTCCTTGGCGAATTGTTTCTTGCCCTCAATGTCGCCCTGCCGCGCAATCATAATGCGCTGGGCTTGCGGCGACCCGGCGCCGTGCATGGATTCGGTGCGGTAGCCGACCGCCGCCGCGCCGAGGCACATGTTCTCCAAGAAACGCATGACGCGCTGGCGGTCTTCGGTGGAAACGCCCTCCCGCGCCGCGAAAAACTTCTCGCAGATTTCGCCGATGGTCTCCCCGTTGCGCCCGACAACCGTGTCGGAATTGAAGTCCTTCTGCGACGGCATGGTGACCATGAGGCCGCCCGCGATGTCTTCGGCAAGGCGCACGATTTCATACGGGAAGCGCGTCACGTTCTGCTTGCAGACGTTGGCAAGCAACAAGTCAATCTGGTAATTCCCGGCCTTGGTCTTGCAACCCTGCGCGGAACAGGCAAGCCCGCAACAGAACAGCGTTTCGTTCAAGTGCGTCATTTCAATGAGCTTATCCTTGACGGCGGACGCCTTTTCCACGCCGTTGTACTCCGCCGCGAGCGCCGCCGCGCCGATTACCACGTCTCCCACGCCGACCTTACAGCCGCCGTAGCTCTGGCGGTGGTAGCCCGCGAACCGCTCCACAATCATGCCCGCGAACTCGTATTCCCCGTTCAGGAAAATATACTCGTTGGGGATGAACACATGGTCAAGGACGACAAGCGCCTCCTGCCCGCCGAATTTGGCGTTGCCTACGTCAACGGACGCGCATTCCTCCAGCTTGCGGGTGTCGCAGGACTGCCGCCCGTAAATCATGTACATCCCTTCGGCGTCGGTGGGGCAGGCGAACGAAACCGCCCAGTCCTTGTCCGCCTCCTTCATGGCGATAGTCGGCATGAACAGGTGCCAATGGGAGTTGATGGAGCCTGTCTGATGGCATTTCGCGCCGCAGACGACGATTCCGTCGGGTCGGCGCTCCACGACATGCACGTACATGTCGGGGTCGGACTGTTGCGACGGGGACTTGGAGCGGTCTCCCTTGGGGTCGGTCATGGCGCCGTCTACCGTCAAGTCGTTGTCCTGCACGTAAATCAGGAACTTTTTGAAGTTCTCGTGATAGTTCGTCCCGTGCTTCTCGTCAATTTCGTAGGTCGTGGAAAACACGGCGTTGAAGGCGTCCATGCCGACGCAGCGCTGGAAACAGGACGCGGTTTTCTGTCCCAAAAGGCGCTGCATTTTAACCTTGTTCATCAGGTCTTCCGTAGACTGGTGCAAGTGCGTAAAGCGGTTGATGGTGTGTCCGGTGAGGCTGGATTTCACCGTCATGAGGTCTTTGTATTGCGGGTCTTGCGCCAGCGCGTAAGTCATGGCCACGCAGTTAATGGACGGGCGAATCATGGGATGGTCAACCCAGTTTTCGATTTGCTCGCCGAACATATAGACGCGGGTTTTGAGTTCCCGCAAGGAATCAACGTATTCCTGAGCGGTTTTCAATGCCATTGGTCTCCTCCTTTATCCTCTCGCGGTTGGAAGCGGCGGATTAGTCGTCGGCAAGCCCCATGAGCTCGTCGCGGAAAATCCGGGCGTCCATGGTTTTGAGGTCGTCGGCGATTTTGGGCGTAAACTCCATCTGGTCAAGAACCTGCGTTTGAAGGTCGATACCGGGGGCGATTTCAATGAGCGTGACGCCTTCGGGGCGGAGTTCAAAGACGGCGCGTTCCGTGACGTAGAGCACGGGCTGGCGAACCTTGTTCGCGTAGTCGCCGGAGAAGGTGATGTGCTCCACCTTGTTGACAAACTTCTTTTTCGCGCCTTCCTGCACGATGACAAGTTTGCCGTCCTGACAGGCAGTTTTCAGCCCCTTGGCCGTGAACGTGCCGCAATAGACAACCTTTTTTGCGTTCTGCGTGATGTCGATGAAGCCGCCCGCGCCCGCGAGGCGCGTCCCGAACTTCGACACGTTCAAGTCTCCGTTGGGGGCGGTCTCCGCGAGGCCGAGGAACGCAACGTCAAGCCCGCCGCCCTGATAGAAGTCGAACTGCACGTTGTGGTCAAGAATCGCCATGGAGTTCGCCGCGCCGCCGAACTGCGTCCCGCCGTAGGGAACGCCTGCGATAGACCCGGCTTCGACCGTCAGCGTCATTTTGTTGGAAATGCCCTCTTCCGCCGCGACGTTTGCGATTTTCTCCGGGGCGCCCGTGCCGAGGTTCACAATGGCGTCAGGGGGCAGTTCCATCGCGGCGCGGCGGGCTAAAATCTTCTTGGCGTCCAGCGGAATCGGCGGGATTTCGTCCACGGGAATCCGGAACTCTCCCGACAGCGCGCCGTCGTAAGGCATACCGAGGCACTGCAAGTTGTCCTCGACGGAGCCGACGACAATCGCGTCAACGTAAATGCCGGGAATCTTGACAAGGCGCGGGTCAAGCGTCCCGCCCTGCACGATTTTCTCCACCTGCACAATGACAATGCCGCCGGAGTTCTTGGTAGCCTGACACTGCGCGGTCACGTCCAGCGGGCCTATCTCGCGGTGCACGGTGCAGTTGCCGTACTCGTCGGCGTAGGAGCCGCGCACAAGGCATACGTTGATAGGAATCGGCTTGTACAAAAGCCGCTCCTCGCCCTCGATGTTGACGACTTTCACCAAGTCCTCTTTGGTGCACTCGTTCAATTTGCCGCCGCCGTTGCGGGGGTCAACGAACGTGTACAGCCCGACATGGGTAATGGTGCCGATGTTGTGCGCGGCGATGTCGCGGTACATATGGGTAATGACGCCCTGCGGGAGATTGTAGGCCTCCAGCTTGTTTGCAAGGGCTAATTCGCCGAGTTTGGCGGCTCTGTCCCAGTGCCCGCCCACGACGCGCTTGCACATTCCCTCATGTCCGAAATGGTCGCCGCCCGTGCCGTCGCGGTGCCCCTGTCCCGCCGCAAAGAACAGCGTCAAATCGCGGGGGTGGCCCGTCTCGACGAACCGCTTTTCCAGCGCTTTCGTGAGCGCTTCCGGACACGCGCAACTGACGAAACCGCCCGTGGAGACGGTGTCGCCGTCCTTGACCATCAACGCCGCCTCTTCCGCGCTGATTACGCGCACTCTTTTCATACGCTTTCCCCTTTCCGTTTTCGTGCCGTGACAGCCGATTATTTGTTCTTGAAATTTTTCTCCTTGCGCTTCTCCAAGAACGCGCCCATGCCCTCTTTCTGGTCCTCCGTGGCGAAACACATGGCGAACAGCTCGTTTTCCAGCGCGATTCCGTCGTCAATGTCCATCTGCAAGCCGCGGTCAATGCAAGCCTTGCTGTACTTGACGGCAATCGGGGCGTTGGCGGCGAACGATTTCGCCATGGCAACCGCGCCGTCCATGAGCTCTTCGGGGGCGTAAACTTCGTTCGCAAGCCCGATTCGCTTCGCCTCTTCCGCGCCAATCATCTTGCCGGAGAAAATCAGCTCTTTCGCCTTGGCGGCGCCCACGCGGCGCGGCAGGCGCTGCGTGCCGGAGAATCCCGGCGTAATGCCTAAGCCCACTTCGGGCTGTCCGAACTTCGCGCCGCCCTTGCCTTCGGCGTTGGGGAGCGCGGCAAGGATGATGTCGCACGACATGGCAAGCTCGCACCCGCCGCCCAGCGCGAAACCGTTCACGGCGGCGATAGTCGGGATTTCCAGCTTCTCGATACGGCGCATGACCGCGCTTCCGCGCCGCCCCCACTTGCGCCCCTGCGCGATGTCCATGGGGCATTGCTCGCCGATGTCGGCGCCGGCGACGAAAGAGCGCCCTTCGCCCGTGACAATCAGCGCCCGGAGCTCCGCGTCCCCTTCGATTTCACAGAGGACTTGTTCCAGTTCGCCGATGACGGCGGAGTTCAGGGCGTTGAGCGCCTTGGGGCGGCTGATAGTGAGGACGCCGATTCCCTCGGATTTTTCATAGCGAATAGTCTCGTACATCTTGCTTTCCTCCCGTATAAATCGCTGTCCGGTTGCCGGATTATAACATTTATTATTATATCAATTCCCGCGAAAAATTGACAGCGTTTTTTTATGGGCGAAATGACTGTTTTTCCCGTTTGTTTTATGAAAAACGCCGATTTCATAAGAAATCGGCGCAATGAGCGGGGCGTAGGAAAGGCGCGTGTCACGCCGCCTCTTTCGATTCCGCCTGCTTTTCCAGAGATTTTTGCAATTCCTTATCCGACACGGCTTGCAGCGTCTCCCCTTCCCCCGTCAAGTCAAGCGTCTTGACAATGTCCACGGGCACGGCCAGATACATGCTGTTGCCGACGCGGTACGCCCCGGAAGTCACGGCGACGACATGCCCGTAAACGTTGAGCAACGCGCCGCCCGAACTGCCCTGCGAAATGTCGGCTGTGTTCATGACGCACGGGAGCGAATAGCGCTCGACTTTGCGCGCCGTCGCGCTGATAACGCCCGAACTGACCGCCAAGCCCAGCCCAAGGGGATTGCTTAACGTGTAGGCGATGTCGCCGGGGCGCAAATCCTCCGTTCCGACGAGTTCCAGACACGCGAACGCGGAAACGCTCTGTCCGTTTACAGTCGTCCGGGACACGCGGATGACCGCCAAATCCATTTCAACGTCATACCAGACGACGCGCTCCACCATGCAGGATTCCCCCGTCACAAGCGTGGCGACGGCTTGCGCCGCGCCTTCGATGGAGTGGTAATTGGTGACGGCGAGGCCGTCGGGGGAGATAAAGAAGCCGCTGGCGTCGGCGTATGGCTCGCCCTCGTCAATGGGGTCGGGAACGTCGTAAAGAATCATGCTGAACACGGCGGACATATAACGGTCTGAAATTTGCCGGGCGGTCAGTTCCGGATTGTTCAGCCCCAGCGCGTTGACGGCGGACTGCGAGCAGATTCCGTTTTCCACAAGGCGCCCGACCACGGTTACGCCGCCGTCCTTATAAGGAAAGCGCAGGGCGTCTTGCGCGGACTCGCACAGGTCGCCGAACGTCATCATTCCCGTATAGGCGCGGGAGGACAGCCCGATACGGCGGGCGAATACGGCGGCGTCGGCGGAAGTAAAGTCGGCGCCTTCCCGATAGCCCAACGTTTGTAAAAGCATAAGAAACCACTCGCTCGCCGTAACGGACGCCGCCGGGTTCGGAAAATCCGCGCCGGGTTCCTCGGCGTCCGACAAACGCGACAGCATGACGGCGGCGGAAAAGCGGTTGGCGGGTTGCGACATATCGTAGTCGGCGTCCGCCTCGGCAAGCAGTCCAAGCGTGATTAAGGTATCGGCGGCGCGGCGGGCTTCGCCCTCCAGAGCGGAAGCGCCGGGAATGAGGGAAAAACATATGCTCAGGGCGCAAAACAGCGCAAGGATTCGTTTTGACATAGACGGTTTCCTCCAAATTCGGATTCGTTGCGGGTCGCCGCCCATTGTAATATCAAAACGGAAAGATTGCAAGTATCAGGGAGAATTTTTTACAAAATTGTTACAGAAACTGGCAAAAAGCGGAAGAATTAGGCGCGGTCGGCGGCAATCATGGCTTTCAGGGCTTCCACGGCCACCCGCACGGCGGCGGAAGTGTCCGTTACCATGTCTTGGTCAAGCCCGGCGCGTTCGCGCTCCTGATTCCAGATGACCTGAAAACACGCCCCGCAACGCACGCCCAGCGCGGCGGCGACAACGTAAAGCGCGGCGGTCTCCATCTCGCTGGCCTTGACGCCCAAGCGTTTCCACGCCTCCCATTTTGCCTTCAACTCGTAGCCGACGGGCGAGGCGTCCGGGCTGTGCTGCCCGTAAAAGCTGTCCTTGCTCTGCGCGACGCCCGCGTGTACGCGATAGCCTAACCCCTTTGCGGCGTTGACAAGCGCGTTGACCGCCTCCCAGTTTCCCACGGCGGGGAACTCAATCGGGGCGTATTCGCGGCTGGTGTGCTCGTAGCGTATGGCGCCCGTCGCCACCACGATGTCCCCGGCGCGGACGTTCAAATCAATCCCGCCGCAGGTTCCGGTTCTCAGGAAGGTGTCGGCGCCGCACTTGCGGAGCTCCTCCATGGCGATAGCGGCGGACGGCCCGCCGATTCCCGTGGAACACGCCGTGACCTTTTCGCCGAGCAGATAGCCCGTAAAGACGCGAAACTCGCGGTTGTAGGCGACCTCGCGGGCGTCGTCGAAATAGGCGGCGATAGCGGGGACGCGTCCGGGGTCGCCGGGGAGAATGCAGTAGCGCCCCACGTCTCCGGGCGCACAGCGGATGTGGAATTGCTTTTCAAGCTCTTGCATAATAAATCCCTCCATATTTATTGGCTGTCGTCATGGTTGCCGGAATCGGACGCGCCGCCGCCCCATTCGCCGCGCAGAAGCCCGTAGAGGACGAATCCGGCGGACGGAAGGCTAAAGAGCGCTACCCAATCAGCGCCAATTCCCCAAGTATCGCAGATTATCAGGAAAATACTGAACAATAAAAGATAAATTCCGAACAATACCGCTTTCATTCTACCCCGCGCTCCTTACTTTTTAAGGGTCACGACGGTTACGCCGTCCTCGCCCTCGCCGTACACGCCAAGGCGGAACGCCTTCACCGCCTTGTTGCGCTTCAAAACCGCGTGCACGGCTTTCCGCAGGGCTCCCGTGCCCTTGCCGTGGATTATCACGACGGTTTCCAAATGCCCCATGACCGCCCCGGACAGGAAGTTTTCCACGACGCCTTCCGCCTCTATGGTCTCCATGCCGCGAATGTCAAGCTCCCGTTGCGCGGCGGCGCGGGGTGCGATTGCCACGCCGCCCTTGGGCACCGCGCCGACGGACGCGCCGCGCTTTTTTTTACCGCCCGACTGCGCAAGCGCGGCGCGTTCGGGGGCTTCAATCAGCCGCACTTCCGACGCCTTCACCTTCATGTTAATTGCCCCGGCTTTCAGGCGCAGGATTTCCCCGTCCGCGCTTACGACTTCGGCGGGCGTCCGGACGCCGGGAATCTCCACAAGGTCTCCCGCCCGTATGGGACGGCTGGGCTTGGGAATCGGCTCCTGCCGCGGGTCGGGATGCGACAACGCTTCCTCCGCCTCCCGGAGTTTGCGGCGCAGTTCCGCCCGCGCCTCGTTGGAATCGACGACGGCGCCGCGCTCCAGCAACGCCTTTTCGTGCGCCTTGCGCAACGCGTCCAGTTCCGCGAAAACGCCGTCCGCCGCGCTCCGGGCGTCTTTCAAAATGCGCTTCGCCTCCGCCTCCCCCCGGCTTTTCGCGTTGTCCTTGGCGCGTTCCATCTGCTCCCGGAACTCCCGCGCTTTTCTCGCGTCCTCCTCCCGCTGACGGTAAAGCCGCTCCGCCTCCGTTTCCCGGCGTTCCAACGCCTGCCGCTTTTCCTCCAGTTGCGTCAGGATGTCCTCAAAGCGCACGCTGTCGCCGCTCATCTGCGCTTGGGCGTCGGCTATGATGTCCTCCGGCAGTCCCAGACGCCGCGAGATTGCGAACGCGTTCGACTTGCCCGGTATGCCGATAATCAGGCGGTAGGTGGGGGCGAGTGTCTCCACGTCAAATTCGCACGACGCGTTTTCCACGCCCGCGGTCGTCATGGCGAACGTTTTCAGCTCCGCGTAATGGGTGGTGGCGGCGGACTTCGCGCCCAGCGCCCGGACGCGCCGGATGACGGCTATCGCAAGCGCGGCGCCCTCTACCGGGTCGGTGCCCGCGCCGAGTTCGTCAAACAATAGCAAACTGTGGGAATCGGCCTCTTGCAGAATTGCGACGATATTTGTCATATGCGCGGAGAACGTGGAAAGGCTCTGCTCAATGCTCTGCTCGTCGCCGATGTCGGCAAGGACGCGCTCGTATACGGAAAGCGCGCTTCCGTCCCCGGCGGGGATGTGCAAGCCGCATTGCGCCATAAGCGTAAGCAGTCCGAGCGTTTTCAGGCTGACGGTCTTGCCGCCCGTGTTCGGCCCCGTGATGACAAGGGTGTCGAACTCTTCGCCGAGGGAAAGGTCAATCGGCACGGCGGTTTTGGGATTCAGCAACGGATGTCGGGCTTTGCGCAGTTTGATTGCGCCGTCGCGCCGCAGGACGGGGCGCACGGCGTCCATTTTATAGGAAAGCTGTCCGCGAGCGAAAATCATGTCAAGCCGGACAAGCGTATTGTAATCGTCCTCAATGTCGCGGCGGTGCGCGGCGGCGTCGTTGGACAGTTCCGCGAGAATACGGTCAATCTCCTTCTGTTCCTTCGCCTGTAGCTCAATCAATTCGTTGTTCGCCTGTACGACGCCCATGGGCTCCACAAACACGGTGGCGCCGGACGAGGAGATGTCGTGCACGAGGCCGGGCAACGCTCCGCGCTGTTCCGCCTTGACGGGCACGACAAAGCGCCCGTCGCGCTGGGTGATGATGGATTCCTGTAGAATCTTGGCGTAGCTGGGCGACGTGATGATTTTTTGCAGGATTTGGCGGCTTTTCGACTGCGCCATACGCATATGGCGGCGGATGTCCGCCAATTCGGGGCTGGCGGCGTCGGACACGGTGTCCTCGTCGGGGATACAGCGGCGTATCTTTTCCTCAAGGAAGCGGTTTCCGCGCAGGGACAGGAAAAAGCCGTCAAGGGCGGCGCTCTCCTGCCGTTCGTCGGGGAAGTATTCGCGTGTGCGCCGCGCCGCCGTCAGGACGCCCGCGACGGTCAGGAGCTCACGCAGGTTCAACGCGCCGCCGCGCTCCGCCCGGTCGAGGGCTTCCGCCACGGGCTTCACGCCCGAAAACGACGGGCTTCCGTGCCGCCCAATCATAACGCGGGCGGCGTCGGTCTCGTTGAGCAGTCGTTCCGCGTCCTCCCGTTCGTCAACGGGGCGCATACAGAGACAGCGTTCCTTCGCCTCCGCGCTTACCGCCTGTTCGGACAGCAGTTCCAACACGCGGGGAAGCTCCAAAGTGCGGATTGATTTTTCGGTAAGTTCGCTCATACGCGTTTCTCCTGTCCTGAAAAATACGGGTTCGGCTCGTCCAAGAGCCATGGCAGACGGTAAAGCCAGATTTCGATTTGAAAGCAGGGGCGCGGGAAATCGTCGGGAAGCAAATCGCATTCGGTCGCGGCGGAGACGGAAACGCCGTCGCAAAGCCCGAACTCCGCGCCGTAGCGCATACCGGAGCCGGGCGCGGGGCCGCCCGCGAGAAGTTCTCCGCAGACGTGGTACCACGCGCTGGAAAACACGCTGTCGGCGTCGGCGGCGTAATAGTGGCAGGTTTCGGCGGGTTGGCGCGGGTCTACGCCGAGGGCGCGGAAAAAGTCCGCGACGGCTTGCGGAAGCGTCCCGACGGCGCGGGCAAAGTTGCGGCACCCGGCGCAGTCGCACCCAATCCAAGGCGCGGGACGCCCTGAGTAATGGCGGCGCGTCCGCGCAACGTCCACGCGCATTTTGTACGAGCCGAAAATAAAGTCTTTCATTCGCTTGTTCCGTTCGGCAGGGAGAGGCTTTTGTAAAATTCCAGCGTCCGGAAACGACGCTCCATCTGCGCGAAAAGGAAGCGTTCGGAGGCGTCGGAAAGGCGTTTTAGGGCGTCGGGGGCGAGGCGGAACGAGTAGAGCCGCTTTTCGTCGCCGTAGACGACGCGCCGCAGAGCCGCGAGGGAATCCGGGCAGAGCGCGGCGGAGTGCGCGTTGTTGCCGGGGGCGCAGTCCCGACAGCGCAAAACGCCCTGAACAACGTCAAGCATGGGTTCGGACGGGTTTTCCGCGCCGCAGTAGGCGCAGGCGTCGGCAAGCGGCGCGAATCCCGCGACACATAGGAATTTCAGCTCAAAGGCGGCTTTCACGAGCGGCAACGGGCGCGACAGCGCGGAGAGCGCGTACAGCCCGTTCAGCAGATGGCGCAAAAGCGGCTGGGCGGGAACGTCCTCTACGGCGGCGGCCTCCGCAAGCTCCGCAAAGTAGAACGCAAGCGACAGCGTTTCGAGGCTGTTTCGCAGTCCGGGGAAAAGCTCTATCGCGTCCCCCTCTTTGGCGAAACGCCAGTTGCCGCGCTGATAAAGCGTCCACTCCGAGTACGCCAGCGGCTGGGCGGCGGCGGCGAGCGGGCTGTTTTTCCGCCGCGCCCCCCGCGCTATGACGGGCGTTTTTCCATATTCTTCCGTCAGGAGCGTTAAAATCTTGTCGGTTTCCTTTGTTACGGTCTCCCGCAGTACGACGCCCCTTGTCACAGAGTAGGGCAACGGCATGGAAACGCCCCGCTTTCCTGTAAAGTAAGCTGATTATAGCGCACGGCGGGAGAAATCGCAACCGGAAAAAGCGCGGCGGACGACGTATTTTTGATTTGCCCCGGAAAAATTGCAAATTGCTATTGACACCCGGCGCGATACGTGGCAAACTGTAGCGCGTAGGCCGCGCCGGGGGTTCCGGACGCGGGCGACGAATGATAGAGAAACGGAAAGGGGTGTCCGCCGTGGCGGAACGGATTGACCGGAAGGCTTGCAAAGCGCGGGCGCGGGATTTGCTGGCGGAGGCGCAAGTCTCGCCGCGCAGGATGGTCGCGCTTTGGCTGGGGTTGCGGGCGGCGCTGTCGCTCCTGAGCGGTCTCGGCTCCGGGATGAACTTGCTTTATGTGTTTCTGGCGGTCTTGACGCTCATGCTGTCCCTGACGCTGGACGCCGGGTTTGTCATTTACTGCATGGCGGTGCGCCGCGGCGAACGCGCCGAGTATTTGACGCTCTTCGACGGCTTCGCCTTCGCCGGGAAGATTATTTTGCTGGCGTTGCTAAAGACGGTCTTTATCGCGCTGTGGGCTATGCTCTTTGTGATTCCCGGAATTATCGCGTTTTACCGCTACCGCTTCGCGGTTTACAACCTGCTGGAAAACCCGGAAATCAGCGTCATGCAGGCGCTGGAAATGAGCAAGCGTCAGACAAACGGGTTCAAGGGGCAGGTTTTCGCGCTGGATTTGAGCTATCTGGGCTGGGGGGTTCTGGCGGCTCTGCCGGACATGGTTTACCGCCAGTCCATCCAACTGCAAGTAGCCAAGATTGTGGGGCAGACAAGCTACTGGAATTTTACGGACGTGATGAAGTATGTCGACCCGAACCTGTTCGGAATGCCGGCTATGGCGTGGCAGTTCCTGATTGTCGTGTGGGCGATTCTGGTTTCCGTCTTTTACGTAGCGCACTACCAGTGCGCGGAGCTGGAATATTTCGACATTGCCAAACGCGCTTCCGGCGTCGGGGAACCGCAAGGCGCCGAAAGCCGGGCGGAATCCGGCGGGTTTTAAACAAGCGGCTGTTCCCGGAGCGCAAGTTCCGCGAATGGATATTACGGAAAAGGAGAAGAGACTATGAAGAAGTACGAGTGCGAGCCTTGCGGGTACGTGTACGACCCCGCCGAGGGCGACCCCGACAACGACGTGGCGCCGGGCACGGCGTTCGAGGACTTGCCGGAGGACTGGGTGTGTCCGGTATGCGGCGCGGGCAAGGAAGAGTTCAAGCCCGTCGAGGACTGAGCCCGGCGCGGGACGCGTTCCCGGAAGCGAAAAGCGGAATCCCCGACCGTATGCGGTACGGCCGGGGATTTCCAGAGGCGGCGGAGGGGCGGCGGCTTCCCCGCCGATTTTCGCGCCTTACGCGCTTGTCTCCGCTTCGCTCAAACGCGTGACGGGATAGGACTTGGTTTCCCCGCCCGGAGGCGTGATAAGGTGCGCCATTTCCACGTCGTTGAGGCTGGTCAGGTACGGCGTTTCCGTGCAGCTCTGGAGCGCGGCGGACTTCTTGAACTTCTCCACGTTCGCCGTGCCTACCGCAACGGGCGCAATCGTGCCCGCGCCCGCCACGCATCCGCCCGGACACGCCATCCCTTCCAGCAGGTAGCCGGGATATTTGCCCGCCTTCGCCATCATCATCATCTTGCGGCACTCGCGCAAGCCGTCGGCGCGTTCGATGTTGACTTCCAGTTCCGGCTTGAGGCGTTTAATCGTGTCGGCGACAGCCGCCGCCACGCCGCCGCTGATTGCGAACCCGCGCCCGTATCCCGTGCCGTTCTCCAGTTTCTCGTCGGGGTCGGGGGCTTCCTCAATTTTTGCAAAGTCGATTCCCTTGGCGTCGAAAATGCCCTGCATTTCCTCGAACGTGAGCACAAAGTCCACGTCGGAGCGGATTGTCCGGCGGTTCGCCTCGGACTTCTTGGACGCGCAGGGCCCGACAAACACAACCTTGCAATCCGGGTAAAGCAGTTTGACCATACGCGCCGTGATGACCATGGGCGTCAAGGC